>CAYOXW010000199.1:0-4972 GCA_964408005.1 uncultured Methylibium sp.
TTTCTTGGCTCCCCGACCTGGGCTCGAACCAGGGACCTACGGATTAACAGTCCGGCGCTCTACCGACTGAGCTATCGAGGAATGCAGCCTTGCATTATAGCGAGGTTTTCAGCGCGTCAGAGATCCGCCTGGACCGACACGCGCCAGGTGCGCGGCGCCATCGGGTACAGGTAGATGTGGTCGAACTGATAGGGCGACTCCTGCCAGGCGCGACGGTTGGTGACGTTGTCGACCGCGCCGCGCCACACCAGCCGCTGGCCGCCGGACAGCACCTGGTCCCAGCTCGCGCCCAGGTCGACGCGTGCCCATCCGGGGACCGTGGGGCTGCCCGCCGTCGGCAGCACCGAACGGTCGCTGTCGGCGGTCAGCGCCGCCCAGCCGCGCAGCCCGGGCAGTTCGACGAACTCGCGCTCGGCCAGCAGGCGCAGGCTGCGCTCGGGCACGTTGGCGGGGCGCGAGCCGTCGAGCAGCGGGTCGGCGCTGCCCTCGCGGCGGGCCCGCAGCCACTGCAGGCTGCCCGCCAGCGTCCAGTGCTCGATGCGCAGGCGGGCCTGGGCCTCGACCCCGGTGTGCACCTGTTCGCCGTCGGGGCGCACGCTGCTGCCATCGTCGGTCACGGCCGGCTGGTCGATGCGGAACAGGGTCAGGCCGGTGGTGAGCGTGCCGTCGGTGTGGCGGTAGCCGAGTTCGCTCTGGCGGCTCTTGCGCGGCGGCAGCGCCTGACCGGGGCGCTCGTAGCCGGGCAGGTTGGGCACGACGTCGGACTCGATGCCCCGGCCCCAGCTCGCATGGAGGCGGTGGCCGCCCAGCGGCTCCCAGGCGGCGGCGAGCCAGGGGGTCGTGAAGCGCTTGCTGTAGTCGGTCGGCGCGCTGCCGTCGGTCTGCACGCTGGCGCGCTCGATGCGGGTGTGGCGCAGGCCGAGCCACAGGCCGACGGTCGGGCCGATCTGCAGCGCGTCACGCAGGTAGAACTCGGTGCTGCGCTCGTCGCGGTTGGTGGCGGGGTAGAGCGTCGGGTCGGGTGTGGTGCTCGCGCTGCCATCGACCGAACCGCTTCCGGCGTAATTGAAGGCCTGGCCCTGCAGCCGCTGCTTGTAGCGGCTGCGCAGCACGCCGAGGCTGAGCGCGTGCTCGGCGCCGGCGAAGCGCGCGCGGCCGTGCAGGCCGGCGTCGATCGCGCCGGTGCGCCGCCGCTCGTTCTCGCTGCGGAAATCGTAGAGGTCGAAGCGGCCGTCGGGGCAGTAGCGATCGGCGTAGTAAACGTCGTCATCGACTGCAGGGGTGCCGCGGTCGTCGCTGCAGCCATAGGGGAAGGCGATGCGGTCGTCGGTGCGCAGCCGTTGCAGGCCGGCGTGCACGACGGCGCGCCAGTCGGCGCCGAGGCGTTGGGTGAGGCGCAGGCTCGCGTACTGACCGGCGAACACGACCGGCTCACTCCAGGGCAGGTCGTTGAGGTTGCGCCGCGGGTCGATGTCGTCCGCATCCGGCACGCGGTCGCCAAGCAGGCTGAAGGCCGGCTGGCTGGGCTGGCGGCGGCGGCTGGTCTCGATCTCGGCCTCGATCAGCGTGTCGGGCGTGAGCCGCCAGTCGCCGGCGAGGGCGAACAGGTGGCGGCGGCCCTGGGCATCGTCGAGCTCGGGTGCGAGCCGCTCGGTCGCGACGTTCAAACGCACGCCGAAGGCGCGCTCCTCGCCGAAGCGCGTCGACAGGTCCACGGCGGCGAGCGCGGTGTGCGCGCCGCGCAGCTCGACGAGGGCGGAGCGCCGCTCGACGTCGGGGCGCTTGACGACGAGGTTGAGCAGGCCGCCCGGTGCGCTGGTGCCGGCCTGGATGCCGCTGGTGCCCTTGAGCAGTTCGAGTCGCGCCTTGTTGTCGAGGGCGATCGCCGTCTCGCCGGTGATCGGCAGCCCGTCACGGCGGTAGTTGTAGCGCTGGTCGATCACGAAGCCGCGCACCGTGAGGCTGTCCCAGTAGCCCACCGAGTTGTAGGCGTCGGAGACGCTGGCGTCGATGCGTGCGAGCTCGCGCAGGCCCTGGGCGCCGCGCTCGCGCAGCGCTTCCTCGGTGACCGAGACGGCCTGCAGCGGCAGCTGCTCGAGCGGCGTGTCGCCGAAGCCGGCAACGCTGGCCGGCGGCGCGCTGCGGCCGGTGATGGTGACCGCCTGCAGCTGGGCGGGGTCGGCCTGTGCCGCGGCACAGGCCAGGATGCTCGCGCCCGCGGTCGCGGACAGGCGCAGCATGGAAATGAAGCGAGGAGCCATCGTGGATTCCGTTCGATGGCAGGGGCGCTGCAACGAACGGACTGCCGGGGATCGGACGAACGGGCCGGCAGGCCACCGAGGCGGAACGCTTCCCTGCGCGAGGATGACCTCAATCAGGTTCAAAGGGACTGTCTCAGCCAGCGCGTCCTGACGGCGCACCGGCACCCCTAGCGAAAGCCGCGCGACGCCTGGCCGCGCGGATGCACGATTATCGCGCCTGTGCAAACGACGAGGCCCGCCGAAGCGGGCCTGTCAGCGCGGGGCGCGAGGATCGGTCAGTCGAACACCGGCGTCTCGACGCCGAGCACCTTGTGCAGCTTCGGACTCGTGGTCGTGTACTGCAGGTGGATGCGCTTCTCCGGGAAGATGTAGGGCGCGGCACCGAAGGCCGCCAGCGCGGCCTCGTGGAAGCCCGACAGGATCAGTTTCTTCTTGCCCGGGTAGGTGTTGATGTCCCCGACCGCGAAGATGCCCGGGACGTTGGTCTCGAACTTCTCGGTGTCGACGACGAGCTGCTTGCGGTCGATGCTCAGGCCCCACTCGGCGATCGGGCCGAGCTTGGGGCTCAGGCCGAAGAACACCAGCAGCATGTCCAGCGGCACGACGCGCGTGACGCCGTCGCCGCCGGTCACCTTGACGCTGCTGAGCGCACCGTTCTTCTCCTCGAGGCCGGTGACCTGACCGACGATGAACTGCATCTCGTAGGCCTCGCACAGCTCGCGCATCTTGGCGACGCTCGCCGGCGCGGCCTTGAAGCCGTCGCGGCGGTGCACGAGGATGACGCTCTCGGCCTTGTTCGGGCCGTCCTGCACGAAGTTCAGCGTCCAGTCGAGCGCCGAGTCGCCGCCGCCGACGATCACCAGGTTCTTGCCGGCGAACTGGGCCGGGTTCTTGACCCGGTAGTGCAGCTGGTTGCCATCGAACTTTTCGATGCCGTCGACCTTCAGCGTGCGCGGCTGGAACGAGCCCACGCCGCCGGCGATGAAGATGGTCTTGGTGATGAAGCGCGTGCCCTTGCTGGTCTCGAGGTCGAAGCGGCCGTCCTCGCGCTTGGCCACCAGCGTGACCTCCTGGCCGAGATGGAAGGTCGCGCCGAAGGGCTCGATCTGCTTGAGCAGGTTGTCGGTGAGCTCCTTGCCGGTGCACACCGGCACGGCCGGGATATCGTAGATCGGCTTGTCGGGATAGAGCTCGATGCACTGCCCGCCCGGGTAGGCGAGCGAGTCGATGACGTGGGCCTTGACCTCCAGCAGACCGAGCTCGAAGACCTGGAACAGGCCCACGGGGCCGGCGCCGACGATCACGGCATCGGTCTCGATCGGCCCGTCGTGCGAGGCGGCGGTGGCGGAAATGGCGGGGTTCAGTTGAGGTTCCATTCGGGGGCAGGGGACGCGCAGCAAGGGCTCAGCGGATCAGCTGGTCGAGTTTGCCGGTGCGGTCCTTCCATTCGTCGGCGTCAGGCAGGGAGGCCTTGCGCTTGGTGATGCTCGGCCATTGCTTGGCCAGCTCGGCGTTGAGCTTGATGAACTGCAGCTGGCTCGAGGGCACGTCCTCCTCCGGCACGATCGCGTTGACCGGGCACTCGGGGATGCACACCGCGCAGTCGATGCACTCGTCGGGGTCGATCGCGAGGAAGTTCGGGCCCTCGCGGAAGCAGTCCACCGGGCAGACGTCGACGCAGTCGGTGTACTTGCAGCGGATGCACGATTCGGTGACGACGTGGGTCATGGCGGGGACGACGGCTGGGTGGGTGGGAGCGCGACGATGCGCGAAAACACTGATTTTAAAGGTTCGCGGCGTCGTGTGAGGCGTGGGGGATCGCATCGCTGCCCCCCGCACACGCGGTGCCAGTCGCGACAGGACGTGCGCCGACGCCGACCGTCACCACCGTCGGGCGCCCGCTGTGCAGCAGACCGGCCTCGGCGAGCGAGGCGACGCTGTGCTGGCTCGCGAGCTGGTCGGCGCAGCCGGCGCGCGAGACCACGCTGGCCGGCGTGTCGGCCTCCCAGCCGGCCTCGCGCAGCCGCCGCGACAGGGCGGCGAGTTGGCGTCCGGCCATGTAGAACACCTCGGTGTCGGCATGGCGGGAGGCCCGCAGCTCGCCGCTGCGCGTCATCGCCGTGGTGAGCGCGACGCTGCGGCCGCTGCCACGCCGCGTCAGCGGCTTGTGCGTCGCCGCGGCGGCCGCCAGTGCGGCGGTCACGCCCGGCACCACCTCGGCCGCCAAGCCGGCGGCGGCGAGCGCCTGCAGTTCCTCCTCGAGCCGGCCGAACACGCTCGGGTCGCCGCCCTTGAGCCGCAGCACGCGCAGGCCCTGGGTGGCGTACTTGACGAGCAGGGCGTTGATCCGGGCCTGGCCGGTCGCGTCGCAGAAACCGCGCTTGCCGACGTCGACCCAGCGCGCCTGCGGCGCGAGCTCGCGCAGCGCCGGATCGGTCAGCGCGTCGAACAGCACGAGCTCGGCCTCGGCCAGCCGGCGCGCGCCGCGCACCGTGATCAGGTCGGCCGCACCCGGCCCGGCACCGACGAAGACGACCGGATGCGTCATGCGCCCGCCTGGCTGACGTGCAGCCCGCATTCCTTGGCCGCCTCGTCCTCCCACCACCAGCGCCCGGCACGGAAGGGCTCGCCGACCGCGATCGCGCGCGTGCAGGGCGCGCAGCCGATGCTGGGCATGAACTGGTCGTGCAGCGGGTTGTAGGGCACGTCGT
>CAYOXW010000200.1:0-4927 GCA_964408005.1 uncultured Methylibium sp.
CCGGGTGCAGCACCTCGGTGCCGGGGCGTTCGGCCTCGAACAGCAGCGGCGCCAGAGCGAAGGCTGTCACCAGCGCCGTCATCAGCACCGGGCTCAGCCGCTCCAGCGAGCCGCGGACGATCATCTTCATGTCGAAGGATTCGCCCTCGAAGCGCATCAGGTTGATGTAGTGGCTGACCTTCAGGATGCCGTTGCGCACCGAGATGCCGGCCAAGGTGATGAAACCGACCAGCGCCGCCACCGACAGCGGCTGGCCCGACAGCCACAGCCCGAGCACCGCACCGACCAGCGCCAGCGGGATGTTGACCATGAT
Source organism: uncultured Methylibium sp. (assembly GCA_964408005.1). Taxonomy (GTDB): domain Bacteria; phylum Pseudomonadota; class Gammaproteobacteria; order Burkholderiales; family Burkholderiaceae_C; genus Methylibium. The sequence continues at coordinate 314 of CAYOXW010000200.1, forward strand.
CAGCGCCGACAGCGCCGCCGATTTGTAGCGGCTGTAGAGCACGACGAACATCAGCGTCAGCGACACGATCGACAGCAGGCCGACCAGCCGCGAGGCTTCCTCCTGGGCCTGGAACTGCCCGCCCAGGGTGATGAAGTAGCCCTCGGGCAGCTTGGTCTCGGCGACCACCTGGCGGATGTCGGCGACGATCTCCGACAGCGCACGCCCCGAGGCATTGGCCGACAGCACGATGCGCCGCTTGCCGTCGTCGCGACTGATCTGGTTCGGGCCGTCGCCGTCCTCGATCGTCGCGATCTTGGACAGCGGGATGCGGCCATTGGGCGTCTCGATCAGGATGCCGCCCAGGCCCTCCACCGAACGCGCCGACTCGGGCAGCTTCACCACCAGCGCGAAACGCCGGCTGCCCTCGACGATCTGGGTGATCCTCTCGCCTTCGACCAGGCCCTGCAGCGTGGCCAGTACCTGCGGTGCAGGCACGCCGTAGCGGGCGGCCGCCGCGTAGTCCACGCGTACCTTGATCTGCGGGGCCAGCACCTGCTTCTCGATCTGCAGGTCGGCGATGCCGGGGATGGCGGCCAGCTTCGCACGCAGCACATCGGCCTGGCCGCGCAGCGCATCGAGGTCTTCGCCGAAGATCTTGATGGCGATCTGCGAGCGCACGCCCGACAGCATGTGGTCGATGCGGTGCGAGATCGGCTGGCCGATCTCCAGCGCCGCCGGCAGGTTGACGAGGCGGGCGCGGATGTCGGCCTTGACCTCGTCCATGCTGCGCGTCAGCTCGGCGGTGGGCACGAGCCCCACGTCCAGCTCGCTGACATGCACACCCTCGGCGTGCTCGTCCAGCTCGGCCCGGCCGCTGCGGCGCCCGACGTGAGTCACCTCCGGCACCTGCTGGATCAACACCTCGGCCTGGCGCGCCAGCGCCGAGGTCTCGGCCAGCGTCACGCCCGGATTGAGGCGCAGGCCGATCAGCAGCGTGCCCTCGTTGAAAGGGGGCAGGAAGGTGGTCGGGAAGAAGGGCACGGCCACCGCCGCCACCAGCACCGCGGCGCCGGCCGCAGCGAGGACTGCCTTCGGCCGATCGAGCACCGCCTGCAGGCTGCCGCAGTAACGCGCCTTCAACCAGGCCAGCACCTTGGTGTCGCCGTGGTCCAGCGTCTTCATCCGCGGCAGCAGGTAGAAGCTGAGTACCGGTGTCACCGTGACCGAGACGATCAGCGAGGCCAGCGTCGAGACGATGAAGGCGATGCCCAGCGGCACGAACAGCTTGCCTTCCAGCCCCGGCAGCGCGAACAGCGGGATGAAGACCAGCACGATGATGACCGTGGCGTACAGGATGGCCGAGCGCACCTCCATCGTCGCGCGGGCCACGACCTCGATCGGGTGCATGCGGTGCTCGGGGTGCCTGGCGCGGTCTTCCTTCAGGCGGCGCAGCACGTTCTCGACGCCCACCACCGCGTCGTCGACCAGCCCGCCGATCGCGATGGCCAGGCCGCCCAGCGTCATCGTGTTGATCGACAGGCCGAAATACTTGAAGACCAACGCGGTGATGAAGATCGACACCGGGATCGCCGTCAGCGCGATGACGGTCGGGCGCAGCGTGCCGAGGAAGAAGAACAGGATCGCGGCGACGAAGATCGACGCGCCGATCAGCTTGCCCTGCAGCGTGCTGATCGAGGCCTCGATGAAACTGGCCTGGCGGAAGGTGACCTGCGGCGCCTCCATGCCGGCCGGTAGCGAGGCCTTCAGGCCGGTGAGTGCGTCCTCGATGGCGAGCGTCAACGCGATGGTGTCGGCGGTCGGCTGCTTCTGGATGCCCAGGATGACCGCGGGCTTGCCCTCGAAACCCGCGTCGCCGCGCTTGGGGGCTGCCGCGAACGTCACCTCGGCGATCTGGCGCATCAGGATCGGCTGGCCGTCCTTCGCCGTCAGCGCGAGGTTGTTCAGGTCATCGAGCCGGGACGTGCGCCCGAGGTTGCGGATCAGGTATTCGCGGCCATTGAGTTCCAGAAAGCCGCCCGAGGTGTTGGACGAGTAGCCCTTCAGTGCGTCTTCGAGCTGATCGTGCGTGATGCCCAGCTCGGCCATGCGGGCGGTGTTGGGCTGCACCTGGAACTGGCGCACCTCGCCGCCGATCGGGATGACCTGCGCGACGCCCGGCACCGACAGCAGCCGCGGCCGCAGCACCCAGTCGGCGTACTCGCGCACCGCCATCGGGCTGATCTTCTGCGGATCGACGGGAATCGCGATCTGCATGATCTCGCCCATGATCGAGCTGATCGGGCCCATGTGCGGCGTGACGCCTTCGGCGACGCTTTCTTCCATGCCGGCGAGCCGCTCCGACACCAGTTGCCGGGCGCGGAAGATGTCGATGTCCCAGTCGAAGGTGACGTAGAGAAAGGACAGGCCGGCCGACGAGATCGAGCGCACCGACTCCACGCCGGGCAGGCCGTTCATGGTCGTCTCGAGCGGGAAGGTGATGAGCTGCTCCACCTCCTCGGCGGCCATGCCGCCGGCCTCGGTGATGATGGTGACGGTGGGCTTGTTGAGGTCGGGGAACACGTCCACCGGCGTGCGCGACAGCGTGAACGCGCCATAGGCCATCAGCACCACGCTGGCGATGATCACCAGCAGCCGATTGCCGAGGCTGTTGTCGAGGAGCCACTTGAACATGTCAGCGCACCTGGTTGATCAAGGTGGCGCCCTGGGTGGCGACACGGTCCCCGGGTTCGAGCCCCGAGGTGACGGCGACGCTCACACCGTCCAGCGGCTCGGTGGTGACGCTGCGCGGCTCGAAGCGCTCGGGCGCGGTCTTGACCCAGACGATGGTCTGGTTGGCCGGGTTCTTCATCAAAGCGGCGACGGGCACCGCGATGCCCTCGATCGTCTTCTTCGTCTGCACGAAGACCTGCACCGGCTGGCCGACGGCCAGTTGCGCGAGCGCCGGGCCCTCGGCGCGGAAGGCCAGCGGCAGCGCCTGCTCGCGCAGGCTGCGCGAGGCGCCGACGAAGACCAGGGGCACGCGCTGCTCGCCGACGGCGAGTGTCGCGCCGCCAATGTCGGACGCGAGCGCAGCGTCGAAGGCCAGCGCCTCGATGCGCAGGCGCGACGGATCGACGATCTCGAAGATCAGTTCGCGCGCATCGACCACCTGGCCTGCCACCACGTTGGCGGAGGCGATCACGCCCGACACCGGCGCGACCAGCGTCTCGCGGGTCGCGAGGCCGGCGCCGACCACGGCGATGCGCGCACCCAGGCTGGCCGATTCGCTTTCAGCGACTTCGATCTCCTTGCGCGGCACGGTGTCGGCCAGCTCCTGCAGGCGCGCGATGCGCTTGTCGGCCAAGGTCTTGGCCGCGCGCAGCTCGGCCAGCTGGGCGGACTGGTTCGAGCGTTCGATCGGCGCCGCCGACGGCACGACATGGGCCAGCACCTCGCCCTTGCGCACCGCCTGCCCGAGGTTGGGCAGGCCGCGTGGCCCGGGTTCGATGCGGCCGGCGTTCAGGGCCTGCACCTTGCCGCCGGCGTTGGGGTCCATCAGCACCCTCGCGTTCAGTTCCACCGTGCGCGGCAGCGTGGCGGCGGCGGTGACGAAGGTGCGCACGCCGAGCTGGCGCTGCGCCGGCTTGGGCAGGAAGACGCTGCCGTCGGGCTGGCGCTGCGGGCCGTTGGCGCTGGGCGCCGCGGGGCCGTCGCCGTGGTCATGGCCTTCGCCGGCCAGCGCCGCGTGGGGCCCGGCCAGTACGATCAGCAGCCCGAGGCTGGTGACGATCAGCGCGCGCTTCATGCCGCACCCCCGGCGCGAACGCTGCGTGCGCCGAGCATGCGACGCCCGGCCCAGCCGAGCAAGGCCAGCGCGGCGAGGCCAGCGGCAGCCCATAAGGCGTATTCCTTCCACGAATGCGTGTGCTCGGCCTCGTCGGCGTGGGCCTCCTCGTGGATGTCCAGCTCGCCGGCGAGCAGGTCGGCTTCGTTGCCGGCGGTCACGGTCGCGGTGATGGGCAGCACACCCGGCTTCGGCGCTTCGGGCAGCAGCACCTCGTACTCGCCGTCGCCATGGGCTTCGGCCTTGAACTTGGCGCCGCCGATCTCGAGCTCGATCTGCGCGTCGCGCACCGGGTTGTTGTCGGCATAGCGGTCGAGGTAGAGCGTGATTTGCGCGCCGCTGAGCACGCCGACGAGCTCGAACAGTTCGGACTCGGCGGTGAAGCGCGGCAGCGCCTCGCCGACGGCCGAGGGGGCAGCGTCGCCGTGGTCATGGTCGCCGGCGGCGCGCGCGGGCGGTGCGGCGAGGAAGGCGGCGACGAGGATCGCGGCCATTAGGTGCGGGAGGTTCATGGGGAGGGTCCTGAAGGATTCGGTGTGTGGCGTCGATGCAGCGTCACTGGGGCATGAGACCCAGTGCCTGCCGCCACGCGGAGATCGCCGCGGCGAGTTCGATGCGGGTGCGCGCGGCCTGGCGTTCGGCTTCCGCGGCTTCGGCTTCGATGCGCAGGCGCGTCGGCAGGTCGGTCTCGCCGAGGCGGAAGGATTTGTCGAAAAAGCCGCGCGATTCGCGTGCGAGCGTGGCGCGGCGCTCGGCGGCGGCGAGCTGGGTGCGCGAGGCGTCCACCC
>CAYOXW010000201.1:0-4913 GCA_964408005.1 uncultured Methylibium sp.
GACGGCGAGGCCACGCTCAAGCAGATCAAGAGCGACATCATCAGGCAGCGCCGCGGCGCTGCTGGACCTGCTGTTCACCCGGGCCATCTGCCTGGGCGTGACCGACGAGTCCTGGGCGCGGCGCTTCTGCTTCGAGGACCGAGCGCTGGCCGACCGGCGGTATGCCGAGCTGGTGAGCGAGGACGACGAGCCCGAGGGCTATGTGGCGAGGAGGCCGCAGGTATGAGCGAGACGACTGGAATCAGCTGGACCGACGCGACGTTCAATTCGTGGTGGGGGTGCCAGAAGGTCAGCCCGGCCTGCGATCACTGCTACGCCGAGCGCGACGCGCACCGCTTTGCGCCGGGCAAGGTGCTGTGGGGCGTCGGGTCGGAGCGTCGCACTTTCGGCGAGAAGCACTGGAACGAGCCGCTGCGCTGGGCCAAGACCATGCCCGCGAAGCTCGGCCGGCGGCCGCGCGTGTTCTGCGCGTCGATGGGCGACTGGCTCGACCTCGACGCGCCGCTCGGCGAGTTCGTGCGGCTGCTCGACACGATCCGCCTCACGCCCGAGCTCGACTGGCTGCTGCTGACGAAGCGTATCGGGAACGTGAGGAGCATCGTCAACGCCGCGCTCGTGGCGGGCAGTACCGGCAACGACCCACTGCGCGCCTGGATCGTGGACTGGTGGAGCAACGGCAGGCCGCCCGCGAACGTCTGGCTCGGCGCCACCGTCGTCAACCAGAAGGAGGCCGACCGCGACATCCCGAAGCTGCTCGCGGTGCCGGCGCGCGTGCGCTTCCTGTCGATCGAGCCGATGTTGGGGCCGATCGAGCTGCAGAAGGCTTGCACGGCGTGCTGCCCGAACCGGGACTGCTTCGCACACAGCACCGGCCGTCGCGTGGTGGTCGACTCGGAGAACGGCGGCACCCTTGCCGAGTGCATCTGCTCGCGGCTCAACGGCCTCCACTGGGTCATCGCCGGCGGCGAGAGTGGCCCGCACGCGCGGCCGGCGCACCCCGACTGGTTCCGCAGCCTGAAGCTGCAATGCCAGAGCGCCGGCGTACCGTTCTTCATGAAGCAGATGACCAAGAAGGCCGAGATCCCGGCTGACCTCTTGGTCAGGGAGTTTCCGCATGCGGCCTAGACCCGCCACCGACACGGAACTGTGGTGCGGCGCCTGCAAGGCAATGCACCCACGAGCGGCCTTCGGCAAGAGCAAGCACGAAGCCACGGGGCTGGCGAACGCCTGCAAAGAAGCCGTCGCGATCCGCAACCGGCTTTCGCACGCCCGCAACCGCGAGCGAAACAACACTCGGCACATCGCGCTGCGCGCCGCGCGCAAGACCGGACCCGAGGCAGTCACCTGGGCGCTGAAGCACCTGCTGGCGGATGCGCGGGGCCGTGCGGACGCAAAAGGCTTGGAGTTCGCGCTCGACCTTGGCAACGTTCCGCGGCCGACTCACTGCCCGGTGTTCGGTGTCGAGCTGGTCTACCAAGCAGACGGACGCAGGCGAGACGCCAGCGCTTCCATCGACCGAATCGACAGCCGCCGCGGTTACACCACCGACAACGTGTGGGTCATCTGCTGGCGGGCGAACCAGATCAAGAACGATGCCACGCTGGACGAGCTGAAGCGCCTCGTCGCTGCGCTGGAACAGAAAGCCGCCGGCCGCCTGCTTGACGGCGTGGAGCACAACGGGTTTCCGGAGGCGGCGCACTCGCGCCGAGTGGCATGAGCGACCAGTTTGAGATCAAGGATGGCGACATCGTGCAGCTAACTCCTGACGTGAAGAACCGAGCGTTCACCTGCTGCTTGATGGTCGTGACGGAGCCGAGGCCGTGGGGGGCGCAGGGCTACGTGCAGTCGCTCGGCGACGCGCGAGATGCGCCTGGCGGGCAAGCCTATTACCGAGCTACCTGGGCCGAGATGGCGCCGACGGGCGGCCGCGTTCAATGGGAGCAGAAATGACCATCACCGCCCACCCGCTGCAATGGCCCGAAGGCTGGAAGCGCACGCCGGCTGACCGCCGCGACTACGGCCGCTTCGCGCGCCGCGGTGACGCGCGGTCCGGCAGCAGCTGGCGGCCGCTGCAGGACGTGACCGTACACCAGGCCATCACCCGCCTGCGCGCCGAGCTCGAGCGCATGGGCATCCACTCCGACGACGTCGTGATCAGCAGCAACGTGCCGCTGCGGCTCGACGGCCTGCCGCGCTCCGATGCGCGCGAGCCGGCCGACCCCGGCGCGGCCGTCTACTGGATCGACAGCGGCGCAACGCGCTGCATGGCGATCGACCGCTACACCAAGGTCGCGCAGAACATCGCCGCGCTGGCGGCCACGATCGAGGCCATGCGCGCGATCGAGCGGCACGGCGGCGCCGCGATCCTCGACCGGGCCTTCACCGGCTTCACCGCCCTGCCGGCGCCGAGCGCGAAGCGCGACTGGTGGGAGGTGCTCGGCGTGGCGCGCGACTGCACGCGCGCCGACATCCGCGCAGCCTACCGCCGGCTGGCCAGCGCTGCGCACCCCGACCGGCCCGGCGGCTCGCACGAGCGCATGGCCGAGCTGAATGCTGCTCAGGACGCAGCACTGCGGGAGCGTGCGCAGTGATCGGCCGCAGCCCTCAGCGCCAGGCGCCGGCTGCGCGACACGGAGCCGCGCACGAGCATGGTCCTGCCGCCCCAGGCGAAGCGCTCGCGCAGGAAGGAATAGAAGCGGCCGTCGTCCAGGCGCCGCACGTGGTAGGTGGTGAGCATCGCAGGTCTCCGCGAGTGGATGGAGACGCGATCTTGCACCTCGAATTTCGAGGCAAGGATACGGCCGCCGTAGCGCGGCAAGGAGCCGACCATGAGTGACAAGCTGCGCGAGGCGCTGGACCCGTGCCCGTTCTGCGGTGGCGAAGCTGAGTTCGAGCGCGTAGGAACGCCTCGCCAGTCCTGCATCGTGACCTGCAGAAACTGCGGCGCGCGTCACGAATCGAGCGACGAGAACGAGCGCAGCGGGGCGAGTTGGAACAGTCGCGTCGCAGCCGCCCCCTCGCCGCCCGAGCAGCCAGCAGCGCAGGGCGAGTTGACGGACGAGCGGATCGACGCCTTTTACAGGAAGTACGGCACTGCGCGTCCCGACGGATTCTTAGCCGCCGCCCGCGCCGTCATCGCAGCCGACCGCGCCGCACGCAAGCGGCCAGAGGCGGAAGTCGCGGAGATCATGGAGGCGGTGAGGCTAGCGCTGTCCAACAAGGTGTCCATCCACGAAGTCGAGCGCCTTGTGCGCGGGGAGAGGTCGTGAGCCGCCGCAAGCGCCAGCGCAGGGACAAGCGCGAGCCCCTGCCGTGGGAGAGGGAGGACTGATGGACACCGCTGTCGCCGAGCGCCAGACCCTAAACCTGTCTCAGGCCGAGCTCGTCGAGATCACCAACGGCCTGACGCAGCCGGCCGCCCAGCTGCGCGCCCTGCACGAGCTCGGCTTCGTGCGCGCCAGTCGCCCCCGCGGCGGCCCGGTGGCGCTGTCCCGCGCGCACTACCTGGCCGTCGAGGAGCAGCGCGCCGCCGCGCCGGCCGCCGAGGCGCAGAATCAGCCTCCCAGCGCCGCCGGCATCGCTGTCGACTTGCAGGCCTGGGCATCGAGCAGGAGGACCCGTGGGCCGCAAACGCAAGGACGGTGACCCCCTCGGCCTGGCCGGCACCCGGCTCGCATTCCAGCGCGGCCGCTTCTTCTACATCCACCGGGACACCGGCCGCTGGGAGAACGTCGGCACCGACGTCGACCAGGCGAAGCGCACAGCGGCGCGCTACAACAACCCAGGCGACGGCTTCGGGACCATGGCCTACTGGTTCGGGGTCTTCCTCGACGACTGCAAGGCGCGCGTGAAGGCCAAGGCGCTCAGCCAGCGCACGCTCGACGACTACACCGGCTACGCGGCCGACGACGGCCCGCTGGTCGCCGCGTTCGGTAAGCGCTTTCCCGAGCAGATCACGCCGGCCATGGTGCAGGCCTATCTCGAGGCGAACGCGGCGCTCGACCCGCCGCGGCCGGTGCCGGCGAACCGCGAGCGCGCATTCCTGTCGAGCTGCATCTCCTGGATGATCCGCACCGGCAAGGTGGCCGACCTGGTGGTCAACCCCTGCATGCGCGCCAGCGGCGTGCGGCGCAACCCGGAGAGCAAGCGCGAGCGCTACGTCGGGCACGACGAGTACCGCGCCACCTACGACGCCGGCAACCGGGCGGTGCGCCTGGCCATGGAGCTGGTCTACCGCACGCTGCAGCGCCCCGAGGTCGACGTGTTGGCCTGGACGCCGGCCAATGTGCGATCGAAGGAAGGCGGGAAGGTGCTGCACTTCCGGCAGTCGAAGACCGGCAAGCTGATCGACATCGCGCTCACGGGCCAGCTCGGCGCTCTGGTGGCCGAGGCCGTCGGCGAAGTGCCGAAGCTCCACCAGCCGATCCTGCACACCCTCAAGGGCGAGGCCTACACCTACGACGGTCTGTCGGCGATGCTCAAGCAGGCTCAGGCCAAGGTGCGCAAGGCGCACGCCGAGGCTGGCGGCCCGCTGGCCAAGATGGCGCCCTTCGGCCTGCGCGACCTCAAGGGCAAGGGTGCCACGGACATGTGGCTGGCCGGCGCGCCGATCGAGCAGATCCAGCTGCTATGCGGCCACGCCGACAAGAAGACCACCGAGACCTATATCAAGGCCCGTTGGCGCGCGACGGCGGCGCCAAACAGCGTGCAAGTCGGGTAGCTTCGGGGCGTCAAATATCCAGTGGTTTTGACCGTCGTCGCCCTGGCATGAATATCGAACAGCCTGCTCATGCGAATTTGACGCGACGCCAGAGAAATGCAGCAACTGCGCCGCCTTCCGGCCGATTCGAGCCCGCGTCTGTTAATCCGTAGGTCCCTGGTTCGAGCCCAGGTCGGGGAGCCAAGAAAGCCAA
>CAYOXW010000202.1:0-4880 GCA_964408005.1 uncultured Methylibium sp.
GTTCAAGGACGACAACGACAAGAACGCGCCGCTGTGGAGCATCCAGCCGGAGTTCTGTGCCGCCCACCCGCGCTACGAGCGCATGGGGCTGCGTGATCTGGCCCAGTCGATCCACGAGGCCTACGTGGCCGGCGACATCGCGCGCCTGACCACCGAGATGTACCTGTCGGACCTGCAGCCGGCGATGAAGCCGAGCGAGGCCTACGCCCACATCGCGCACCGCACGACCGAGCGCGTCGAGATCGAGGCGCTCGAGGGCCGCATCACGACCTCGCTGCTGACGCCCTATCCGCCGGGCATCCCGCTGCTGGTCCCGGGCGAGCGCTTCAACCGCAAGATCGTCGACTACCTGCGCTTCACGCGCGACTTCAACCGCCGCTTCCCCGGTTTCGACACCGACGTGCACGGCCTCGTCGAGGAGGAACTCGACGAGGGCGGCAAGCGCTACTACGTGGACTGCGTCGCGGCCTGAGCCGCGCGGCCGGGTGCGAGTCCGGCGCGGTTCAGGCGTCGGCCATGCCGCTGGCCACGCGGCTGAAGCCGGCGTCGACGTAGGTGATCTCGGCCGTGACGCCGGCTGCCAGGTCGCTCAGCAGGAAGGCGGCGACGTTGCCGACGTCGTCGATCGTCACGTTGCGCTTGAGCGGCGCGTTCTGCTCGACGACGTCGAGGATCTTGCCGAAGCCCTTGATGCCCGAGGCCGCCAGCGTCTTGATCGGCCCGGCCGAGATGCCGTTGACGCGCACGCCCTTGCTGCCGAGGCTGGCCGCGAGGTAGCGCACGCTGGCTTCGAGCGAGGCCTTGGCCAGGCCCATGGTGTTGTAGTTCGGCACGACGCGGTCGCTGCCCAGGTAGGTCAGCGTCAGCAGCGCCGCCTGGCTGGACAGCCGCGGCGCGGCCGCCTTGGCCATTGCCGGGAAGCTGTAGGAGGAGATGTCGTGGGCGATGCGGAAGGCCTCGCGCGACAGGCCGTCGAGGAAGTCGCCGGCGATCGCCTCGCGCGGCGCGAAGCCGATCGAGTGGACGAAGCCGTCGAAGCTCGGCCAGGCTTCGCCGAGACCGTCGAACATCGCCTGGATCTGGGCGTCGTCGGCGACGTCGCAGTCGAAGATCAGCTCGGAGCCGAACTCCTTGGCAAATTCGGTGGTCCGGCCCTTGAAGCGCTCGCCGACGTAGCTGAAGGCCAGCTCGGCGCCCTCGCGGTGACAGGCGCGGGCGATGCCATAGGCGATCGAGCGGTTGGACAAGAGGCCCGTGATGAGCAGGCGCTTGCCGGCGAGAAAGCCCATGGTGATCGGCTCCAGGTAGGGGGTTCGGGAGCCCGAAATTCTGGCACGCGCACCGCCGCCGAGCGGCTCTTGACACCCCCGTGGCTTGCCGTTAGGGCGTTGCCGGGCTACAATGCGAGCTTCGCTAGACCATGAATTGGGCAGGGGAAATCCAGCCCTTTTTTTTTGGTCGCGTCACTTTGGAACCAGCAGCGCAGGACCTATCGGGGTGAATTGGCAGGCCACCGTGGAAAAGACCGTCGCCGGGCTCGGCTACGAGTTGGTGGAGTGCGAGCGCGGCTCGCAGGGGTTGCTTCGCGTGACGATCGACCTGCTGCCCGGCGCGGCCGGCGGGTCCATCACGGTCGACGATTGCGAGAAGGTCACGCGCCAGCTGCAGTATGTGCTCGAGGTCGAGGGCTGCGACTACAAGCGCCTCGAGGTGTCCTCGCCGGGGCTCGACCGGCCGCTGAAGACGGCCGCGCACTACGCGCGCTTTGCCGGTGAACGCGTCGAGCTCACGCTGAAGCTGCCGTTCCAGGGGCGCAAGAAGTACGCTGGTGTGCTGATGCCGGGCGAGGGCGAAGGCGCCTGGGCGCTGCAGCTCGTCGCGCCCGAGCCCGTGCCCGGCAGCAAGGCGGCGCGCGCGGCGAAGAAGCGCGTCCAGCCGGCGGCGGCCGAGGCCGCGCCGGTACAGGTCTTGAATTTCACGCTCGACGAGGTCCGCGAGGCCCGGCTGGTGCCGGTCGTGGACTTCAAGGGGCGCCGCGGGGGCGTCGAACCGGCGCCGGCGGTGCAGGAATCCGGAGGTCACGAAGAATGAACCGCGAACTGTTGATGCTGGTGGACGCGATCGCGCGCGAGAAGAACGTCGAGCGCGAGGTGGTGTTCGGTGCCGTGGAGGCGGCGCTTGCCTCGGCGAGCAAGAAGCTGCATGGCGGCGAGGTGGACATGCGCGTGTCGGTGGACCGCGAGACCGGCGAGTACGAGACCTTCCGTCGCTGGCATGTGGTGCCCAACGAGGCCGGCCTGCAGCTGCCCGATTCCGAGAAGCTGCTGTTCGAGGCCCAGGAGGAGATCCCGGACATCGAGGTCGACGACTACATCGAGGAGCAGGTCGAGTCGGTGTCGATCGGCCGCATCGGCGCGCAGGCCGCCAAGCAGGTCATCCTGCAGAAGATCCGCGACGCCGAGCGCGAGCAGCTGCTCAACGACTTCCTGTCGCGCGGCGACAAGATCTTCGTCGGCACCGTCAAGCGCCTTGACAAGGGCGACATCATCGTCGAGAGCGGCCGCGTCGAGGGGCGCCTGCGCCGCAGCGAGATGATCGCCAAGGAAAACCTGCGCACCGGCGACCGCGTGCGCGCCTTCATCACCGAGGTCGACACCACCCAGCGCGGCCCGCAGATCATGCTGTCGCGCTCGGCGCCGGGCTTCATGATCGAGCTGTTCCGCCACGAGGTGCCCGAGATCGAGCAGGGCCTGCTCGAGATCAAGAGCTGCGCGCGTGACGCCGGCTCGCGCGCCAAGATCGCCGTCGTCTCGCACGACAAGCGGGTCGACCCGATCGGCACCTGCGTCGGCGTGCGCGGCTCGCGCGTCAACGCGGTGACCAACGAGCTCGCCGGCGAGCGCGTCGACATCGTGCTGTGGTCCGAAGACCCGGCGCAGTTCGTCATCGGCGCGCTGGCGCCGGCCAATGTGCAGTCCATCGTCGTCGACGAGGAGAAGCACGCGATGGACGTGGTGGTCGACGAGGAGAACCTCGCGATCGCGATCGGCCGCGGCGGCCAGAACGTGCGCCTCGCGTCCGAGCTGACCGGCTGGCGCATCAACATCATGAGCGCCGAGGAATCGGCCGAGAAGCAGGCGGGCGAGAGCGAGGCGATCCGCAAGCTCTTCGTCGAGAAGCTCGACGTCGACGCCGAGGTGGCCGACATCCTGATCGAGGAGGGCTTCACCAGCCTCGAGGAAGTCGCCTACGTGCCGCTGTCGGAGATGCTGGAGATCGAAAGCTTCGACGAGGACACCGTCAACGAGCTGCGTACCCGTGCCAAGGATGCGCTGCTCACGATGGAGATCGCCAAGGAAGAGAAGATCGACAGCGTCTCGCAGGATCTGCGCGATCTGGACGGCCTGGACGCCGCGCTGATCGCCAAGCTCGCCGAGGGAGGTGTGCACACCCGCGACGACCTGGCCGACCTGGCGGTCGACGAGCTGACCGACATGACCGGCATGGTCGAGGCCGATGCCCGCGCCTTGATCATGAAGGCGCGCGAGCACTGGTTCACCGCCTGATCCGCCGCCGGACCTCCCGCACGACGCCACGCACCCGCTACACCAAGGACACCACCCAATGGCCGTGACCACCGTCGCACAACTTGCCGCCGAGCTCAACCGCCCGGCCGCGACGCTGCTCGAACAGCTGCAATCCGCCGGCGTCGCCAAGCGCTCCACGGAGGACGCGCTGACCGAAGCCGACAAGGAACGCCTGCTCGACTATCTGCGCAGCGCCCACGGCACCAGCGGTGGCGAGCGCAAGAAGATCACGCTGACCAAGAAGTCGACCAGCGAGATCAAGCAGGCCGATGCCTCGGGCAAGGCGCGCACGATCCAGGTCGAGGTCCGCAAGAAGCGCACCTTCATCAAGCGCGAGGACGGTCCGGCCGCCGCCGAGGAGGCGTCGCCGGCCATCGACGAGGCGGAACTGAAGAAGCGCGAAGAGGAAGCGAGCCGCCAGGCCGAGTTGCTGCGTCGCCAGGAGGAAGACCTGGCCGAGAAGCGTCGCCAGCGCGAGGCCCAGGAGGCCGCCGAGCGCGCCGCTGCTGAAGAGCGCCAGCGCATCGCTGCCGAGCAGGCCGCCGCCGCACTCGCCGCGGCCGCCGCGGCAGCAGAAGCGAAGCCCGCCGAGGTCAAGCCGGCGGAGGCTGCTCCTGTCGAGGCCAAGCCGCCCGAAGCGGTCGAGCCGCCCAAGCCGGCGGTGCGCGTCGTCAAGGCCGCCGACATCGAGGCCGAGGAAAAGCAGAAGGCGCTCGATCTCGAGAAGCGCCGCAAGGCCGCCGAGGCCGAGGCCGCGGCGATCCGCGCGATGATGAACGCGCCCAAGCGCGTGCTGGTCGCGAAGAAGCCCGAGGAGCCCAAGCCGGCCGACGGCATCAAGGGCACGATCCACAAGCCCACGGCCAAGCCGGGCACGACGACGGCCGCCACGACGGCCCCGGGTGCGGCCAAGCCGGGTGACAAGAAGTCGATCAAGTCCGAGAAGCTGTCCTCGAGCTGGGCCGACGACGCGGCCAAGAAGCGTGCCGCGCTCAAGGGCCGTACCGACTCGGGCGCGCGCGGTGGCTGGAAGGCCCCGCGTGGTGGACGCCGCGGTGATCGTGGCGAGGGCGCGCCGCCGCCGATGCAGGTCGAGGCACAGATCTACGAAGTGCATGTGCCGGAGACGATCAGCGTCGCCGACCTCGCGCACAAGATGAGCGTCAAGGCCTCCGAGGTCATCAAGCAGCTGATGAAGCTGGGCCAGATGGTCACGATCAACCAGCAGCTCGACCAGGAGACCGCGATGATCCTGGTGGAGGAGATGGGCCACAAGGCCTTCGCCGCCAAGCT
>CAYOXW010000203.1:0-4763 GCA_964408005.1 uncultured Methylibium sp.
CCGGCCCGCCGGGGGCCACGCGGATTCGGCGACGGCGGCACGCAGCGCGCTGCGGCCGCGCGAGGCGCTGACGGTGGCGCTGCTGCTCGCGGGCGCGGCGCTGCTGGTCGCTGCGGCGCAGCGCCGCTGGGGCGAGCTCGGGCTCGAGCTCGGCGTCGCGCTGGCGGCGCTGGCCGATGCGCATGCGCCGATCGCCTCGCTGGGCGCGCTGCATGCGGCGGGCTCGGTCGACGACGCGCTGCTGTGCCGCGGCGTGCTGCTCGCGATCGGGGTCAACTCGTTGTCGCGCAGCGGGGTCGCCTGGGTTGCCGGCGGCGCCGGCTATGCGCTGCGCGTCGCCGCGGGGCTGGCGGCGAGCCTCGCGCTCGCGATCCTGGCGGCGCAGCTGGCCTGAGGGGGACGGCGGCGCCCGTCAGTGCAGCACCAGCAGCGGCAGGCGGCTGCGCGCCATCACCCGCCGGGTCCAGGAGCTTGCCCAGCGTCCGCCGAAGCGGCCCCGGCCGTGCGTGGCCATCACGATCAGGTCGCAGCCGCGCTCGCGCGCGACGGCGTCGATCGCGGCGTCGATGGCCTTCGACTGCGCGTACAGGCCCTCGAAGGGGACGCCGGCCGCGCTCGCCTGGCGCGCGAAGGCGGCCAGCACGCCTTCGGCATGGCGCTCGGCCAGCCGGCGTTGCGCCTCGGCCTCCTGCACGCAGTGCCACAGCCCCTGCCCGGTGTCCGGCGGGCGCGAGGGCGGCTCGGCGATGAAGGCGGTGATGGCGGCACCGAGCTCGCGCGCGAGCCCGAGGGCGACCGTGATCGCATGCGCCGACAGGGCGCTGCCATCGATCGGTACGAGCAGGTGCTTGAACAAGGTCGCGGGCGTGGTGGCGAGCCGACCACTCTAGGCCGCGGCGCGGCGCGCGGCCTTGTCGCCGGTCAAGCCCGGCCCCGGCCGGCTCAGGCGGCGCGCTGTTCGAGCAGGTGGCTCGCCCCCGGGTACTGCGCCAGCACCTTCTGCAGCCAGGGCAGCGAGGTCTTCAGCGCCGCATGCAGCGTCCACGGCGGGTTGATGACCACCACGCCGCTGCCGGCCAGACCGAAGCCCTGGTTGTCGAGCGGCTGCACGGTCAGCCGCGCGTGCAGCCAGCCCTTGGGCGCGAGGTTGCACAGCCGCTTGGGCAGCTGGGCCGCCTCGAGCCGGTTGACCTGCGGGTACCAGACGATGACCACGCATTCGGCGAAGCGGCGCAGCGCCTCGCGCACCGCGGCGAGCACCTTGGCGTAGTCGGTCTTCAGCTCGTAGGACGGATCGATCAGCAGCACGGCGCGGCGGCTCGGCGGCGGCAGCTGCGCCGTCAGGCCCGTGAAGCCGTCCTCGTGGTGGACCTCGGTGTGCGGCCGCGCGGCGTGGTGGGCCGCCAGCGAGCGCACATCGGCCGGGTGCAGCTCGAACAGGCGCAGCGCGTCCTTCGGCCGCAGCAGCTGGCGCGCGAACTCGGGCGAGCCGGGATAGCGCCCCAGGCCGCCCTCGGGGTTGAAGTCGCGCACGATCTGCACGTAGTCGGCCACCGCGGGCGGCAGGTCGCTGCGGTCCCACAGCCGCAGGATGCCGTGCTCGAACTCGCCCTTCTTTTGCGCCTCGGGGCTGGCCAGCGAATAGCCGCCGGCGCCCGCATGGGTGTCGATCAGCGTGTAGGGCTTGTCCTTCTGCGCCATGTAGCGCAGCACCTGGGTCAGCACCAGGTGCTTGAGGACGTCGGCATGGTTGCCCGCGTGGAAGGCGTGTCGGTAGGCGAGCATCGGGCGATTGTCGCCGTGCGCGCCGGCGGCTCAGGTCGAGGCATCGCCGAGCTGGCGCTTCAGCTCGGCGCAGGGGTCGCGCGGCGGCAGCGGCGGCGTGGCCCAGGTCTCGTCGAAGCCGGGGGTCGGCTCGCCCATCGCCGCGCCGGCGCCCAGGCGCACGGTGCGCAGCGCCAGGCCGCTGCCGGCCAGGTGCAGCGGCACGCCGCGGGTGGCGTCGACATGGTGGACGCCGGCGACCAGCAGCACGACGCGGCCCGGCTGCGCCAGGCGGCGCAGCGTCGCGGCCATCGCGCGGTCGCGCGCGATCTGGACGCGCGTCATCGCGGGCAGGCGCGCGTCGGGCAGCAGGCCGCAATGGCCGTCGCGCACGTCGGCCTCGAGGCGCTGGCGCACCGCCGCGGGCACCGCGGTGTCGAGGGCCGTGTCGTCCATGGCCGCGCGCATCGCCGTGCGCGGCAGGTTGGCGCCGTGCACCGGCACGCCGGCGCGCAGCGCCGCCAGCACGATCGGGCCGTAGGCGGCCCAGGGCCAGCCGGCCTCGCGCCAGGCCAGCGCGGCGCGCACGGCCTCCTCGGGGGCGTCGCGCGGCAGCGTGCGGCTGTCGTGACCCTGCTCGACCATCTCGAGCGCCAGCGCGGCGAGCCGGCCCTGCGCGGCCAGTTCGGCGGCGACGCGCGCGCTCAGCCGCTGGTGCTCGGGCGCGTCGTGCTGCTCGCCGAGCAGCAGCAGCTCGGCGCCGGGCCAGCTGGCCACGCGATCCTGGGCGCGCAGTGCGCCGGCCGCGCCCAGCGCCGCCGCGAGGCCGAGGAGGCGCCGGCGCCTCATCCGCGCGCGCGCCGCGCCGACAGGGTGCGGAACATCTCGGCGATGCCGACCTCGCGCGGCCCGGGCACGAGCTCGAAGGACTCGCCGGCGGCGATCGTGCCGGGCTCGCGCACGGCCAGGTAGAAGCCGCACCAGCCGGACTGCATCAGCAGCTTGGCGGCCTGGGCGAAGCCCATCACCGCGTTGAACTTGTAGCAGGGCTGGCGCGGCGCCTGCACCGCGAGCGTGCAGCGCGGGAAGCGCAGCACGTCGCCGACCCAGACCTGGCTTTCGAGCAGGCCCTCGAGCGTGAGGTTCTCGCCGAGAAAGCCGTGCGGCAGCGCCTCCTCCCAGCCGGCGACGCGGGCCTGGGCGCGCACCGTCTGCCAGAACGCGTAGTGCTGTGCCGGGTAGGCGTAGACGGCCTTGTCGAGGCCGCCGTGGACGGTCGGGTCGGCCTGCTCGTCGCCCGCCAGGCCGAGCGGGCGCACCGCCACGTCGCCGGCGACGGCGCGCTTGGCGATGCCGCTCATCACGGTGCGGCCCTCGGCCGCGAGCGGGCGCACCGGCGCGGCGTTGACGCTGAGGACGCGGCCGCGGCTCATGCGGCGCGGAGGCTAGAAGGGGTCATGGGATGGCGCCTCGGTGTGGACGGCGGCGGCCCGGCCTTCGACCGCCACGGCCTTGAAGCTTGCCACCATCGGCTGACCCGCCGCGATCGCAAGGCTTTGCACCGAGCGCTGCGTGACCAGCGCCCACAGCCGCTCGCCGGGGGCGGCTGTGGGCGTCAGGCCGAGCTCGACGGCGGCATAGGGCGGCTCGCGCTCCAGCACGCGCAGCACCGTGCCGGTGAGCTGGTTGCTCGCGCTCGAGGCCAGCACCTCGCGCTGCAGCGCGACGTCGCGCGCGCGGATGCGCAGCCGCACCGCGGCCCCCACCGGCGCGGCGATGCGCGGCACCGTGACGCGCTGGCCGGCCACCGCGACGACGCTGAGCTGCCAGTCCTCGAGCTGCCCGGCCACGACGCCGGCCAGCACGCCACCGGCCTCGAAGCGGCCGACCAGCGGCCCGAGCGTCAGGTCGCTGAGCAGTTCGAGCGCGCCGCCGCTGGCGGCCACCGCGCCGTCGGCCATCAGCACGACGCGGTCGGCCAGGCGCATGACCTCGTCCATCTGGTGGGTCACGTAGAGGATCGGCAGGTTCAGCCGCGCCGGCAGCCCGGCCAGGTAGCCGAGCAGTTCCTGGCGGCGCGGCGGGTCCAGCGAGGCCAGCGGCTCGTCCATCAGCAGCGCGCGCGGCCGGGCGAGCAGCGCGCGGCCGAGCGCGACGCGCTGGCGCTCGCCGCCGGAGAGCTGGTGCGGCCGGCGTGCCAGCAGGGCCTCGAGTCCGAGCAGCGCGAGCACCTCGTCGAAGCCCGCGCCGGGGGTGCCGGCCGGCGCGCGCGTCGCGCCGTAGAGCAGGTTGCCGCGCACCGAGCGGTGCGGGAACAGCCGGCCGTCCTGGAACACCACGCCCAGCCGCCGCGCCTGCGGCGGCAGATCGATGCCGGCGTCGGCGTCGAACAGCGGTGTGCCGTCGAGCGCGATGCGGCCGGCCGCCGGCCGCAGCAGCCCGCAGGCGGCCTGCAGCAGCGTGCTCTTGCCGGCGCCGCTGCGGCCGATCAGCGCGGTGATGCCGCGCGGCGGCACCTCGAGGCGGCCTTGCACCGTGGCGGCGCCGCGCACGACCCGCACGTCGATCGCGAGGCTCACGGCGCCGTCCCGAGCGCGCGCGCGAGGCGGCGCGAGCCCCACTGCGCCAGCGCCAGCGCCGCGAAGGCCAGCACGACCGAGCAGCCCACCAGGCGCAGCGCCGCGGCCTCGCCGTCGACGCTTTGCAGCGCGCTGTAGATCGCCAGCGGCAGCGTCTGCGTCTGGCCCGGCACGTTCGAGACGAAGGTGATGGTCGCGCCGAACTCGCCGAGCGCGGCCGCGTAGCCGAGCACCGCGCCCGACAGCAACCCCGGCGCGGCCAGCGGCAGCGTGACGCTCGCGAAGGCGTCGAGCCGCGAGGCGCCGAGCGTGCGCGCCGCGTCCTCGAGGCCGCGGTCGACCGCCTCGAGCGCCTGGCGCAGCGCGCGCACCATCAGCGGCAGCGCCATCACCGCGGCGGCGAGCACCGCGCCGCGGAAG
>CAYOXW010000204.1:0-4755 GCA_964408005.1 uncultured Methylibium sp.
CGCGCACGATCTCGTCGAGCATCGACCTGGTGTTCGTGGCCAAGGCGATCGAGCGTGTCGGCGACCATGCCAAGAACCTGGCCGAGCAGACCATCTACATCGTCAAGGGCACCGACGTGCGGCACAACACCGTCGAGGCGCTGGAGTCGATCGTCCGATGACCCGAAGCAGCAAGCAGGGAGACCTCCGATGAGCCGCGTGCTGGTGGTGGAAGACGAGGCGGCGATCGCCGAGCTGATCGGCCTGAACCTGCGGCACGCGGGCTACGAGGTCACGATCGCCGGCAGTGCCGACGCGGCGCAGTCCGAAGTCGATCGCGTGCTGCCCGACCTGGTGATCCTCGACTGGATGCTGCCCGGCCAGTCGGGGCTGAGCCTGGCCAAGCGCTGGCGCGGCGACGCGCGCACCAAGGAGCTGCCGGTCATCATGCTGACCGCGCGTGCCGACGAGGGCGACAAGGTCGCGGGCCTCGACGCCGGTGCCGACGACTACCTGACCAAGCCCTTCTCGACCCACGAGCTGATGGCGCGCATCCGCGCGGTGTTGCGCCGCAAGGCGCCCGAGGCGCTCGACAGCGTGGTCGAGATCGGCGCGCTGAAGCTCGATCCGGGCACGCGCCGCGTCACGCGCGGCGGCACCGAGGTCAAGATCGGCCCGACCGAGTTCCGGCTGCTGCACTTCCTGATGACGCACCCGGAGCGGGTGCACTCGCGTGCCCAGTTGCTCGACCGCGTCTGGGGCGACCATGTGTTCATCGAGGAGCGCACGGTCGACGTGCACGTCAAGAGGTTGCGCGAAGCGCTGTCGCCGGTCGGCTGCGCGGCGATGATCGAGACGGTGCGCGGCGCCGGCTACCGGCTCACGCAGCAGGTGGCGGCGGTGTCGGCCTGAAGCGCATGCCTTTCATGCGGCGGCGGGCATGAGCTGGCTGCTTCCCAGGCTGCTGTCGGGCTTCGTCGTGATGGCCCTCGGGGGGCTGATCGGCTACCTGGTCGGCGCGCCGCTGCGGGCGCCGATCCTCGGCGTGCTGCTCGGTGGATCGGCGACGGTCGGCCTGTTCGCGGCGATCGACACGCTGCGCGGTGCCCGCCTGATCGACTGGCTGCGCAGCGCGCAGGACACCGACGCGCCGCGTGACGCGGGCTTCTGGGGCGAGATCGGCTACCGCGTCGAGCGCAGTCTGCGCGAGCGCGAGAAGGCGCGGGTGCTCGAGAAGCAGCGTGTCGAGCACTTCCTGCAGGCCATCGAGGCCTCGCCGAACGGCGTGCTGATCCTCGATGCGCACGAGCAGATCGAGTGGTGCAACTCGGTGGCCGCCGCGCACTTCGGCCTCGATCCGCAGCGCGACCGGCTGCAGCGCATCACCAACCTCGTGCGCGCACCGGCCTTCGTCGCCTACCTGCAGGCCGGGGTCTACGAGGAGCCGGTGCAGTTTCCCGACCCGCGCCGCCAGGGCCTGCTGTCGGTGCTGGTGCGCGACTATGGCGAGGGCATGAAGCTCGTGCTCTCGCAGGACATCACCGAGCGCGAGCGCGCCGAGGCGATGCGGCGCGACTTCGTCGCCAACGTCTCGCACGAGATCCGCACGCCGCTGACGGTGCTGGCCGGCTTCATCGAGACGATGGCCGCGCTGCCGCTCACCGAGGTCGAGCGCAAGCGGGTGCTGACGCTGATGACGCAGCAGGCGGCGCGCATGCAGGTGCTGGTGGCCGACCTGCTGACGCTCGCGCAGCTCGAGGGGAGCCCGTGGCCCGCGGCCGATCGCTGGGTGCCGGTGGCGCGACTGCTGCAGCAGGTCGACGCCGACGCCCGCACGCTGTCGCAAGGGCGGCATGCGATCACCCTGCAGGGCGACGAGGGCGCGCAGATCGCCGGCGCCGAGGCGGAGCTGCTCAGCGCGATGGGCAACCTGGTCAGCAACGCGGTGCGCTACACGCCCGAGGGCGGTCGCATCGACATCGGCTGGCGGGTGCTGGCCGACGGCTCGGGCGAGTTCGCGGTGCGCGACAGCGGCCCGGGCATTGAGCGCGAGCACCTGCCGCGGCTCACCGAACGCTTCTACCGCGTCGATGGCAGCCGCTCGCGCGAGACCGGGGGCACCGGCCTGGGCCTGTCGATCGTCAAGCATGTGGTGCAGCGCCACGGCGGCGAGCTCGACATCCAGAGCGAGCTCGGCAAGGGCTCGACCTTCCGGATCGTGTTCCCGGCGGCGCGCTTGCGCCTGCCCGAGCGCGGCGGCGCGCCGGGCGTGTCGGCGGCGGCCGTGATGCGCTGAGCGGCACGCGGCCCTGCGGCGGTGTGCCGCCCGGGGGCGCGGCTGCGGGGCGTCGGCCCCGACCTCAGTGCGGGGCGCCTTCGCGGCGGTAGATCGCGGTCTGCTCGGTGCGCTCGGTCGGCCGCCGCTCGCGCGCGACCAGGACCCAGCCGGGGCGTGCGAGGCTCGCGTCGCTCGCGCGCGCGCGCACGGTCGTGAGCAGGTGATCGCAGCCGGGCGGGGCGCTATCGCGGGCACTCGCGACGACGCGCCAGCCGCCATGCACCTCGAGGGCGGCCAGCTCGGCGCGCGTGAGCCCGCGTGCCGCGACGCAGGCCCGTGCCGGCACATGCACGGCGAGGCGCTCGACCAGCGGACGCAGGCTGCGCGCGTAGTCGAGCACCGGCAGCAGCAATGTCATCGCCAGCAGCCACCACAGCGTCACCCCGCCGGCCGGCAGCACGAGGCTCTTCCACAGCGGATGGCGGTGGCGGCCGCTGCGCCAGCGCACCAGCCCGAGCCAGGCGATCGTGCCGGCGCTCGCCGCCGCGAGCGCGAGCACCGAGAAACCGCCGGGATAGCCGGGCGCGAGCTTGATCACATTGGCCGCCGGCTTGGCCGGCACGCCGAGCTGCAGCGAGGCGTAGAGCATCCAGACGCCGATCGCGCCGAGCGTGAAGAAGCCGACCGAGAACCAGTCCACCGCCGCCGCGACGCTGCGCTGCAGCGTCGGCAGCGCGAAGGCCGCCAGCACCGCCAGCGGCGGCAGCGCGAGCAGCAGCGCGCGGTCGGAGGCCTGCAGCGCCGCGCAGGCGATGACGGCGACCAGCGCCGCCGTGCCCGGCACCGCGATATGCCGGTACATCCAGTGCTGGCGCCAGCGCCACAGCGTCCAGGCGGCCAGCGCCCAGGCCGGCCAGGTGAACCAGCCGAGCAGCTGCAGCAGCTGACCCAGGTCGGAGGGCAGGCTGGCCCGCCAACGCCAGACGCCCAGCGCGGCGCCGATGCCGGCGGCCAGCAGCGCCGCCGCGGCCAGCCAGGGCAGGAAGGCCCGCGCGGCCGGGTAGCTCGAGCGCAGGCACACCAGCGCGCCGGCCAGCGCGAGGCCGAGACCGATCGCCGGCGCCCCGCTGGCGGCGAGCATCGGCAGGGCCATCAACACCGCCACGCGCGGCTGCCAGCCGCGCGAGACGCTCGCGGCCATCGCGTAGACGAACAAGGCCATCGCGAACAGCTGCGCGAGCTCGGGCGTGGTCTCGTGGCCGAGCTGCAGCAGCCCGAGCGAGGCGAGCAGCGCGAGCAGCGCGCCGTCGGCGATCGCGCGGGCGTAGTCGACCGGGCTGGCCTCGCCACCGAAGGCGAAGGGCAGCGGCTGGGCGGCGTCGGTGCGCGCCAGGTGGTAGCAGCCGTACCAGGTGAAGACCAGCACGCCGATCAGCAGCAGTGCGAACGGCAGCCGCGCCGCCATCGCCGCGTCGACCCAGGGGGAGAGCAGCTGGATTGCCGCCGCGCCGATCCAGTAGGGCAGCAGCGCGCCATCGGCGGCGATGCCGGCGATCTTCGGTGCCAGCCAGTCGCCGCCGCGCGCGAGATCGGCCATGTAGCCGAAGGCGATCAGGTCGGCATTGCGCCACGGGTCACGGCCGAACAGGCCGGGCAGCACATAGGCGGCACACAGCAGCAGCAGCGCGCCGCGCGGCAGCCGGGCGGCCGCGCGCTGGGCCACGAGGGCAGGGGTCGGCTGGGTCATCACGGGCGCGATGATGCCGTGAATCCGCGCGCGGGCCGTCGCCGGCACAGCGCCGCGGCGCCACGGCGTGCGGGGCGGACACAAAAAAAGGCAGCCGAGGCTGCCTTTCTTGCGGCGTGAGCCGGACTCACTTCTTGAGGCCGACGTGCGCGAACTTGTTGCGGAACTTCTCGACGCGACCGCCCAGCGAGTCAATGCTCTTCTGGGTGCCGGTGTAGAACGGGTGTGACTCGCTGGTGGTTTCGAGCTTGATTAGCGGCAACTCGCGGCCGTCGTCCATCTTGACCGTCTCGCGCGTTTGGGCGCACGAGCGCGTGACGAACTTGAAACCGTTCGACAGGTCGACGAAGCACACGTCGCGGTAGTTCGGGTGAATGCCTTCTTTCATCTCGATTCCTTGGCCGGGTTGTCGTGGGAGCCACACCGCCCCTTGCGGCGCACTTTCCACCGGGCTCGCTCGCGCGAAGCCGGAAATTATGCCACGTGCAGCGCGCTCAACCGCCTCGGCGCATCATGTCGAAGAAGTCGAGGTTGGTCTTGGTGGCCTTCATCTTGTCGAGGATGAACTCCATCGCCTCGATCTCGTCCATCGGATAGAGAAGCTTGCGCAGGATCCAGGTCTTTTGCAGGATCTCCGGCTTGAGCAGCAGTTCTTCGCGCCGCGTGCCGCTCTTGTTGAGCAGGATCGACGGGTAGACGCGCTTTTCGGACATGCGCCGGTCGAGGTAGATCTCGCAGTTGCCGGTGCCCT
>CAYOXW010000205.1:0-4745 GCA_964408005.1 uncultured Methylibium sp.
CCTGGCTGCGCCTGCTGGTCAACCAGGACGACGACCCGGCCTTCCTGCGCGCCGTCACGACGCCCAAGCGTGGCATCGGCCACCAGACCCTGGCCGCGCTCGGCGAGTTCGCCGGCAAGTGGAAGGTCTCGATGTACGAGGCGCTGTTCGCCGAGTCGCTGGGCAGCGCGCTGCGCGGCAAGGCGATCGACGGGCTGCGCGAGTTCGGCCGCACCGTCAACGAGCTCGAGCAGCGCGCCCGCCACACCACCGGCGCCGAGGACGCGCGTGCGCTGCTGCTGGGCTGGCTGAAGGACATCGGCTACGAGCAGCACCTGCACGACGGCGAGGACAGCGACAAGCTCGCCGCGGCGCGCTGGAGCAATGTGCTGGACTTCGTCGACTGGATCGCCAAGCGCTGCGGCGGCGAGATCGTGCAGGAGGCCGGCACCTTCGAGACCGAGCGCAAGAGCGTGCTCGAGGTCGCGCAGACCATCGCGGTCATCCTCAGCCTGGCCGAGCGCGGCGAGGACCAGAACGTCGTCACGCTGTCGACGCTGCACGCCGCCAAGGGCCTGGAATGGCCGCATGTGCAGCTGGTCGGCGTCAACGAGGGGCTGCTGCCCTTCAAGGTCGAGGACGAGTCCTTGTCGGCCGAGGCGCTGGCGCAGCGGATCGAGGAGGAGCGCCGGCTGATGTACGTCGGCATCACGCGCGCGCGCCGCACGCTGGCGGTCAGCTGGCTGAGGCGGCGCAAGCGCGGCCGCGAGACCGTCGCCGGCGCGCCCAGCCGCTTCATCGCCGAGATGAAGCTGGAGGAGGAGCGCGCCAAGGAGGATCCGCGCGCGCGGCTGGCCGCGCTGCGCGCCAGCCTGGCCGCGCGCAGCGCCTGAGGCGTCGTTGCGCGTCGCGCGCCGGGCGGCGCGCTGTCAAGGATTCCTGACTTGTCGGGCCCGGCCGGGCCCCGGATGATGGCCGGCTGCCTTTTGCCTGCCGCCCATGGATGACCGGGTCGACCTCATCGGCTGTGCGCCACGTCTCGACAACGAGGCCGAGCGCCTGGCGCTGCTGCATGCGCTGGAGCTGCTCGACACGCCGGCCGAGCCGAGCTTCGACGCGATCACCCGGCTGGCGCGTCAGCTCACCGGGCGGCCGATCGCGCTGATCGGGCTGGTCGACGCCGAGCGAACCTGGTTCCAGGCGCCTGCCGGCCTGGGCGCCACGGCGTCGCCGCGCGACGACTCCTTCTGCGCCCATGCGATCGCCGCCGTGGCGCTGTTCGAAGTCGAGGACGCCCACGCCGATCCGCGCTTCGCGCGCAACCCGCTGGTCACCGGCGCGCCGCATGTGCGCTTCTATGCCGGGGTGCCGCTGCGCGTCGGCGGGCGGGCGCTCGGCACGCTCTGCGTGCTCGACCAGGTGCCGCACCGCCTCGGCGCGGCGCAGCGCGACGGGCTGCTGCAGCTCGCCCAGTTGGCCGTCGCGCTGATGGAGCGACGCCTCGCCGACCGCGCGAAGGGCGCGTTCATCGGCCACATGAACCACGAGATGCGCACGCCGATGAACGCGATCCTCGGCTTCGGCCAACTGATCGCGCTCGAGTCGACGCCGGGGACGCGCGTGGCGCTGCAGGCCGAGCATGTCGTCGCGGCCGGCCGGCAGCTGCTCGAGCTGATCGACGAGTCGCTCGAGCTGATGCGGCTCGAGGCCGGCAGCGTGCGCTTCGAGCTCGACGACGTCGACCTGGTGCCGCTGCTGATCGACGTCGGCACGATGCTCGCGCCGCTGGCCCGGCCGCGCCGCGTCGAGCTGCGCTACCGGCTGCCCCGCGCGCTGGTGGTGCGCGCCGATGCGCGGCGCGCCCGCCAGGTGCTGCTGAACCTGGCGGGCAAGGCGATCCAGTACAGCCCCGAGGACAGCACGATCGATGTCAGCGGCGGCCCCGGCGACGTGCGCCCCTGGGTCGCGGTGCAGGATCGCGGCCCCGGCCTCGACGCCGAGCAGCGGCGGCGCCTGTTCAAGCCCTGGCTCGGTCAGGAGCGCGGCGGAGCGGCGGCGGGCGCCGGGCTCGGGCTGGCGCTGTCGCAGCGGCTGATCGAGTCGATGGGCGGGTGCATCGACGTGCACAGCGCGCCGGGGGCGGGCCGCACCTTCACGATCACCTGGCAGGGCGTGCCCGCAGCCGCCTGAGGCGCCGAGGCCGGGGCTCAGCCCCGCACGGCGCGGCGTGCCCGCTCGCTCAGCGCGTTCGGGAAGTAGATCGCGGTCAGGCTCTTGCTGTGCACCGGCGAATGCCCGTCGTGGTAGGCGCGCTCGGGGTTCTCGTCGTAGCGGCGCCAGTCGCGCACCCAGTGGACCGCGTCGCAGACCTCGAGCAGGCCGAAGGTCTCGCGGTCGCCGACCAGCACGCCCTGCACGCGCAGGCCGTGGCGCGCGCGGGCTGCGTCGAGCTGGCGCAGCGTGGCCTCGGTGCAGCCGAACTCGCCATCGCTGACGATCAGCAGGTCGGCCTCGTGCCAGCCCTCGCGGTTCACCGCCTCGACCGCGCGCGCGATCGGCGCGGCGACGTCGGTGCCGCCGTCGAAGGCCTGGCCGACGAAGTCGAGCAGCGCGTCGAGCCCGGCCGGCGTGAAGGCCAGCTCGTGCTCGAGCACCTCGTCGGCGCCGCCGAAGGCGAGCAGCCGGCAGCGCCGACGCTCGCGGTGCGCGACGCGCGCCGCCTCGATCGCGATCGCCTTGGCCAGCGGCTCCGGCGCGCCGCGCATCGAGCCCGAGGTGTCGATCGCGAGCAGCATCGGCCCGCGCTCGGCCGGCGGCGCGTCCGGGATCGGCGCGCTCTTGAGCGGCAGGGCGCCGCCGGGCCGGTGCTCGAGCAGCACCGCCTCCTCGTCCCAGACCATCAGCCGGGCCTCGGCGAAGCGCGCGCGCCACAGCTTGTGCAGCAGCGGGTGGCGCAGCTGCGCGGCCTCGGAGGGCAGCATCTGCGCGATCGAGCGGCCCGGGCGCACGCCGCGGATCTCGCCCGGCGCGTCGGGCAGTCGCGTCTCGACCAGCCGCCCCGGCGCGCGCACGCGGCCCGGCGCGGCCGGCACCGGCGTCGGCGGCGCCTCGCGCGGCAGGCCGCGGCCGAGCGACTGGATCAGCGCCGCCAGCGCCGGCACGCGGGCGATCAGCTCGGACAACTCCTTCGCGCGCCGCCACTCGCGCCGGTTCAGCCGGCCGCGCAGCGCGTCGCGCGACAGCGTCGCGAGGTCGCCCAGTCCCTGCAGCAGCGCGCGCACCTCCTCCCAGTCATGGCGCTGCTCGACCCACTCGGCGCGGAAGGCCTCGACCATGGCCGCGATCGCCTCGTCGCGCGGCTGGCGCGCGGGCCGGTCGATCAGGCGGTCGAGGTGCCACAGCGCGGTGCGCAGCACCTGCTGCGCGGCGCCGGCGTTGCCGCGCGCGTAGCCAGGCAGCGCGAGCTCGCCGAGCGCGCGACGCAGCGGCGCGAGTGCCTCGGGGTCGTCGAAGTCGAGCGCCGCCACGGGCAGCTCGCCGGCCTGCAGCGCGCTCAGCCAGCCGGCGGCATGCGCGAGCCGCGCGGCGGGCGTGCCGATGGCGGCCGTCAGCGCCGGCAGCCAGACCTCGCGCGGCAGCGCCGCCAGCGCGTCGTAGGGCCGGTCGACGGCCTCGCGCAGCGCGCGGTCCATCATGGGCTCAGGCGAGGGCCGTCTCGTCCCAGACCACCGGCGCGGGCGCGCCATCGGCCAGCGCCGGGTCGACCGGCATCGCGGCGAAGCCGGCGCGCGCCGACGCCAGCCGCGCGAGCAGGGCCTCGACACAGGCGACCGAGCCCGCGTGCGCCTGCGCGATGCGCTGCGCGAGGGCCGGCGGCAGCCAGGGGGCCTGGTGCAGCGCCGCCTCGGCGGCGTCTCGCCGGGCCCGCAGCGGCGCCAGGTGCCCTTCGGCGCGTGCGCTCAACTCGTCGAGCTGCGCGATGCGCGCGGCGATGTGCAGCGGCCCGTAGGCCGGCGCGGCGCGGCGCTCCATCGCCGAGGCCATCATCCGCAGCATGCCGCCCTCGTCGGGCGCGCTGTCGGCCATCGCGCGCGCGAGCGCGAGCTTGCCGGCCTCGCCGTCGTCCTGCTTGACGCTGGTCTCGAGGTGGAGCTGGCGCTCGAAGGCCTCGACCGCGCGGCTCAGCCAGGGCGCCTCGATCGCGACCGCGCCGAGCAGCTCGCGCTCGACCCAGGCGGCCAGCGCCGCGACCTGGGCCGGCTGCTCGGCCAGGCACCAGGGCAGCAGCCACAGGTCGGTGAAGGCGACCGCGTCGCGCCCGCTGGTCGCCGCCGCCGTCTTCAGCAGGCCGACGGTCTGGCGCCAGCGGCGGTCGGAGACCGTGATGTGCGCGGCCTGGACCTGGGCGCGCGCGGCGGCGAGCGCCTCGAGGACGGCCACATCGAGGCGCACCGCGTCGCGTCGCGCCCGCACCGCGTCGCGCTCGGCGTCGGTGACCGGCTGCGCGACCGGCGCCTCGGCGGCGTCGAGCGTCAGCAGCGCGGCGAAGCCGGCGTCGCCGACCGGCGCGACCGGCACGCGCAGCAGGAAGCGGTCGTAGAAGGCCTGCAGCGACTCGTCGGCCGGCACCTCGTTGGTCGCGCCGACGACGCACACCAGCGGCGTCTTCAGCCGCACCACGCCGTTGTCGAACTCGCGCTCGTTGAGCAGCGTCAGCAGCGCGTTGAGGATCGCCGAGTTGGCCTTGAAGACCTCGTCGAGGAAGG
>CAYOXW010000206.1:0-4650 GCA_964408005.1 uncultured Methylibium sp.
CGCGCACGCGGATCGGCGCGTCGAGCTTCAGCGTGCCGCCGTCGAGTCGCAGCGGCGGGTAGCCCTCGTTGGCGAGGCAGGTGATCGCGCAGCCCAGCGGCCGCAGCGCGTCGACCAGGTCGCCGATCGGCCGTTCGTGCATCCGGGGCACGCCGGAGAGCTCGAAGCGTCCGCCCTGGGTCGCGGCGAGGAGTGCCAGCGTGGCGGCCAGCGGGCGCATCGCGGTGCCGGCATTGCCGAGGAACAGCGTCGCTTCCTTCACCGCCAGCCGCCCGCCCAGCCCGGTGACCTCGAGCACCGCGCCGTCGTGCGCCAGGCCGCAGCCGAGCGCGCGCAGCGCATCGAGCATCACGCGGGTGTCGTCGGAGTCGAGCAGGTCGTGCACCCGCGTCGTGCCGGCGGCCAGGCCGGCGAGCAGCAGCACGCGGTTGGAGATGCTCTTGGAGCCCGGCAGCCGCACGGTGCCGTGCACCGCGTGCAGCGGCGGGATGTCGAGGAAAGGCGGAAAGGGCGAAGGAGCCGTCACGTCGGTCGCGAAAGAAAGAACCGGCCGCAGCGCACCGCCTCAGCGGCTGCTGCCCGGCTTGGGAGTGCTCATCTGCCAGCCGGCGCGTGACTCGGAGGCGCTGCGGATCAGGTCCTCGAGGGCGTCCTGGTTGCCGAGCTTCATCACGTGCTCGAGCGCGTCGAGCGTGTGGCGGAAGCGCTGCGACTGCTTGAGGATCTCCTCGCGGTTGCTCATCAGCACGTCGCGCCACATCTCCGGATCGCTGGCCGCGATGCGGGTGAAGTCACGGAAGCCCGGGCCGGCCAGCGACAGGAAATCCTTGCCGGCCGGCTGCTTGGCCACCGAGGAGAAGTAGGCGAAGGCCAGCAGGTGCGGCAGGTGGCTGACGGCGGCGAAGGCGGCGTCGTGGTTCTCCGCGCTCATCTTCAGCACCTGGCAGCCGATCGCGGCCCAGGTGTCGGTGGCCTTCTGCAGCAGCTCGGGGCGGGTCTGCATCAGCGGCGTCAGGATCACCTGGCGGCCGGCGTACAGCATCGCGTCGGCATGCTCGATGCCGGCGGTCTCCTTGCCGGCGATCGGGTGGGCCGGCACGAAGTTGCCGACGTGCTCCTTGAGCACGCGGCGCGCCGCGTCGACGACATCGCGCTTGGTGCTGCCGACGTCCATGAAGAGCGTGCCCGGCTCGACGAGGTGCTTGATCGCCTTGAACGTGGCCTCGGTCGCCGCGACCGGCACGGCGATCAGCACGATGTCCGAGCCGGCCACCGCCAGCAGCGCCGACTCGGCGGCGGTGTCGATCACGCCGAGCTTCTTCGCCTTCTCGGTGGTCGAGGGCGACTTGCTGTAGCCGATCACGCGCTTGACCAGGCCGGCGCGCTTCAACGCGAGCGCGAACGAGCCGCCCATCAGGCCGCATCCGATGACGCCGAGTTGCTGGAACATGGTCAGTGCACGTCGAGCGGGTAGGTGCCGAGCAGCTTGAAGTAGGAGCACACCGCGCGCAGCTCGGTCAGCGCCTTCGCGACGGGGGGCTCGTCGGGATGGCCCTGCAGGTCGATGTAGAAGTAGTACTCCCACTGGTCGGCGGTGCGTGCCGGGCGCGACTCGAAGCGCGACATCGACACGCCGTGCTGCTTCAGCGGCACCAGCATGTCGTGCACCGCGCCGGGCCGGTTGGTCACCGAGACGACCAGGCTGGTGCAGTCGTGGCCGCTGGCCTGGGGCTGCGGGTGGCGGTCCGGGTGGGTGACGATGACGAAGCGGGTGCGGTTGTGCGGATCGTCCTGGATCGCCGGCGCGACGACGTGCAGGCCGAACTCGCTGCCGGCGCGATCGCTCGCGACCGCGGCGAGCGTCGGGTCGAGCGACGCGAGTCGCGCGCCCTCGGCGTTGCTCGCGACCGGCCGGCGCTCGACGTCGGGCAGGTGGTAGCTGAGCCAGCCATGGCATTGCGCCAGCGCCTGCGGGTGAGCGCACACGGCCTGGATGCCGGTCAGCGAGTTCTCGCGGCGCAGCAGGTTGTGGCGCACGAACAGGCTGGTCTCGCCGATGATGAACAGCGGCGTGGTCAGGAACAGGTCGAGCGAGCGCGCGACCACACCCTCGGTCGAGTTCTCGACCGGCACGACGCCGAAGTCGGCCGCGCCGGCGGTGGTGGTGCGAAACACCTCGTCGATGCTGGCGCAGGACACCCGCACGATCGAGCTGCCGAAATAGCCCAGCGCCGCCTGCTCGCTGAAGGTGCCGGCCGGGCCGAGGTAGGCCACGCGCGTCGGCGTCTCGAGCGCGCGGCAGGCCGACATGATCTCGCGCCAGATCGGCGCGACGCTCTCGGTGCGCAGCGGCCCTGGGTTCGCGGCCTTCAGGCCGTCGATCACCTGGGCCTCGCGCTCGGGGCGGAACACCACCGAGCCCTCGCGCTTCTTGATCTCGCCGACCTCGCCGGCCAGCGTGGCGCGGCGGTTCAGCAGGGCCAGCAGTTCGCGGTCGACCGCGTCGATCTGAGTGCGCAGGCCCAGCAGGGCTGGATCAACGGGGGAAGGCGCGGAATCAGCCATGACGTTGCGCAAATTCTCGCATGTAGGCCACCAGCGCCTGCACGCCAACGAGCGGCATCGCGTTGTAGATCGAGGCCCGCAGCCCCCCGACGCTCTTGTGTCCCTTGAGCCCCAGCAGGCCGCGCTCGGCGGCACCGGCCAGGAAGGGCGCGTACAGCGCCTCGTCGGGCAGGAAGAAGGGCACGTTCATGCGCGAACGGCAGTCCGCGGCGACCTCGTTGCGGTACCAGCCCCCCGAGCCGTCGATCGCGCCGTACAGCAGCGCGGCCTTCTCGACGTTGCGCGCCTCGATCGCGGCCAGACCGCCCGCGGCGGCAATCCAGTCGAACACCAGGCCGGCGATGTAGATCGCATAGGTCGGCGGGGTGTTGTACATCGAGCCGTGGGCCGCGATGGTCGTGTAGTCGAAGGCGCTCGGGCAGATCGGCAGTGCATGGCCGAGCAGGTCCTCGCGCACGATCACCAGCGTCAAGCCCGCCGGGCCGATGTTCTTCTGCGCCCCGGCATAGGCCAGGCCGACGCGATCCCAGGGAATCGGCCGCGAGGCGATGTGCGAGGAGCAGTCGATCACCAGCGGCGCATCGCTGCCGAGCGCGGCCAGGTCGGGCAACTCATGGGCCTCGATGCCGTGGATCGTCTCGTTGCTGCACAGGTGCACATAGCTCGCGCCGTTGCTGAGCCGCCAGCTCGCCGGCGGCGGCAGGCTGTGGTGCGTGCCGCGCTGCTCGGGATCGTTGCTCGCGGCGACGCGGGCATCGCCATAGCGCTTGCCCTCGGCGTGGGTCTTGCGCGACCACAGGCCGGTGATCACGTGGTCGCTGACCGCGCCGGGGCGCAGGCCGACCAGGTTCAACGGCACGATCGCGTTGGCGCCGATCGCGCCACCTTGCATGAACAGCACCTTGAAGTGCGCCGGCACCGCGAGCACCTCGCGCACCCGCGCCTCGGTGCGCTCGAAGATCTGCGTGAACTCGCGGCCGCGATGGCTCATCTCCATCACGCCCATGCCCGAGCCCTGCCAGTCGAGCATCTCGGCGGCGGCCTGGCGCAGCACCACCTCGGGCAGCGTCGCCGGGCCGGCGGAGAAGTTGAACGGCCTCGCGGCCATCATTTCTTGGGCGCGGCCGCAGGGGCCGGTGCCGGCGCGCTTGCCGCGGCTGCCTTGGGGGCCGCCTGCAGCTTCTGCGCGATCTGCTGCTCCAGCGCGCGCACCTTCGGCTCGACGGTGGTGCGCGTCTCGGCGACGAGCTTGGACGCCAGCGCCTTCTGCATTTCGCTGCCAAGTTGCTGGTACTTCGCGAAGACCGGCGAGCTCAGCATCGTGTGCAGCTGCTTGAGTTCGTCCTCGCTGAACTTCTGCTCGAGCAGCGGGCCGATCGTCGCCGGCGCGAGCTCGACGGCGCGCTTGCGCAGCAGCGGGGCGTTCTCGTCGGCGAACTTGCGCGCGGTCGCGTGCAGGTCCTTGGCCAGCGCCTCGCGCTGCTCGGGGGCGACGCTGCCCTGCACGACCAGCCCGGCGCGCTGCAGCAGCGCGTTGGCCGGTTGCTCGACGAGCTGCTGACCGATCGCCTCGATCGAGGGCTGCTGCAGCTGCAGCACCTTCTGCACCCATTCCTTCTTGGTCTGGGCGTGCGACGGCCCGGCGAGCCACAGCGTCGCCAGCGCGGCGACGATCAGGCGTTGCATCTTCACAGGGTCTCCTCGCCGCCGGCGGCGTTGTCGGTGGGGGCCTCGCCCGCGTCGTTCTCGACGATGCGCTGCAGCCCGCTGAGTTGCGCGCCGTCATCCAAGGCGATCAGGGTCACGCCCTGGGTCGCGCGGCCCAGCTCACGGATCTCGCTGACGCGGGTGCGCACCAGCACGCCCTTGTCGGTGATCAGCATGATCTCGTCCTCGGGGCGCACCAGCGTGGCGGCGACGACCTTGCCGTTGCGCTCGCTCTGCTGGATCGCGATCATGCCCTTGGTGCCGCGGCCGTGGCGCGTGTGCTCGACGATCGGCGTGCGCTTGCCGAAGCCGTTCTCGGTCGCCGTCAGCACCGACTGTTGCTCGTCCTCGGCCACGAGCAGCGCGATCACCTTCTGG
>CAYOXW010000207.1:0-4641 GCA_964408005.1 uncultured Methylibium sp.
GACGACGGCGAGGCCGCGCGCCTTGGCCGTGCGGTGCACCGCGTGCTCGAGTGGCTGCCGCCACCGCCGCGACGGGCCGCCGCGAGTGCCGCCGCGGCGGCCGCGTTCGGCCTGGGCGCGGCCCGCGGGGACGAGGTCGCGCGCATCGTCGAGGCGGTTCTGGGCCATCCCGCCAGCCGCGACTTCTTCGATCCGCGCCGCTACGACTGGGCGGCCAACGAGCTGGCCATCGCCTGGCAGGGCGAGACCCTGCGGATCGACCGCCTGGTGCGCCGGCACGGCGCCGACGGCGGCGAGGAATGGTGGGTGCTGGACCACAAGCTGCAGCATGCGCCGCAGGCGCTGCCCGAGAACCGCGCGCAGATCGCCCGCTACCGCGAGGCCGTGCGGGCGATGCTGCCGCAGGCCAGGGTGCAGGCGGCCTTGATCGGCGCCGACGGCTCCCTCTGGACCTTGCCGGACGACGCGACGGGCCGCTGAGCGCGGCGCCGGCTCAGGCCGGGGTCGCGCGCTCGCGGTGCAGCGTCTCGAGGGCCTTGACGCGGGCCACCACGGCGGCACGGCCGAAGCGCGCGGCGATCGCCGCGCGGTTGGCGGCCTGGGTCGTGGCGTCGAGCGGCCGGCTCAGCAGCGCCGGGTCGGCGGCGATCGCCTCGACCGGGCTCACGCTGGCGCCCAGGCCGGTGAAGAAGGAGAACAGCGGATTGCCGTGCGGGAGGAAGACCCGCGCGCCCTTGTGGAGCGACGCGGCCAGGTTGCCGACGGCCTGCTGGCGCCGGTGGTTCATCAGCACGCTGCCGCAGCGCGCCAGGCAGTTCTGGTACTCGGCCAGCGGCATCCAGTGGCGCAGCGGGACGAAGCGCTCGCCGAAGCGCTGCCGTCCGACGGCCTCGACGTGGTCGGCGTAGCGCGGGTCGCTGCAGCCGTAGCTCAGCGGCACGACGAGGCGGGCATCGGCCGGCAGCACATCGGCCAGCAGCTCGAAGGCCTCGAGGTGGTTGTTGGTCGGCGCCGCCGAGTTGCCGAGCAGCACGTCCGGGCCCGCCATGTGAGGCGCGCCCTGCTCGAAGACGTCCTCGAGGGTGAAGGAGGGCAGCGCGTGGTAGCGCGCCCGCAGCGCCGGCAGCGCCTCGCGCAGCATCTCGGTCTCGGCCGGGTTGACGCTGAACACGTCGATGCGCGCGGCGACGTCCGCCAGCGGCGTGCGCCGCGGCGCGGCCGCAGCGTCGTCGCCGAGCGCCAGCTGGCGCACGAGCGCGCCGGTGGTCTCGCCCCACAGGCCGCCGATGCGCGGGCCGAGCAGGTCGTAGTAGTCGAAGCCATAGCCGATCCAGACGACCAGCGCCGAGGCGGGCACCGCACGCAGCGCGCCGGCATGCAGCCCGGTCATCGCGTGCAGCACGACGATGTCGGCGCGGCGCAGCTCGGGCATCAGCCAGGGGTGGCGAAAGCGCAGCGAGCGGCGGTAGTGCACCTGGGCGTCCGGCAGCAGGAAGCGCGGCGTCTGGCCGCGCCGGCGGCAGACCAGGAAGGTGTTGGCGCCGGGGAAGGCCTCGTCGAACAGCGAGCGCGCCAGCGGCAAGAACTTCTCGTCCAGCGCCAGGTGGACGATCTTCATGCGCTGCGCTCGGCGTCCGCCAGCGCCGCGGTGAAACACTGCATCACGGCCTGCGCGTCGACGCCGACCCACAGCGGCAGGCGCAGCAGCCGCTCGGCGATGTCGTCGGTCACGGGCAGCTCGCCGTGCGCACGCCCGAAGCGCCGGCCCGCCGGAGAGGAATGCAGCGGCACGTAATGGAACACCGGGCTGGCGCCCAGCTCGCGCATGCGCCGGATCACGAGCGGCCGCTGTGCCGCGCGCGGCAGCAGCACCTGGTACATGTGGGCGTTGTGGCGCGCCGCCGGCGGCACCACCGGCCGCCGCAGCCGGCCGGCGTGCTCCAGCGGCGCGAGCGCGGCGTGGTAGCGCTCCCACAGCTGCAGGCGCTCGTCGGTGATGCGCCGGGCGTCCTCGAGCTGCGGCATCAGGAAGGCGGCGGTCAGCTCGCCGGGCACGTAGGACGAACCGACGTCGCACCAGGTGTAGCGGTCGACCTCGCCGCGGAAGAAGCGGCTGCGGTCGGTGCCCTTCTCGCGTAGGATCTCGGCACGCGCGAGCAGCGCCGGGTCGTTCACCAGCAGCGCGCCGCCCTCGCCGCAGACGATGTTCTTGGTCTCGTGGAAGCTCAGGCAGCCGAGCTGGCCGATCGTGCCGAGCGGCCGGCCGTGCCAGCTCGACAGCGTCGCCTGCGCGGCGTCCTCGATGAGCAGCAGGCCATGCGCGGCGGCGATGCGGGCGAGCGCGTCCATGTCGCAGGCCACGCCGGCGTAGTGCACCGCGACGATCGCGCGGGTGCGCGGCGTCACGGCGGCCTCGACGAGCGATTCGTCGAGATTGAGCGTGTCGGGGCGGATGTCGACGAACACCGGCACGCCGCCGCGCAGCACGAAGGCATTGGCCGTCGAGCTGAAGGTGTAGGACGGCATGATGACCTCGTCGCCCGGGCCGATCCCGGCCAGCAGCGCCGCCATCTCCAGCGCGGCGGTGCACGAGTGCGTCAGCAAGGCACGCGGTGTGCCCGTCAGCTCGGCGATCAGCGCCTCGCAACGGCGCGTGAACGGACCGTCGCCCGACAGGTGGCCGGCCGCTTGTGCGGCCTCGATGGCCGCGAGCTCGCGGCCGGTGAGGTGAGGGCGGTTGAAGGGGATCATGTGTGCTGCCGCGTGCGGGTCGCTCAGATGCGCCGTATCGCGCCGCTGCTGACGCGGTGTCGCGCGGTCGACGCGGCGCGGTAGACCCCGTCGGGCTCGCAGTCCGACAGGATCACCGCGCCGGCGCCGATGACGCAGCGCGCGCCGATCCTGACCTTGTCGCGCACCGTCGCGTTGGCGCCGATGAAGCAGCACTCGCCGACCTCCGTCAGGCCGCACAGCAGCGCTCGGGGGGCCAGATAGCAGTGATCGCCGACCCGCGCGCCGTGGCTGATGTAGCACTGGGCGGCGAGCTGCAGGTCGCGACCGAGGCGGCAGAAGGGCTTGATCAGCACCTGCTCGGCCACGAAGCTGTTCTCCTGCACCACGGCGTCGTCGGCGAGCAGTGCGGTCGCATGGACATAGCTCGTCAGCGTGTAGCCGAGCGCCTTGGTGGCGTCGACCTTGCCGCGGCGTCCCTCGTTGACGCCCGTGTAGCCGATCGCGACGAACATGTCCCAGGCCTCGGGCGGGCAGCGGCGCTGCGCCTCCTCGAAGGCGAGCAGCGGCGCGCCGCAGCAGCGGTCTGCCGTGAGCCGCTCGCCATCGACGGCGAAGACGATCTCGCGGTAGCGCGGATCGCGCGCGAAGTAGTAGTGCACCAGCTCGGCGTAGTCACCCGCACCGAAAATCAGCAATCGATCGTTCATGGGCAGGCCATCCTCGCATGGCGCAGGTAGCGGGGGGATTGCGGGCCGCAGTGGGCCAGCAGGTCGACGATCGAGACGCGGTGCTCGAACGCGCCCCAGAGTTGCGGGTACTCGGGGTAGCCCTCGTAGTCGAACCACTCGAGCGCGAGGCCCGCGGCCGAGAACGCCGCTTCGTCCAGGTAGGCGCGCGCGGCCGGGCCGCTGACGTAGCAGTCCGCGCCGGCCTGACGGCAGATCTCCACCAGCCGTTCGCTCCGGCCGGCGCCGCTCGAGGGGTAGTCGATCGAACGGCTCAGCGTCGTGCCGATGCCGAGCTGGCGGCAGATCGCCGCGATCGCCGCCCGGTTCAGCGCCGCCAGCCGGGTGTGGCGGCCGGGTTCGTACAGCGGGGCCAGCAGCGCGAACATCGCCGCGGCATGCGGGGCGCGGGCATAGGCGCTGTGTAGCGTGCGCGCGTGGAGGGTCCCCCAGCGGGTCCCTGCGATCTCGACGTCCTCGATGCACGTGTCGGCGCGCGAGGCGTGGCGCACCGGCACGGTCAGCCAGTGCAGTCCCTGGGCCGTCTTGATGCGGTTGCGGTTGCGCCAGTCGCCGGTGGTGTACTGCACCTCGTCGTAGAAGACGAACTCGTCGACGCGGGCGATCAGGTCGAAATAGCCCTTCCAGGGCAGGTAGTTGCTCTGCAGGATCGCGACGCGTTTCATGGCAGATCGCCGGCCCGGACCGCGGCGAGGCCGGAGCGCACCGCCCCCTCCAGCGTGGCGGGGTAGGGCCCGGCGACGTAGTCGCCCGCGGCGGCGAGCGCGGGGGCCAGGCTGGCGCCGGGGCGCATGGCGTCGGGGCGGCACAGGAAGGTCGCGCGCTTCTCGGCATGGCGGCACAGCAGCGCGAGCTCGCTGCCGAGCGCGGCGGCGACCTGCACGCGCACGGCCTCGGCGGTGGCATCGAGCCCCCGCTCGAGCCAGGTGCTGGCGCCGCTGACGACGGCGGCCAGCACCCCGTCCGCGCCGCGCAGCGCGCCGAGGTCGAACAGCACCTGGGCCGGCGCGGCCGGGCCGCTGTCGAGCATCAGCATCGGCTGCGCGAGCCGCGTGCCGGGCGCGGCGCGCAGCAGCACCGTCACGATCGGCTCGAAGCGCAGCGCCTCGACGGCGGCGCTCCAGCGCGGCGCGTGCGGCGCCGCGAGCCGCGCGGCCTCGGT
>CAYOXW010000208.1:0-4627 GCA_964408005.1 uncultured Methylibium sp.
GGCGCACCGACAGCGCGGCGCCGCCGCGCGAGTCGCCGTCGAGCTTGGTCAGCACCACGCCGGTCAGCGGCAGCGCGTCGCTGAAGGCCTTGGCGACGTTGACCGCGTCCTGGCCCTGCATCGCATCGACGACGAACAGCGTCTCGATCGGGTTCAGCGCGGCGTGCAGCGTGCGGATCTCGGCCATCATGGCCTCGTCGATCGCCAACCGGCCGGCGGTGTCGACCAGCAGCACGTCGACATAGTGCTTCTTCGCGTAGTCGAGCGCGGCCAGCGCGATGTCGACCGGCTTGTCGCCCGCGTGCGACGGGAACCACTCGGCACCGGCTTGCTGCGTCACGACCTTGAGCTGCTCGATCGCCGCCGGGCGGTAGACGTCGCCCGAGACCGTCAGCACCTTCTTCTTGCGCCCGACCAGCAGCCGCGCGAGCTTGGCCGTGGTCGTGGTCTTGCCGGCACCCTGCAGGCCGGCCATCAGGATCACCGCCGGCGGCTGGGTCGCGAGGTTCAGGTCCGCGATGCCCTCGCCCATCGTCGCGGCCAGCTCCTTGTGCACCACGCCGACCAGCGCCTGCCCCGGGCTCAGCGAGCCGACCACCTCCTGGCCCAGCGCCTTGAGCTTGACGCGGGCGATGAAGTCGCGCACCACCGGCAGCGCGACGTCGGCCTCGAGCAGCGCCATGCGCACCTCGCGCAGCATGTTCTGCACGTTGTCTTCGGTGATGCGGGCCTGGCCGCGCATCGTCTTGACGAGCTGGCTCAGGCGATCGGTCAGGGCGGAGGCCATCGGGGACGAGGAGTAGGTCGGGGGGCGTCCGGCCGGGCGGCGGCGCGTGCGGCGCAAGCATGGCGCACACGGACGCGCCACTACACTTGCAGGATGAGTTTATCGCCCGCGGCCGCGAGCCTGTTCCCGCTGGTGTCGACCAGCGCGGTCGCGCTGCTGGCCTACGGCGCGGCCGCGGTGCGGCGCGCGC
The DNA here is from genome assembly GCA_964408005.1 of uncultured Methylibium sp. Taxonomy (GTDB): domain Bacteria; phylum Pseudomonadota; class Gammaproteobacteria; order Burkholderiales; family Burkholderiaceae_C; genus Methylibium. The sequence continues at coordinate 978 of CAYOXW010000208.1, forward strand.
CGCGTTGGATGACCGGCGCGCTGGCCATCGGCTGGGCGGCGCATGGGCTGGCGCTCGCGGTCCATGCCTTCGGGGTCGGCGAGGCCGACCCCGGCATGCGCTTCGGCTTCGCGCCGGCGCTGTCGGCGACGCTGTGGCTGGTGATCATGGTCTACGCGATCGAGAGCCGCTATGTGCCGCTGGGCGGTGTCGCGCGCTGGCTCGCGGGGCTGGGCGCCGCGGTGGTCGTGCTCGCGGTGGCCTTCCCGGGCGAGCTGCGACCGCATGCCGGCTCGCCCTGGGCGCCGGTGCACTGGGTCCTGGGCATCGCGTCCTACGGCCTGTTCGGTGCGGCGCTGCTGCACGCGGCGCTGCTGCGGCGCGCCGAGGCGCGCATGCGCGGCAAGGCGCTCGGCGCCGATGCGCCTTCGGCGCCGCTCGGCCTGCCGCTGCTGGGGCTCGAGAAGCTGACCTTCCGCTTCGTCGCGGCCGGCTTCGTCGTGCTCTCGGCCACGCTGCTGCTCGGCTGGTGGTTCGCTTCGCCGTGGCACTGGGATCACAAGACCGTGTTCTCGATGCTGGCCTGGGCGGTGTTCGCGGCGCTCTTGATCGGGCGGCGTGCGTTCGGCTGGCGCGGCCGCCGCGCGACACGCTGGCTCTACGCCGGCGGCGCGCTGCTGCTGCTGGCCTATGCGGGCTCGCGCTTCGTGATCGAGGTGCTGCTGCACCGGGCTGGCTGAGGACGCCATTGCCGATGAAATACGTGCTGGTCGTTGCCGTCGTGCTGCTGCTGTGGTGGCTGATGCGCGTGCGCCCCTCGCCGCCCAAGCCGCCCGCCGCGCCGCCGCGCGACGCGCAGGCGATGGTGCGCTGTCGCCATTGCGGCCTGCACCTGCCGCGTGACGAGGCGATCGCCGGCGACGACGGGCCGTACTGCAGCGAAGACCACCGCCGCGCGGCGGGGGGCGACGCGGCCTGATGGCTGCACGCGCGGCGCGTGGCCGAGCGGCGCCCGACGGCGGCGAGCTGTCGTGGTTCGGGCCGGCCGACGCCGACGGGGACTTGCCCGTGCCGGGTGCGGACGACGCCGAGCACTCGCGGTATGACCGCGGCGAGTGGCGCGCCAGCGATGCGCCCGATTCGCGCTTCCTGTCGCGCCAGGCGCGGCGCATCGCCAGCGCTGGACCGAGCGGTCTTCAGCGCCTGTACCACGCCTTCGTCGCCGCACGCGCGGCACTGAGCATCGCGCTGCTGGCGACCGAGCTGCTGGTCGACTGGGTCGGCGCGCGGGGGCGCAGCGAGCTCGCGGTGACGCTGTGCGCGGCCTACGCCCTGGCGGCGGTGCTGCTGTGGCTGCTGCCGTCGGGGGCGGGGCGGGTGCCGGCGGACGCCGATCGGCTGCGGCGGGGGCAGTGGCTCGCGACGATCGGCGTCGACGTGCTCGTGTTCGCGGCCCTGCAGCTGCTGGCCGACCGCAGCGGGCTCGGCTACGCGGCGCTGCTGGTGCTGCCGGCGCTGATGGCCGGGGCGCTGACGCCGCGCTTGCAGGCGCTCGGGGTCGCGGCGGCGGGTACGCTGGTGCTGTTGGCGGCGGCGTGGCTGCTGCGCCGCACGGACGCGGAGGCGACGCTGTTCCTGACCCAGGCGGGCCTGGCCGGTAGCGGATTGTTCGCGGTCGCGCTGCTGTCCGGCGATCTGGCGGGGCGGCTCGCGCGCGAGGAGCGCACCGCGCGCGGCAGCCTCGAGATGGCGCGGCGCCAGGCCCGGCTCAACCGGCTCGTGCTCGAGGAGATGCAGGACGGCGTGCTGGTGGTCGATCGCGGCGGCCGCGTGCGGGCCGCCAACCCGGCTGCGCGCGAGCTGCTCGGCGAGGCGGCGATCGGCGCGGCCGACAGCTTCGCGCTGACCGGCGTGGCCGCCTGGCGGCCGCTGGTTGGGGCCATCGACCGCGCCTTTGCCGAGGGGGTCTGGCCCGAGGGCGGCCGCGACGTGGCGCTCGGCACGTCCGAGCAGCCGTCGGCGACACCGCTGCGGCGCTTGCGCGTGCGCGGCCGTTTCACGCAGCGCCGCAGCGTCGACCGGGCCGAGGACTACTGTGTCCTCTTCCTCGAGGATCTGCGCGATGTGCAGGCGCGCGTGCGGCAGGAGAAGCTGGCCGCGATGGGGCGGGTGTCGGCCGGCATCGCGCACGAAATCCGCAACCCGCTGGCGGCCATCATGCAGGCCAATGCGCTGCTCGCCGAGGACGCGGTGACGCCGCAGCAGCGCCAGCTCACGCAGATGGTGGCCGACAACGCGGTGCGCCTCAAGCGCATCGTCGACGACGTGATGGAGGTCGCGCCCGGCGACACCGCGTCGCCGCACACGGCGCTGGACGCCGCCGCGCAGGTCGGCGCGATCTGCAGCGACTGGGCGCGCACCGCCGGGCTGCCGCTCGGGCCCGGCAGTCCCTTGCAGGTCGAGCTGCCGCTGCAGCCGCTGGGGGTGGTGTTCGATGGCGAGCACCTGCGGCGCGTGCTGGTGAACCTGCTGGACAACGCGCTGCGCCACGGCAGTCGCGGCCCCGGTGCGCTGCAGGTTCAGCTGGTCGCGACCGGGGACACGCGCGCGGTGCTGGTGGTCGCGAGCGACGGTGAGCCGATCCCGCCCGAGACCGAGCGCTACCTGTTCGAGCCCTTCTTCTCGACGCGCAGTCGCGGCACCGGGCTCGGCCTGTACATTTGCCGGGAGTTGTGCGAGCGCTATGGCGCGGCCATCGAATACCGCGGTCGCGGCGACGGCACACGCCACCCCAACGAATTCAGCGTCACGATGCGGCGCATGCCGCTGTCGGCGGGCGACGCACGGCCGACCGAGAAGCCATGAGCACGCCGTCCCACTTCAGCCTGCTGGTCGTCGACGACGAGCCCGACCTGCGCACACTCTACGAACTCACGCTGCTGCGCGAGGGCTACGACCTCGAGACCGCCAGCAGCGTCGAGGAGGCCTGGACGCAGCTCGCCGACCGCACCTTCAGCGCGGTGATCACCGACATGCGCCTGCCCGATGGCAGCGGGCTGGATCTGCTCAAGCGCCTCGAGCAGGCCGGCCGGCGCGAGAAGACCATCGTCATCACCGCCTACGGCTCGGCCGAGAGCGCGGTCGAGGCGCTCAAGGCCGGCGCCTACGACTACCTGACCAAGCCGGTGGATCTGAAGCTGTTCCGCAGCGTTGTCGCCTCGGCGCTCGGGCGCACCGCGCCGACCGGCCCGACCGTGCAGCCTGAGCAGCTGCCCTCGGAGAACGGCGCCCGCCCGCGCCCCGCGCCGCCGGTGCGCCCGGCCACGGTGATCGTCAGCCCGCCACCGCCGGCGCCGCCGCCGAGCGGGGCGCTGGCGCGCATGGCCGGCGCCTCACAGGCGATGCGGCAGGTGCGTGCGCTGATCGAGAAGGTCGCGCGCAGCATGGCGCCGGTGCTGGTGCAGGGCGAGTCGGGCACTGGCAAGGAGCTGGTCGCGCGCGCGATCCACGAGGTCAGCGCGCGGCACGGCCAGCCCTTCATCGCGGTCAATTGCGGCGCGATCCCCGAGCAGCTGCTCGAGGCCGAGTTCTTCGGCTATCGCAAGGGCGCGTTCACCGGCGCCAACGAGGACCGTGAGGGCTTCTTCCAGGCCGCGCGCGGCGGCACGCTG
>CAYOXW010000209.1:0-4612 GCA_964408005.1 uncultured Methylibium sp.
TCCGCCGCGCCGAGGAGCGCGGCGACATCAAGCCGGGCGACACGCTGATCGAGGCCACCTCGGGCAACACCGGCATCGCGCTCGCGATGGCCGCGGCGATCCGCGGCTACCGCATGGTGCTGATCATGCCGGAGGACCTGAGCATCGAGCGCGCCCAGACCATGAAGGCCTTCGGCGCCGAGCTGATCCTCACGCCCAAGTCTGGCGGCATGGAGCATGCGCGCGACCTCGCCGAGCAGATGCAGCGCGAGGGCCAGGGCCGCGTGCTCGACCAGTTCGCCAACGCCGACAACCCGCGCGTGCACTACGAGACCACCGGCCCCGAGCTGTGGCAGCAGACCGAGGGCCAGATCACCCACTTCGTCAGCGCGATGGGCACGACCGGCACGATCACCGGCGTGTCGCGCTTCCTGAAGGAGAAGAACCCGGCGGTGCGCATCGTCGGCGCCCAGCCCAGCGAGGGCTCGCGCATCCCCGGCATCCGCAAGTGGCCCGAGGCCTACCTGCCGAAGATCTACGAGCCGAGCCGGGTCGACGAGCTGGTCTACGTCAGCCAAGCCGATGCCGAGGAGATGGCGCGCCGCCTGGCGCGCGAGGAAGGGCTGTTCGGCGGCATCTCGGCGGCCGGAGCGCTGTGGGCCGCGCTGCAGGTGGCGCAGCAGGTCGAGAACGCGACCATCGTGTTCGTCGTCTGCGACCGCGGCGACCGCTACCTGTCGACCGGCGTGTTCCCGGCCTGAGCGCGGCGATGGCCGAGCCGCCCCGGTACTGTCCGCAGTGCGCCACGCCGCTGGCCTGGCGGGTCGAGACCGAGGATGGGGGCGACAAGTCGCGGCTGCGCTGCCCGGCCTGCGACTACACGCACTGGAACAACCCGACGCCGGTGCTCGCCGCGGTGATCGAGTGCCGGGACCGCGAGGGCCGGCTGCTGCTGGCGCGCAACGCCGCCTGGCCGGTGGGCCTGTTCGGGCTGGTCGCTGGCTTCATGGAGGCCGGCGAGTCGCCCGAAGACGGCATCGCGCGCGAGGTCGTCGAGGAAACCTCGTTGCGGCTGCTGACGCCCCCGGCGCTGATCGGGGCCTACGACTTCCAGCGCATGAACCAGGTGATCCTGGCCTACCACGTGGTGGCCGAGGGGGCGATCGTGCTGTCCCCCGAGCTCGCCGAGTACCGCCTGCTCGCGCCCGAGCAGGTGCGTTGCTGGCCCGCCGGCACCGGCCAGGCGCTGGCCGCCTGGCTGCGCGCGCGCGGCATCGAGCCGCAGTGGCGCGACGGCGAGCGGGTGGCCCCCTAGAATCTTCGGATCTCGCGACGGAAGGCGGCGATGGAAGCGAACAAGGAACTCGACACCCGCGGGCTCAACTGCCCGCTGCCCATCCTGAAGGCGAAGAAGGCGCTGACCGACATGGCGAGCGGGGAACTGCTCAAGGTCGTCTCGACCGACCCGGGCTCGGTGCGCGATTTCCAGGCGTTCGCGCGCCAGACCGGCAACGAACTGGTCGACCAGCAAAGCGCCGGCGACGAGTTCGTCCACTGGCTGCGGCGGCGCTGAGCGCGCCGCGCGGCCTCAGAGCGCCAGGCCCTTGAGGTAGGCGCGCAGGCTCAGGCCGATCTGCGGGTGGGCGAGGCCGAGCTCGACGTTGGCCTCCAGGAAGCCTTCCTTGCTGCCGCAGTCGTAGCGACGGCCCTGGTAGGTGTAGGCGAACACCTTCTGGCGGCGCAGCAGGCCGGCGATGCCATCGGTCAGCTGGATCTCGCCGCCGACGCCGCGCGGCTGGTTGCGGATCTCGGTGAAGACGTCGGGCGTCAGGATGTAGCGGCCCGCGACGCCGAGCCGCGAGGGCGCGACGTCGGGCGCCGGCTTCTCGACGATGCGGGTGATGTCCATCATCCGGTCGGCGACTGGCGTGCCGGCGACGATGCCGTAGCGCTTGGTGTGCTCGGCCGGCACTTCCTGCACCGCGAGGATCGACGCGCGCCATTCACGGAACTGCTCGACCATCTGCTTCATGATCGGCGGCTCGCCGATCATCAGGTCGTCGGCCAGCAGCACCGCGAAGGGCTCGTTGACGACCACGCATTCGGCGCACAGCACCGCATGGCCGAGGCCGAGCGCCTTGGCCTGGCGGATGTAGATGCACTCCATGTCGTCGGGCTTGACCGAGCGCACCAGCTCGAGCAGCTCCTGCTTGCCGGCGGCCTCGAGCTCGTACTCGAGCTCCGGCGCGGTGTCGAAGTGATCGGGGATGGCGCGTTTGCTGCGCCCGGTCACGAAGATCATCTGCCGGATGCCGGCCGCGTAGGCCTCCTCGACCGCGTACTGGATCAGCGGCTTGTCGACCACCGGCAGCATTTCCTTGGGCTGGGCCTTCGTCGCGGGCAGGAAGCGGGTGCCTAGACCGGCCACCGGGAAGATCGCCTTGTTGATCAACATCTACTTACAATCCTCGAAGTACAGAGCGCCGGATGATTCTGTCATGCGGGTTTGACGGCCTCGCCCCTGGCTTCACGGGGGCGGGGGTCGGCGTGCCGTGAAGGCCGTCACGCGTGGGACGCCAAGATGGATCTGCTGATCGTCGATGCGATCGAGAGCGAGGTGCTGCAGTGGCTCGAGGCACGCCACCGGGTGCGCCATGCGCCCGAGCTGGCGCGCGAGCCTCGGGCGCTGCGGCAAAGCCTGTTCAACGTGCGTGGCCTGGTGCTGCCGTCCTCGGTGCGCATCGACGAGGAGACCCTGTCCTTCGCGCCGCTGCTGCGGGTGGTCGCGCGGGTCGCCCCGGGGCTGGAGAACATCGATGTCGATGCCTGTGCGCGTGCCGGGGTCGAGGTGGTGCGCGGCGCGGCCGCGACAGCGCCGGCCGAGGCCGAGTTCATGCTCGGTGCGCTGCTCGCGCTGCTGCGCCCGGGCGGCGAGGGCGGACGCGTCACGCCGGGGCGCGAGCTGGCCTCGGCGACCGTCGGGCTGATCGGCATGGCGCCGGCGGCGCGCTTCCTGTCGGCGATGCTCAGCGGTTTCGGCTCGCGGCTGGTCGGCTACGACCCGACGCTGCACGCCAGCGACCTGCTGTGGGGCCGCTGGCGCATCGAGCCGATGGGCCTGCGCGAGCTGCTGCAGACCGCCGACGCGGTGTGCGTGCAACTGCCTTATTACAGCCGCTACCAGGGGCTGATCGGCGAGCGCTATCTGCCGCAGTGCAAGCCGGGCATGGTGCTGGTCAGCACCTCGCACTCGGCGCTGTTCGACGTCGAGGGGCTCGGCCAGGCGCTGCGCAGCGGCCGCATCGCCGGCGCCTGGCTCGACAGCGTCGAGCCAGGCCTGCTCGATCCCGAGCGGCCGCTGCACGGCCTGCCGACGCTGCGCACCTCGTCGCGGCTGGCCGGCTACACGCAGGAGTCGCGCGTGCGCGCCGTGTGGGCGGTCGCGCACCGTGTCGATGAGGTGCTGAACCACGCGCCGCGCGTCGCGCGCGAGTTCCGGCCCTCGGCCGCCGCGCCGCTGAACGGACCGGTGTCGATGCCGGGACCGCTGGGCGGTCCGGTCTCGGGTCCGGTGCCGCTCGACGAGGCCGAGTCGTTCAGCCCAGCCGCTGACGCTGCAGCCGGACCCGCTCCAGCGTCGAGCTGAAACCGGCCAGCCGCTCGCGCATCTGCGCGACGACGGCCGCCGGCGCGCGCGCGACGAAGCTCTGGTTGCCGAGCTGGGTCTCGGCCTTGGCGATCTCGCCCTCCAGGCGCGCGATCTCCTTCGACAGCCGCTCGCGTTCGGCGTCGACGTCAATCTCGACATGCAGCGCGAGCCGCGCGTCGCCGAGCACCGACACCGGCGCGGCGGCCGTGGCCTCGGCGAAGGCCGCCTCGGTCTCGATCACCCGCACCTCGCCGAGCTTGGCGAGCGCCTTCAGCACCGGCGCGGCCTGCGCGATGAAGGCCGCATCGCCCTGCGTCAGCAGCGGCACGCGCTCGGCCGGCGACAGGTTCATCTCCGAGCGCAGGTTGCGGCAGGCGCCGACCAGGGCCTTGAGCTTGCCGACCCAGGCGTCGGCCTGCGCGTCGACCTTGTCGAGCTGGGCCTCGGGGTAGCGCTGCGTCGCGAGCACCGCGTCGCTGCCGGCGGTCTTGCGCTCGGCCACCGGGGCGACGACCTGCCACAGCTCCTCGGTGATGAAGGGCGTCAGCGGGTGCAGCAGGCGCAGCACCGTCTCGAGCACGCGGATCAGCGTGCGGCGCGTCGCGCGCTGGATGGCCGCGTCGCCGACGGCGATCTGCACCTTGGCGATCTCGAGGTACCAGTCACAGTACTCGTCCCAGACGAAGCTGTAGATCGTGTTGGCGACCAGGTCGAGCCGGTAGTCGGCGAAGCCTTGCGCGACCTGCGCCTCAACGCGCTGCAGCTCGCCGACGATCCAGCGGTCGGCCGGGCCGAAGTCGAGGTAGCCGCCGGGCACGCACTCCTCAGCGCCATGCGGCTTGAAGCCGCAGTCCTGGCCCTCGCAGTTCATCAGCACGAAGCGCGTGGCGTTCCACAGCTTGTTGCAGAAATTGCGGTAACCCTCGCAACGCTTGGTGTCGAAGTTGATGTTGCGGCCCAGGCTGGCGTAGCTGGCCATCGTGA
>CAYOXW010000210.1:0-1377 GCA_964408005.1 uncultured Methylibium sp.
CGTCCATGCCGATCTTCAGGAACACGTTGACGATGCCGGTGTCCTGGCAGATCGGCCGGCGACCTTCGGCGCACATCTTCGAGTTGGTCAGGATCTGCGCAATGGCGTCCTTCGCTGCCGGGCTCTGCTCGGCTTCGTAAGCGCGCGCCAGATGGGCGATGTAATCAGCAGGGTGGTAGTAGCTGATGTACTGCAGTGCGGCAGCGATGGACTCGACGAGGTCGTCTTGGCGGATGGTGGTCATGGGCGGTGAACTCTTGGGTGCGACGCACTCAGTGCGACTCCGATGATGTCGAGCTCGACATCAGGCGATCGGTCGCGGCAATGGCGATGGCGGACAGCAGGAATGTGATGTGGATCAAGGTCTGCCACATCAGCACTTTCTCGGTGTAGTTGCCCGCGCTGATGAAGGTCTTCAGCAGGTGGATGGAACTGATGCCGATGATGGCGGTGGCCAGCTTCACCTTCAGCACCGAGGCGTTCACATGGCTGAGCCATTCGGGCTGATCGGGATGCTCTTCCAGGCCCATGCGCGACACGAAGGTCTCGTAGCCGCCGACGATGACCATGATCAGCAGATTGGAAATCATCACCACGTCGATCAGCGCCAGAACGACGAGCATGATCACCGTCTCGTTGAGCTTGGGCGCCTCGTAGCCGACCACGGTGCCAGCTGCATCCTTGATCGGTGCGAGCTGATAGCCGATGCTCTGGACCAGTGCAGCAAGCGCTTTTTCGCTGCCGAACACCGCTTCGATCAGGTGAACCAGCTCCACCCAGAAATGGAAAACATAGACAGCCTGTGCCAAGATCAAACCGAGGTACAGCGGCAGCTGCAGCCATCGGGTGGCGAAGATCGCTGCAGGCAGCGGCCGCAGCCGACGGGACAAAGGCGGGGTCGGAAGACTCATGGTGGGACTCGGTAGCGGAGACGTCGGGATGATTCGCCATCGACATGAGGCAGGGCACCACCGAACCGCGAGGAATTGTAGGCAGTGCGGGGGGTGCGATGTTTGACAGGTGGCCGGCCGCAGAGTAAGCGCTTCGTAAGAGCCAGTCGCTAACGTCCAGCCACCAGAAAAAAGACGCCTGAAGGGCGCGAGGCGCGGGCGCAGCAACGCTGCGACGTGAACAACACAGAGCAGGAGACAACGATGAGTGATTCCACGTCCGTGAAGCAGTATCTTCCGCCGGCCGAACTGGCCCGTGCAGCCCACGTGTCGGGCATGACCCAGTACCACGCGCTGTGCGCCGAAGCGGAGGCCGACTACGAGGGTTACTGGGCCCGCCTGGCGCGCGAGACGGTCGCCTGGAAAACACCGTTCACCCGTTCGCTCGACGACAGCGCGGCACCGTTCTTCAAGTGGTTCGAAGACG
>CAYOXW010000210.1:1387-4574 GCA_964408005.1 uncultured Methylibium sp.
GAACGCCTCCTACAACTGCCTCGACCGGCAGGTCGAGGCCGGGCTGGGCGACAAGGTCGCGATCATTTTCGAGGCTGACGGCGGCGAAGTCACCCAGGTTTCCTACCGCGACCTGCTGGCCCGAACCTGCCAGCTCGCGAATGCCCTGAAAGCGCGTGGCATCCAGAAAGGCGACCGTGTCGTCATCTACATGTCGATGAGCGTCGAGGGCGTGATTGCCATGCAGGCCTGCGCGCGCATCGGTGCGACGCATTCGGTGGTGTTCGGCGGTTTTTCAGCGCAAAGCCTGCAGGACCGCATCAAGGACACCGGTGCGGTGCTCGTCATCACGGCCGACGAGCAGCTGCGCGGCGGAAAATCGCTGCCGCTCAAGGCCATCGTCGACGAAGCGCTGGATTCAGGCCAGTGCGACACGGTGAAAGACGTGATCGTGTACCGCCGCACGGGCGGCAAGATCGCCTGGAACCCGCGCGACCTGTGGCTGCACGAGGTGATGGCAGCGCAACCTGCCGCCTGCGAACCCGCATGGGTGGGGGCCGAGCACCCGCTGTTCCTGCTCTACACCTCGGGTTCGACCGGCAAACCCAAGGGCGTGCAGCACTCGACGGGCGGCTACCTGCTGCACGCGATGCTGACCACGAAGTGGACCTTCGATCTCAAGCCCACCGACATCTTCTGGTGCACCGCAGACATCGGCTGGGTCACCGGGCACACCTACATCGCCTACGGACCGTTGGCGCTCGGCGCAACCCAGATCGTGTTCGAAGGCGTGCCGACCTATCCCGATGCAGGCCGCTTCTGGCGCATGATCCAGGACCACAAGGTCACGGTGTTCTACACCGCGCCGACCGCGATCCGCTCGCTGATCAAGGCCGCAGAAAGCAATCCTGCGGTGCACCCCGACCGCTACGACCTGCGCAGCCTGCGCATCCTGGGGTCGGTGGGCGAACCGATCAACCCTGCGGCGTGGGAGTGGTACCACCAGCACATCGGCGGCGGCCGCTGCCCGATCGTCGACACCTTCTGGCAGACCGAAACCGGTGGCCACATGATCACGCCCTTGCCGGGCGCCACGCCGCTGGTGCCAGGCTCGTGCACCTTGCCGTTCCCCGGGATCATGGCCGCCATCGTCGACGAGACGGGCAAGGACGTGCCGAACGGGCAGGGCGGCATCCTGGTCGTCAAGAAGCCGTGGCCCAGCATGATCCGCACGATCTGGGGTGATCCGAAGCGCTTTGCAAAGAGCTACTACCCGGAGGATTTTCAGGGCCGGTACTACCTGGCGGGCGACGGTGCGATCCGCGACGCCAAGACCGGCTACTTCACGATCACCGGCCGCATCGACGACGTGCTCAACGTCTCGGGTCACCGCATGGGCACGATGGAGATCGAGTCGGCGCTGGTGTCGTGCACCGAGCTGGTGGCCGAGGCCGCGGTGGTCGGCCGCCCGGACGACACCACCGGCGAGGCGATCTGCGCCTTCGTCGTGCTCAAGCGTCCGCGTCCGAGCGGCGACGAGGCCAAGGCCATTGCCAAGCAGCTGCGCGACTGGGTCGGCAAGGAGATCGGCCCGATCGCCAAGCCCAAGGACATCCGCTTCGGCGACAACCTGCCGAAGACGCGCTCGGGCAAGATCATGCGCCGCCTGCTGCGCTCGATCGCCAAGGGCGAGGCGATCACCCAGGACACCTCGACGCTGGAGAACCCGGCGATCCTCGAGCAGCTGGCCCAGAACAACTGAAATTGCTCGGCTCCAAAAGAAAGGCCCCGCATGCGGGGCCTTTCTTCATGGGGAAACGACGCTCACTTCAGGGTCAGGATCCACGTCGCGAGCTGCTTGGCTTCGGCCTCGCTGACCGAGGCGGCCATCGGGGGCATCACGGCATTGCCCCAGACGCCCGACGAACCCTTGAGCACCTTGGCGGCCAGCTTGTCGGCGGCGTCCTTGTCCGCGCCGTACTTGGCGGAGACGTCCTTGAAGGCCGGACCGACGACCTTCTTGTCGACGGCGTGGCAGGCCAGGCAGGTCTTCTTGCCGGCCAGCTCCTGGCTGGCTTGGGCGCTGCCGGCGGCGCCGAGCAGACCGGCGATCATGATGCAGAGGGCGGTGCGGTGCGACATGTTTGTCTTTCGGTCAGGTTGCGGGTGGGATAAAGTGCCAGCGATAGTGACGTAACGAATTCTAGGGGCTTCGGTTGACCGGGGCCTGAGCGGCGCAAGGACCGGAGGGGAAGATGCTGTTCGTGGTGCTGGGCGTTCTGCTGGTGGCGCTGAAGCTGGCGGAGATCGGTCCGCCGGCTCTCTGGTCCTGGTGGGGCGTGCTCTCGCCGTTCGCGGCCGCGGTGGTCTGGTGGATGTGGGCCGACATGTCCGGCCACACCAAGCGGCGTGCGATGGACAAGATGGAAGAGAAGAAGATCGAGCGCCGTCGCAAGTCCCTGAGCGCGCTGGGTCTGGACTACCGCGCCTTCGACAAGCAGAAGAAGGCCGCCGACAAGTTCAAGGAACAGCGCCGGCGCGAGGTCGACAAGGTCGAGAGCAAGCGCGACGAGCAACGCAAGAAGCACCGCGACTCGATCATGCACAGCCGGCTGGACAGCAGCGTCAGCAGCCAGTTCGCCGACAGCACCCAGCAGCCCGACAGCAAGCGCTGAACCACCCCGGTCCGGGGCGGTTCAGCACCGGCGCGGTCTCAGCGGGGCAGGTCCAGCACCGCGCCGCTGCTCGCGCTCGAGACGTTGTTCGCGAACTTCGCCAGCACGCCGCGCGGGTAGCGCGGCGCCGGGGCCTTCCAGGCGGCACGGCGCTTCGCCAGTTCCTCGTCGCTGACATTGAGCTGCAGCGTCAGCGTGCGGGCGTCGATCGTGACCGAGTCGCCCTCGTGCACCAGCGCGATCGTGCCGCCGGCCGCGGCCTCCGGAGCGACGTGGCCGACCACCATGCCCCAGGTGCCGCCGGAGAAGCGCCCGTCGGTGATCAGGCCGACGCTCTCGCCCAGTCCCTGGCCGATCAAAGCGCCGGTCGGCGCCAGCATCTCGGGCATGCCCGGGCCGCCGACCGGCCCGAGGTAGCGCAGCACCATCACGTCGCCGGCCTTGATCTTGCCGGCCATGATCGCGGCCAGCGCCGATTGCTCGTCGTCGAACACGCGCGCCGGGCCGGTGATGGCCGGGTTCTTCAGGCCGGT
>CAYOXW010000211.1:0-4567 GCA_964408005.1 uncultured Methylibium sp.
CCACAGCACCGCGGCGCCGAGCACGGCCAGCGTGGCCAGCGCGGCGGTCGGCAGGCCGAGCCGGCGGCGCGGCGTTGGCGCATCGGCGCCCGGGCCGTCGAGCGGCTGCGCGGCCAGATCGGGCACCGCGCCGCGCGCGCGCTGGGCGTCGGCCTTGCGGAGGGCGTCGAGGATGTAGGACATGGTCGTCAGGGCGCCACGGCGAGCCGCGGCTCGTCGACGCCGCTCGCCCGGTTGAGCTGCATGAAGGTGGCCGGCCCGACCTGCCCGTCGGGTTTGAGGCCGTGGCGGCGCTGGAAGGCCGCGACGCGGCTGCCGAGCTCGCCGTTGCCGGGCGCGACGCGGTCCAGGCGCTGCAGCACCCAGCCGGCCAGCGGGTCGCTGCGCGTCTTGATGAGCTGGCCGTCGTAGCCGGCCGGCGCGCGCCACAGCGTCGCGTAGTCGCCGCCCCACAGCGCGGCCAGGTCGACGGCGCGCAGGCGGCGCGCGGCCCCGCCGGCCTGCAGCGTGACGCGCTCGTCGTCGTAGGCGCTCAGCAGTGCGTAGACCGAGGCGCCGTCGACCCCGCGCAGCGTCACGATGCCGGGGCGGTCGAGGGCTTGCAGTTCCTTGAGCGTGAGGCGGCCGCGCCAGCACGGCAGGCCCTGCTGGTGCGCGGCGCTGCAGGGGTCGGCGCCGGCCTCGCCCTCGGGCAGCGGCACCCGCCACAGCAGCGCGAGCGCGCGCAACGCGTCGCCCTCGTCGCGAAAGCCGGCGAGCGCCGGCTCGGCGGCCACCGGCGCCACCGCGTCGAGGGGCGGTGCGCTCGCCGCGACCATCGCGCCCGACGCCGCGGACGGCGGTGGTGCGGACGCCGCGGACGGTGCCGCGACGGGAGTCGCCGACGCGGCGAGCGCCATCGGCTCGGCGGGGGTCGGCGCGGCGACGGTGGGTTCGACGCCGGACTCGCTGCGCTCCGGCGTGCGCGCCGCCAGCGCCCAGCCGAGGCCGGCGGCGAGCAGCGCCCCCCCGAGCACGCCGGCGCCGACCAGCGTGGCGCGCTGCGCCAGCGTCGGCCGGGCCCTCGTCTCGTCGCGGCCCAGCACCTCCTCGGCGGCCTGCTCGACCACCGCCCGCGTGATGCGGGTCTGGCCGAGCGCGAAGGCGCCCAGCATCGCGCGGTCGGCCAGCAGGTTGATGCGCCGCGGCACGCCGCGCGTCAGCCGGTGCAGCACGCGCAGCGCCTCGGCCTCGAAGGGCAGCGCGGTCGCGAGCCCGGCGACGACCAGGCGGTGGCGCACGTAGCGGATCGTCTCGGCCTCGGTCAGCGCGCCGAGGTGGTAGCGCGCGATCACGCGCTGGGCGAGCTGCTCGAGCTCGGGGCGCGCCAGCATGTCGCGCAGCTCGGGCTGGCCGATCAGCACGATCTGCAGCAGCTTGCGCTCGTTGGTCTCGAGGTTGGTCAAGAGGCGCAGCTGCTCGAGCACGTCGGCGTCGAGCTGCTGGGCCTCGTCGATGATCAGCAGGTTGTTGTGGCCGACCGCGTGGGTCTTGAGCAGGAACTCGTTGAGCGCGTCGACGCAGTCCTTGATGCTCGGCGGGCCGTCGCCGGCGTGGGCGACCGGGATGCGGAACTCGTCGCACACCGAGCGCATCAGTTCGGCGGCCGACTGGCGCGGGTTGAAGATGTAGGCGACGTTGCAGTGCTTGGGCACCTGCTCGAGGAAGCAGCGGCACACCGTCGTCTTGCCGGCACCAATCTCGCCGGTCAGCAGCACGAAGCCGCCGCCGCCGCCCAGGCCGTACAGCAAATGAGCCAGCGCCTCGCGGTGGCGCTCGCTCATGAACAGGTAGCGCGGGTCGGGCGCGATCGTGAACGGCTCGTGCTGCAGACCGAAGAAGCGCGCGTACATGGGGCGGAGCATAGCCGCGCCGTGTGGCGGCGGGATCAGACGCTGGCCAGCGGCACCGGCGCGGGGATGCGGTAGCGGTAACGCACCGCCGTCAGCTCCGCGAGGATGCTGACGGCGATCTCCGGCGGCGTGCGCGCGCCGTTCTTCAGGCCGACCGGGCCGTGCAGGCGATCGAGCGCGGCCTCGTCGAGGTCGAAGTGCTCGCGCAGCCGCTCGCGGCGCTTGCGCTGGTTGGCATAGGAGCCGATCGCGCCGACGTAGAAGGTGTTGGAGCGCAGCGCCTCGAGCAGCGCCAGGTCGTCGAGCCTGGGGTCGTGGGTCAGCGCGATCACCGCGGTGTGGGCGTCGGGCCGCAGCTCGAGCACCACGTCGTCGGGCATGCCGCGCAGCAGCCGCGCGCCGGGCACGGACCAGGTCTCGGCGTGCTCGGCGCGCGGGTCGCAGACCAGCACCTCGTAGTCGAGCGCGAGCGCCATGGTCGCGACGTAGTGGCTCAGCTGGCCGGCGCCGATCAGCAGCAGCCGGTAGCGCGGGCCGTGGACGGTGACGAGCTGCGTGGCGTCGAGCCGCAGCGCGGCATCGGGGCCGGCCGGCGCGAGCGTCACGTGCCCGTCGGCCAGCCGCAGCGTGCGCTGCAGCCGCTCGCCGCGCGCCAGCCGCTCCAGCAGCGCATCGATCGCGCTGGCCGGGCCCAGCGGCTCGAGCACCAGCTCCATCGCGCCGCCGCAGGGCAGGCCGAAGCGCGCCGCGTCCGCGCTCGACACGCCGTAGCGCAGCAGCTCGGGCTGGGCGCCCGGCCGCCCGGCGCCCACCTGGGCGATCAGGTCGTCCTCGATGCAGCCGCCCGAGACCGAGCCGGCCAGCTGGCCGTCGCCGCGGATCGCGACCACCGAGCCCGCCGGCCGCGGCGCCGAACCCCAGGTCCGCACCACGGTGGCGAGCACCACCCGGTGGCCCAGGCGCTGCCAGTCGCGCACGGTGCCGAGGATCTGCAGGTCGACGTTGTCCATCGCGTCGATTCTCGGCGCGGCGCTCAGCGCGGCAGGCCGCCTTCCCGGGGCCACAGCGCCCACATCGACAGCGGCTGCTTCATGCGGCCGGCCCGCTCCTCGGCGCCCTCGCTCCAGCCCCAGAAATAGTCGGCCCGCACCGCGCCGACGATCGCGCTGCCGGTGTCCTGCGCGAGCACCAGGCGCTGCAGCGGCCGCGGCGGCGGTGGGGTCGGGCTCCAGGGCTGCGGCTCGGTGCTCGCGATCCACACCGGCGTGCCGTAGGGCAGCGCGCGCGGGTCGACCGCGATCGAGCGTCCCGGGGTCAGCGGCACGCCCTGCGCCCCCTTGGGGCCGAGCGAGGGGTCGGGCAGCGGCTCCTCGCGGAAGAACACGTAGCGGGGATTGGCCTCGAGCATCTCGGGCACGCGCTGCGGGTTCGCGCGCGCCCAGGCCTTGATCGCCGGCCATGAGGCCTGCTCGAGCGTGAACGCGCCGCGCTCGACCAGCCAGCGGCCGACCGAGCGGTAGGGCTGGTCGTTGTGGCCGGCGTAGGCCAGGCGCACGGTGCGCTTCGTGCCGTCGGGCTCGCTGAGCTGCAGCCGCCCCGAGCCCTGGATCTGCAGCAGCAGCGCGTCCAGCGGGTCGGCGACCCAGGCGATCTCGCGGCCCTTGAGCGCGGACTGCGCGGCGGGCAGGGTGGCGATCTCGGCGCGGCTGTACCAGGGCTTGCGCGCGCCCAGCTCGGCGGGTGGCGCGTGCAGCGGCACGCTGAAGCCGCGGCCGCGGGTGCGCGAGGCCGCGATCAGCGGCTCGAAATAGCCGGTGATCAGGCCCTCGGTCGCGCCCTCGGGCGTGGCGACGCGCCAGGGCCGCAGCGTCGCCTCGAGCCAGGCGCGCACCTTGCGCTCGTCGGGCTCGGCGAGCGTGCGCGCGCTGGCGCAGGCCGCCGCCCAGCCGGGGGCGGGCTTCGCGCAGCTCGCCAGCAGCGCCGGCCAAGCGTGGATCGTCGCGTCCTCGCGCCAGCCCGGCAGATCGGCCCAGGCGGCCGGCTGCCAGCGGGCGCCCTCGCGCAGCCAGTCGCCCGGCGCGGCGGCGGCGGGGCCGGGGGCCGGCGCGGGCGGGGCGGGGTCTTCGGGCGGCAGCGTGGTGCAGGCGCTCAGCACGCCTACCATCGCGGCCAGCCATTGCTTACGGACCGACATGGGACTGATTCTGCTGGAGGCGCTCGGCGCGCTCGTGCTGCTGCTGTTCATCGTGTGGTGGACCATGTTCTCGGGCCGCCGCGGTGGCGAGCGCCACGACGCCGAGCCGAAGGACGAGCCGCGCGAGTGATCAGGCCGTCGGCGCCTCGCGCGGCGGCAGCAGGAAGCTCGCGAAGCGGGTGCGCAGCCGCCGCCGCAGCGCCGCGTACAGGCGGCCGCGGTCGCCGACGCGCACGCTGCGCGAGCGCAGCGCCACCTTGAAGGCCAGCCAGAAGCTCACCGACAGGTTCAGCGCGCCGGTCAGCGGCACCGCCGCGAGGCACCACCAGAACGCCGGCGTCACCAGCGCCTCGTGGCCCAGCGCGCCGAGTGCCGCGGCGATCTGGCCGGTCGACAGCGTCACGTGCCGCACCTGGATCGGCAGCGCGAAGAAGGCGCACACCACCGGCACCAGCCCGAGCAGGAAGCCCAGCGAGACGTT
>CAYOXW010000212.1:0-4532 GCA_964408005.1 uncultured Methylibium sp.
CGACCTACGGCAATGCCGGCTTCATGCGCGAGCAGGTCTGCAAGTACATGTGCCCCTATGCGCGCTTCCAGAGCGCGATGTTCGACCGCGACACGCTCGTGATCAGCTACGACCCGGCGCGCGGCGAGCCGCGCGGCTCGCGCCCGCGCAGCCTGCCGCATGAGGCGCTGCAGGGGCAGGGCAAGGGGGACTGCATCGGCTGCACGCTGTGCGTGCAGGTCTGTCCGACCGGCATCGACATCCGCGAGGGGCTGCAGTACGAGTGCATCGGCTGCGCGGCCTGCATCGACGTCTGCAACGGCGTGATGGACAAGATGGACTACCCGCGCGGCCTGATCCGCTATGCGACGCAGAACGGCCTGACCGCGGGGCGCAGCGGGATCGACTGGCGGCGTGTGCTGCGGCCGCGGGTGCTGGTCTATGGCGCCGTGCTCGTGGTGATCGCCGGCGCCTTCGTCGCCTCGCTGGCGTTGCGCAGTCCGGTGCGTGTCGACGTGGTGCGTGACCGCGGCACGCTGGCGCGCCTGGTCGGGCAGGGGGCGATCGAGAACGTCTACCGGCTGCAGCTGATGAACGCGACCGAGCGGCCGCAGCGTTACCGCGTGGCCGTGTCCGGCATCGAGGGCGCCAGTGCGGAGCTGCGCGGCGAGGCCGAGCTGGGCCCCGCCGCGTCACGCTGGGTGCCGGTGGCGGTGCGGGTGCCGGCGCCCAGCGCCACGGCGCTCGGTCCGGGCGCCCATGCGCTGCGCTTCGAGGTGATCCGCGAGGCCGAGGGCGAGCAGCCCGAGGTCCGCGTGGTCGAGAAATCCACGTTCGTCGTGCCGCGCTGAGGCCGGCTCCCAGGAGAAAGACATGCCCCGCCCCGTCCCAGCGATCCCAACCACCCGTCCGTGGTGGCGCGAGCCGATGCTGTGGCTGGTCGTCGGCGGGCCGGCGCTGGTGGTCGTGGCCGGCGTGTCCACCGCGGTGCTGGCGCTGCGGGGCGCCGACCTGCCGCTCGACACGCGGGCCGGCATGCCGGCGGTGCAAGGCCGCAATCACGCGGCCGCGCCGCCGACGGTCGAGCCGGCGCCGCAGGGCGCCGGGCTCAGCAGGGCGTCGCGTTGACCAGGCGGCGCAGCCCGGCCTCGTCGAGCACGCGGATGTCGCGCTGCTTGACCTCGAGCAGGCCGTCTTCCTGGAACTTGGAGAAGGTGCGGCTCACCGTCTCGAGCTTCAGGCCGAGGTAGCTGCCGATCTCCTCGCGCGTCATGCGCAGCACCAGTGAGTGCGGCGAGAAGCCGCGCGCGTGCAGCCGCTGCGTCAGGTTCAGCAGGAAGGCCGCGAGCCGTTCCTCGGCGCGCATGCTGCCCAGCAGCAGCATCACGCCATGGTCGCGCACGATCTCGCGACTCATGATCTTGTGGAACTGGTGCTGCAGCGCCGGCGAGCCCTGCGACAGCCGCTCGAGCTCGCCATAGGGGATCTGGCAGACCTGCGAATCCTCGAGCGCGACGGCGTCGCAGGCGTGGCGGTCGGTGCTGATGCCGTCGAGGCCGAGCAACTCGCCGGCCATCTGGAAGCCGGTGACCTGGTCACGGCCATCCTCGGCCGACACACGGGTCTTGAAGAAGCCGGTGCGCACCGCATACAGCGCCTCGAAGCGGTCTCCGGCGCGAAACAGCAAGCCGCCGCGTTTCACGGTGCGGCGCGAGCCGATCAGGCTGTCGAGCTGGTCGAGATCGGCGTCGGAGAGTCCGACCGGCAGACAGATCTCGCGCAGGCTGCAGCTTGAGCAGGCGACCTTGACGGCCTCGATGCGGATGGCCTCACGTTGCATGGCGTCGATTATGGGCCGCAGAGCCGTCGTGCCGGCAAGCGCGTGCAAGACGCCCTTAGGGGGTGGTTGGGGATCGGCATGATCGACCTCAAGAGTCGGGGCGATTGTCCGGAGCCGGGTCTTGACCGGCTTGACTCAGGTCAAGGCGGGCAGGAGGCCCGCATCGCACAGTGGAAGCCATGGGTACTGTTTCCGTCACATCGGCGCCGCTGCGGCCGTCGCCCGGCGAGGAGTTGCTGCAGCGCTTCGACCTGGCGGGGCCGCGCTACACCTCCTATCCGACCGCCGACCGCTTCGTCGACGCCTTCGACGCGCTCCAGTACCGGCAGGCGCTGACCCTGCGCCAGCACGGTGGCAGCGGGGCGGCCGGCAGCGCCGCTCCGCTGTCGGTCTATGTGCACCTGCCATTCTGCGAATCGGTCTGCTACTACTGCGCCTGTAACAAGGTCATCACGCGGGACCACGCCCGCTCCGCCCCCTACCTCGAGGCGCTGGGCACCGAGATCGGCCTGCACGTGCGTGTGCTCGGGCGCGGCCAGCCGCTGGCCCAGTTGCACCTCGGTGGCGGCACGCCCACCTTCCTGAGTGACGGTGAACTCGCCCGGCTGATGGCGATGCTGCGCGGCGCCTTCGCCTTCACGCCCGAGGCCGAATGCTCGATCGAGGTCGATCCGCGCACCGTCGACGCCGCGCGGCTCGAGCACCTGCGTGCACTCGGCTTCAACCGCATCAGTTTCGGCGTGCAGGATTTCGACCCCCAGGTGCAGCACGCCGTGCACCGCGTCCAGCCGCGCGAGCAGGTCGCGGCGCTGATCGAGGCGGCGCGCGCGCTGCGCTTCGACTCCATCAATGTCGACCTGATCCACGGCCTGCCACGCCAGAGCGCCGCTTCGCTGGCGCGCACCGTCGAGCAGGTCGCGGCGCTGCGACCGGACCGCGTGGCGCTCTACGCCTATGCCCACCTGCCGCAGCGCTTCAAGCCGCAGCGACGCATCCACGCCGACGATCTGCCGACCCCCGCCGAGCGGATCGCGATGCTGGCCAACGCGATCGCCGGCTTCCTCGGGAGCGGCTACGAGCACATCGGCATGGACCATTTCGCGCTGCCCGGCGACGCGCTGGCGGTCGCCAAGCGCCAGGGGCGGCTGCACCGCAACTTCCAGGGCTACAGCACCCAGCCCGACTGCGATCTGATCGGCCTGGGCGTCTCGGCCATCGGGCGCATCGGCGCGACCTACAGCCAGAACGCCAAGACGCTGCCGGAGTACTACGATGCCCTGCAGGCGGGCGAGTTCGCGGTGGTGCGCGGCCTCGCGCTGAGCCGCGACGACCTGGTGCGCCGAGCTGTCATCATGGCGCTGATGTGCCAGGGCCATGTGCTGTTCGAGTCGATCGAGCTCGCCCATCTGATCGACTTCCGCCGCCACTTCGCCGCCGAGCTCGAGCAGCTCGAGCCGCTGGCCGAGCAGGGGCTGTTGACGGTCGATGACGAGGGGATCGAGTTGACGCCACTGGGCTGGTACTTCGTGCGCGCGGTCGCGATGCTGTTCGACCGGCACCTGCAGTCGGATCGTGCGCGTGAGCGCTACTCGCGGGTGATCTGATGAGCTGGGCGCTGGTCGTGGCCGGCGTGCTGATCGGCGCGGCCGGCACCCCGCACTGCGCGGCGATGTGCGGCGCTCCGTGCGCGGCGCTGGCCCGGCGGTGCGGGGGCGAACGGCCCGGCGAGGCCTTGCTCGCGCACCAGCTGGGGCGGCTGCTCTCCTATGCCGGCGCCGGCGCCGTCGTGGCGGCCGGTGCCGGCGGGCTCGAGGAGTTGGCGCGCTCGGCGGCCTGGCTGCGGCCGCTCTGGCTTGCCCTGCCGCTGACGGCGCTGGCGCTCGGCCTGTGGCTGCTGCTCGCCGGCCGCCCGCTGCGCTGGGCCGCCGTCGAGTCGGGTGCCGGGCCAGGTCTGGCCGTGGTGCGCCTGCCGGTGCGTGGTCGTGCGGCCGGTCTTGCGCGTGCCGGCGGGGCGGGCCTGCTGTGGGCGGCCTGGCCCTGCGGCTTGCTGTACTCGGCGCTGGTCGTCGCGGCACTGGCGGACGGCGCCTGGGGGGGCGCGGCGGTGATGACCGGCTTCGCGCTCGCCAGCCTGCCGGGCGTGGTGGCCGGGCCGCTGCTGTGGCGGGCACTGGCCCGTCGCGGCGCGTCGCAGGCCGTCGCGCTGCGCGGCGCCGGCGCCTTGCTCGTCGCGGCCAGTGGGTGGGGCGTGTGGCTGCAGTTCCACGCACCCGGCGGCCTGTGGTGCTCGACCGCCTGAGGCGGGGAAGGGCGGCATCGCTCGCCTAGAATCGCCCCGGTTCAGCCCCCCCTTCAAGCAGACACCCTTCCTGCGGAGAGACGACTCCATGTACCAGCACATCAAGGTGCCTACCGGTGGCCAAAAGATCACCGTCAACGCCGACTTCTCGCTCAACGTGCCCGATCAGCCGATCATTCCCTACATCGAGGGCGACGGCACCGGCTTCGACATCACGCCGGTGATGATCAAGGTGGTCGATGCGGCCGTCGAGAAGAGCTACAAGGGCCAGCGCAAGATCCATTGGATGGAGATCTACGCCGGCGAGAAGTCGACCCAGGTCTACGGCCCCGACGTGTGGCTGCCCGAGGAGACGCTGCAGGTCCTGAAGGACTACGTCGTGTCGATCAAGGGCCCGCTGACCACGCCGGTCGG
>CAYOXW010000213.1:0-4530 GCA_964408005.1 uncultured Methylibium sp.
GGCTTCGGCTTCGTCTCGGGCCGCAGCAGCCATGCCGACCGCATCGCGACGATCCGCGACGCCGACGCGCGCTTCGGCGTGACGATCGACCCGCACACCGCCGACGGCCTGAAGGTCGCGCGCGAGCGGCACACCCCGGGCGTCACGACGCTGGTGCTCGAGACCGCGCTGCCGGCCAAGTTCGCCGCGACCATCGAGGAGGCGCTGGGCCGCGCGCCCACGCGCCCGGCCGCGCTCGACGGGCTGGAAAGCCTCCCCAGGCGCTGCAAGGTCATGCCGGTCAGCGTGCAGGCCGTGAAGGACTTCATCGCCGAAAATGTCTAGGCCATGAGCCCCCACGCTCACTTCGTTCACTACCCCCCGAGGGGGTGCCCGGCGCCCCTCGGGCGGCCGTGCGGGCGCGGATGAACGTCGTCGGCTTCTGCGGCTACTCCGGCGCGGGCAAGACCACGCTGGTCGAGCAGGTCATCGCCCGGCTGCGGCTGGCCGGCCACCGCGTCTCGGTGGTCAAGCATGCCCACCACAGCTTCGACATCGACCAGCCCGGCAAGGACTCGCACCGCCACCGCGCCGCCGGTGCCTACGAGGTGCTGATCGCCTCGAACCACCGGCTCGCGAAGATCCGTGAATACGACGCCGAGGCCGACCCCAACGTCCACCAGCTGATCGCCGAGCTGTCTGACCCCGAGTGGGTGCTGGTCGAGGGCTTCAAGCGCTCCGACCTGCCCAAGATCGAGATCTGGCGCGCCAGCACCGGCCAGCGCGTCAAGTACCCGCAGGACCCCTTCGTCGTCGCGATCGCGACCGACAGCCCTGACGCGCTGCCGGTGCCGACCGCGCTGCCGGTGCTCGATCTCAACGACGCCGATGCGGTGACCGCGTGGCTGCTCGCCCACGCCGACCGCTACGCCTACCGCAGCCCCTATGACGACGCCGACAACGAAGCCGCCTATGCTGAGCCTGCCGCAGGCGCTGGAGCGCCTGCTCGCCGGCACGACCGCGCTGGCTGAGACCGAGACGGTCTCGACCTTCGACGCGCTCGGCCGCGTGCTGGCGGCCGACGTCGCCTCGCGGCTCGACGTGCCGCCGCATGACAACAGCTCGATGGACGGCTACGCGCTGCGCGTCGCCGACGTGCCCGTCGCCGGCAGCGTGCTGCCGGTCAGCCAGCGCATCGCCGCCGGCCAGGTCGGCGCGGTGCTCGCGCCCGGCAGCGCGGCGCGCATCTTCACCGGTGCGCCGCTGCCCGAGGGCGCCGACGCGGTGCTGCCGCAGGAGCAGTGCACGGCGCTCGACGGCGCGGTGCGCGTCGACGCGCTGCCGGCGCCCGGCCAGTGGATCCGCCGGCGCGGCGAGGACGTGCGCGCCGACAGCGTCGTGCTGCCGCGCGGCGCGCGGCTGACGCCGCAGGCGCTCGGCCTGGCGGCCTCGGTCGGTGCCGCCTCGTTGACGGTCGTGCGCCGCCCGCGCGTCGCGCTGTTCTCGACCGGCGACGAGCTGGTGATGCCCGGCGAGCCCTTGAAGCCCGGCGCGATCTACAACTCCAACCGCTACACGCTGCGCGCGCTGCTGCAGGCGGCCGGCTGCGAGGTCAGCGACCTCGGCATCGTGCCCGACCGGCTCGACGCGACGCGCGAGGCGCTGCGCTCGGCCGCCGCCGAGCATGACCTGATCCTGACCTCTGGCGGCGTCTCGGTCGGCGAGGAGGACCACCTGAAGCCGGCCGCCCAGGCCGAGGGCCGGCTGGACCTGTGGCAGATCGCGATCAAGCCCGGCAAGCCGCTCGCGTTCGGTGCGGTGCGCCGTGAGGGCGGCGAGGCGCTGCTGATCGGCCTGCCGGGCAACCCGGTGTCGAGCTTCGTGACCTTCCTGCTGGCGGTGCAGCCGGTGCTGCGCGCGCTGCAGGGCATGCCGGCGGTGGAGCCGACGGCGCTGACGCTGCGCGCCGACTTCGATTGGCCCAAGGCCGACGCGCGGCGCGAGTTCCTGCGGGCGCGCCGCAACGCCGCCGGTGGCCTCGAGCTGTTCGCGAACCAGAGCTCCGGGGTGCTGACCTCGGCGGTCTGGGCCGACGGTCTCGTGGACAACCCGCCGGGCCAGGCGATCGCGCGCGGCGACGCGGTACGCTTCATCCCGTTCTCCGAGTGGATGTCATGAAGCTTCAAGTGCGCTATTTCGCCTCGTTGCGCGAGGCCCTCGGGCCCGGCGAGACCGTCGAGCTGGGCGCCGGCGCCACGGTCGGCGCGCTGCGCGATGCGCTGATCGCGCGCGGCGGCTCGCATGCCGAGGCGCTGGGGCGCGGGCGCACGCTGCGCGCGGCGCTGAACCAGGTGATGGCCGACGAAGCCGCCGCGGTGACCGACGGCGCCGAGGTGGCCTTCTTCCCGCCGGTTACCGGGGGCTGAGCATGGCGCGCGTGTCGATCCAGACCGCCGACTTCGACCTCAGCGCCGAAGTGGCGGCGCTGCGTGCGGCCGACGGCGGCGTCGGCGCGGTCGCCAGCTTCATCGGCACGGTGCGCGACCGCAACGACGGCGCCGGCGTCAGCCGCATGGAGCTCGAGCACTACCCCGGCATGACCGAGCGCGCGATCGAGGCGATGATCGACGTGGCGATGCAGCGCTTCGACATCCGCGCCGCACGGGTGATTCACCGCGTCGGCCCGCTCGACGTCGGCGACCAGATCGTCATGGTGGCCGTCAGCTCGGCCCACCGCGGCCAGGCCTTCCAGGCCTGCGAGTTCCTGATGGACTACCTGAAGACCCAGGCGCCGTTCTGGAAGAAGGAACACACGCCCGAGGGCGCGCGCTGGGTCGACGCGCGCAGCACCGACGACGCGGCGCTCAAGCGCTGGGGCATCGAGGCGGGCAACGCGTGAGCGTGACGCTGCCCGCGGCGCTGTGCGTGGCCGCTGGCGCCGCCGCCGGCGGCCTGCTGCGCTGGCTGGTGGGGGCCTGGCTCAACCCGCTGTGGGGCGTCTTCGCGCTCGGCACGCTGGCGGTCAACGCCGCCGGCGGGCTGGCGATCGGCGCCGCGGCGGCCTGGTTCGCGCACCGGCCCGACCCGCTGCTGCAGCTGTTGCTGGTGACGGGGCTGCTGGGTGGCTTCACGACCTTCTCGGCCTTCTCGGCCGAGTCGCTGGCGCTGCTGCAGCGCGGCGCCTGGGGCCTGGCGGTCGGCCACACGCTGGCCCATGTGCTGGGCGCGCTGGCCTGCGCCGGCCTGGGCTGGGCGCTCGTCCAGCCGCTGCTCGCCAGCCGCTGAGACGGTTCTTGCGCCACGTCAAGCCGCCGGCGGCTTGAAATGTCAGGCTGCGGGGCCATCTCCCCCGCAGACCGGAGATTTCGTCATGCGACTCGACAAACTCACCACCAAGTTCCAGGACGCCCTGTCCGAGGCCCAGACCCTCGCGCTGGGCCGCGACAACCCCTACATCGAGCCGGCCCACCTGCTGCTCGCGATGCTGGCTCAGTCCGACGGGCCGAAGCCGCTGCTGGCGCGCGCCGGCGTCAATGTCACCGCGCTGCAGACCGCGCTAGAGGCCGAGCTGGCCAAGCTGCCGCAGGTGCAGGGCGGCGAGGCGGTGCAGGCCGGCCGCGACATCGTTGCGCTGCTGCAGGCGGCCGAGAAGGAGTCGATCAAGCGCGGCGACCAGTTCATCGCCTCCGAGCTCTTCCTGCTCGCGCTGGCCGACCACAAGGGCGGCACGGGCGAGCTGGCGCGCAAGCACGGCCTGACGCGCAAGGCGCTGGAGACCGCGATCGACGCGGTGCGGGGCGGCCAGAAGGTCGACTCGGCCGAGGCCGAGGGCGCCCGCGAGGCGCTGAAGAAGTACACGCTGGACCTGACCGAGCGTGCCCGCCTGGGCAAGCTCGACCCGGTGATCGGCCGCGACGACGAGATCCGCCGCGCGATCCAGGTGCTGCAGCGGCGCACTAAGAACAACCCGGTGCTGATCGGCGAGCCCGGCGTCGGCAAGACCGCGATCGTCGAGGGCCTGGCCCAGCGCATCGTCGCCGGCGAGGTGCCCGAGTCGCTCAAGGGCAAGCGCGTGCTGACGCTCGACATGGCGCTGCTGCTGGCCGGCGCCAAGTTCCGCGGCGAGTTCGAGGAGCGGCTGAAGAACGTGCTCAAGGAGCTGGCCGCCGACGAGGGCCAGACCATCGTCTTCATCGACGAGATCCACACGATGGTCGGCGCCGGCAAGGCCGAGGGCGCGATCGACGCCGGCAACATGCTCAAGCCGGCGCTGGCGCGTGGCGAGCTGCACTGCATCGGCGCGACCACGCTCGACGAGTACCGCAAGTACGTCGAGAAGGACGCCGCGCTCGAGCGCCGCTTCCAGAAGGTGCTGGTCGGCGAGCCGACGGTGGAGGCCACCATCGCGATCCTGCGCGGCCTGCAGGAGAAGTACGAGGTCCACCACGGCGTCGAGATCTCCGACCCGGCGATCGTCGCCGCGGCCGAGCTCTCGCACCGCTACATCACCGACCGCTTCCTGCCGGACAAGGCGATCGACCTGATCGACGA
>CAYOXW010000214.1:0-4514 GCA_964408005.1 uncultured Methylibium sp.
GAGCACGTGCAAGGGCGGGTGGTTCATGGGGAGGGAGGCGAGGTTGTTGCGGTTCAGCAGTCGCAGCCGGCGTCCGCGACGGCGCAGGGCTGGCCCTGGCAGCAGTGGTCCGTCAGGTAGCCGAGCAGGGCGTTCATGCGCTCGTAGCGGGCGCGATAGATCAGATGACGGCCGTCACGCTCGACGTCCACCAGCCCGGCATGGCTCAGCTCCTTGAGGTGAAAGGACAGCGTCGGTGCGGCCACCGCCAGCTGCTCGGCCAGGCGGCCGGGCGTCAGTCCGGCCGGGCCGGCGACCACCAGCGCTCGGAAGGCACGCAGGCGCGCCGGCTGGGCGAGGGCGGCGAGGGCGGCGAGGGCATCAGTCTCTTTCATGTTTCCATGATATTGAAAATATTGGGCTTCCAAACGCGCCGACGGGCCTGGCCCGGGCGGCACATCGGAGCTCTGGCGGATGCCGATCACTTTTTCTTCGGCGGCATCAGCACCTTGTCGATCACATGCACGACGCCGTTGCTCGCGTCGACGTTCGGCTGTGTGACCAGCGCGTCCTCGATGGTCACGAAGCTGCCGGCCCGCGACAGCGCGACGTTCTCGCCCTGCACGGTCTGGACGGTGCCGTTGCGCACCGACTCGGCCATCACTTTGCCGGGCACGACGTGGTAGCTGAGGACCGACTTGAGCAACTCCTTGTCCCGGCCCAGGGCCTCCAGCGTCGCCTTCGGCATCGCGTTGAAGGCGGCATCGGAGGGCGCGAACACCGTGTACGGGCCGCCGCCGCGCAGCGTCTCGCCGAGGCCGGCTTCGGCGACGAGCCGGTTGAGCGTCGAGAGCTCGGGGCTGGCGGCCGCGGTGTCCGCGATCGTCTTGGGGGCGGGCGTGGTGGCGCAGCCGGCCAGGGCCAGCATCGCGGCGGTGGTGGTCAAGATCGTCCGGGTGGTGGGGTTCATCATGGCTCCTAGGGAAGTCGAGGCCTGGGTTCAGGCAGCGGCCGCATGATGGAAAGCCGATGTGACGGCGCCGTGACGCTTCGATGACGCCGCCGTCACATGTCAGTCCCGGCCGCAGGTTTCATGGCGCTGTCACAAACCGACCCTAGAGTCCCGTTGTCTTCTCCAAGTCCTGAAAGGTCTCCTGATGAACTTTTCGTCCCTCCGCAGCACCGCCGTCGCGCTGGCCCTCGCCGCCGCCGGTGGCGCGGCCTTCGCCCAGGACGTGACCGGTGCCGGCGCGACCTTCCCCGCCCCGGTCTACGCGAAGTGGGCCGATGCCTACAACAAGGCCACCGGCGCGCGCATCAACTACCAATCGGTCGGCTCGGGCGCCGGCATCAAGCAGATCAAGTCCAAGACGGTCGACTTCGGCGCGTCCGACATGCCGCTGAAGGACGAGGATCTCGCCAAGGACGGCCTGATCCAGTTCCCGACTGTGATCGGTGGCGTGGTGCCGGTGGTCAACATCAAGGGCATCGCCCCGGGGCAGATCAAGCTCACCGGCCAGCTGCTCGGCGACATCTACCTCGGCAAGATCGCCAAGTGGAACGATCCGGCGCTGACCGCGCTGAACCCCGGCGTGCCGCTGCCGGACGCGGCGATCGCCGTGGTGCGCCGCGCCGATGGCTCGGGCACGACCTTCGTCTTCACGAACTATCTCTCCAAGGTCAGCGAGGCGTGGAAGAGCCAGGTCGGTGAGGGCACCGCGGTCAACTGGCCGACCGGCGCCGGTGGCAAGGGCAACGAGGGCGTCGCGGCCTTCGTGCAGCGCCTGCCGAACTCGATCGGCTACGTCGAGTACGCCTACGTCAAGCAAAACAAGATGACGTACACGCTGCTGAAGAACAAGGAGGGCCAGTTCGTGGCGCCCAGCGACACCGCCTTCAAGGCCGCCGCGGCCGGTGCGGACTGGAACAAGACCTTCTTCCAGATCACCACCGAGCAGCCGGGCAAGGACACCTGGCCGATCACGAACCCGACCTACATCCTGATGCACAAGACCCAGGACAAGTCGGTGAACGCGGCCAACGCGCTGAAGTTCTTCAACTGGGTCTACCAGAACGGCGACCAGATGGCCGACGAGCTCGACTACGTGCCGCTGCCGGCCTTGGTGAAGGATCTGGTGCGCAAGCAGTGGGCGGACCAGGTCAAGGATGCCTCGGCCAAGCCGATCGCCTACAAGTAATCCGACAGGCCGTACGCAGGCGGGGCTGGGCGCCACGGCGCGCAGCCCCCGTCTCGCGAAGGAGCCCCGCACGTGGCCGCTACACTGCCCGCTTCTCCCCTCTCCGACAACCGCAAGATGGAACGCGCGGATCCCCGAGGCCGCCCGCCGCAGCGGCGCCAGAGCCTGCCTTGGGCCGACGCGGTGTTCTCGGTGCTCACGCACGGCGCCGCCTTGCTGACGCTGGCGCTGCTGGTGGGCATCATCGTCTCGCTGGTCATCGGCGCGGCGCCGGCCATCGAGGCCTTCGGGCTGGGCTTCTTCACCACCGCCGAGTGGGACCCGGTGCAGGAGAAGTTCGGCGGCCTGGTGATGATCTACGGCACGCTGGCCACCTCGCTGATCGCACTGGTGATCGCGGTGCCGGTGAGTTTCGGCATCGCGCTGTTCCTGACCGAGCTCTCGCCCTCATGGCTGCGTCGCCCGCTCGGCACGGCGATCGAGCTGCTCGCCGCGGTGCCCTCGATCGTCTACGGCATGTGGGGCCTGCTGGTGTTCAGC
The DNA here is from genome assembly GCA_964408005.1 of uncultured Methylibium sp. Taxonomy (GTDB): domain Bacteria; phylum Pseudomonadota; class Gammaproteobacteria; order Burkholderiales; family Burkholderiaceae_C; genus Methylibium. Next base: position 2,718 of record CAYOXW010000214.1, read on the forward strand.
CCGCTGCTGTCGACCTATGTCCAGCAACCGCTGCAGGCGCTGTTCGCCGGGGTGCCGTTGCTCGGCACGCTGTTCAGCGGCCCGCCGGTGGGCATCGGCCTGCTGTCGGCGGGGATCATCCTCGCGATCATGATCATCCCCTTCATCGCGGCGGTGATGCGCGATGTGTTCGAGGTCACGCCGCCGATGCTGAAGGAATCGGCCTACGCGCTCGGCTCGACCACCTGGGAGGTGGTCTGGAAGGTGGTGCTGCCCTACACCAAGACCGGCGTGGTCGGTGGCGTCATGCTCGGGCTGGGCCGCGCGCTCGGCGAGACGATGGCGGTGACCTTCGTGATCGGCAACTTCAACCAGCTCGAGTCTCTGTCGCTGTTCGAGGCGGCCAACAGCATCACCTCGGCGCTCGCCAACGAGTTCGCCGAGGCCTCGGAGGGGCTGCACCAGGCCTCGCTGATCTACCTGGGGCTGGTGCTGTTCTTCATCACCTTCGTGGTGCTGGCGCTGTCCAAGCTGCTGCTCTCGCAGCTCAAGAAGAGCGAAGGGAGAAGCTCATGAGCGCCATCCCGATGCCGGCGGCCCGGGCCGCCGCGCAGGCCGGCCGCCTGCGCATGCATGCGAAGCGCAAGCGCACCAACGCGATCGCGCTGACGCTGTCGCTGGCCGCGATGGCCTTCGGCCTGGTCTGGCTGGTGTGGATCCTGTTCGAGACGGTGCGACTCGGCGCCGGCGGGATCGCGCTGTCGGTGTTCACCGAGATGACGCCCCCGCCGCAGGCCGAGACCGGCGGCCTGGCGAACGCGATCTTCGGCTCGCTGGTGATGGTGGGGATGGCCACCGTGCTGGGCACGCCGGTCGGCATCCTCGCCGGCGTCTACCTCGCCGAGTACGGCCAGAAGACGCTGCTGGGCAGCGTGACGCGCTTCATCAACGACATCCTGCTGTCCGCGCCGTCGATCGTGATCGGCCTGTTCATCTACGCTGTCGTCGTGGCGCAGCTCAAGAGCTTCTCGGCCTGGGCCGGCATCCTGGCGCTGTCGCTGATCGTGATCCCGGTGGTGATCCGCACCACCGAGAACATGCTGAGCCTGATCCCGAACGCGCTGCGCGAGGCCGCCTACGCGCTGGGCACGCCGAAGTGGCGCGTGATCCTGACCGTGACGCTGAAGGCCGCGCGTGCCGGCGTGATCACCGGCGTGCTGCTGGCGCTGGCGCGCATCGCTGGCGAGACCGCGCCGCTGCTGTTCACGGCCCTGTCCAACCAGTTCTGGACCAGCGACCTGAGCCAGCCGATGGCCAGCCTGCCGGTGACGATCTTCAAGTTCGCGATGAGTCCCTACGAGAACTGGCAGAAGCTGGCCTGGGCGGGCGTGTTCCTGATCACCTTCGGCGTGCTGCTGCTCAACATCCTCGCGCGCGTGCTGTTCCGCAACAAACACTGACCCGGCAAGGAGCGCCCGATGGACGCGAAAGTCGACCTCAGCGTGACCGAGAAGCCCAAGCTCTCGGTGCGCAATCTGAACTTCTTCTACGGCAGCTTCCACGCGCTGAAGAACATCAACCTCGACATCCCCGAAGGCAAGGTCACCGCCTTCATCGGGCCGTCGGGCTGCGGCAAGTCGACGCTGCTGCGCACCTTCAACCGCATGTTCGAGCTCTACCCCGAGCAGCGCGCGGAAGGCGAGATCAACGTCGACGGCAGCAACATCCTGGACCGCAAGGAAGATGTCTCGCTGATCCGCGCCAAGATCGGCATGGTGTTCCAGAAGCCCACGCCGTTCCCGATGTCGATCTACGACA
>CAYOXW010000215.1:0-4479 GCA_964408005.1 uncultured Methylibium sp.
TCGTCGTGCTTCTCGAACTTGCCCGCGCTCGGCGTCAGCGCGCGGACGATGTCCTGCGCGACGGACGGCTTCTCGGCGATCACCAGTGCTTTGCTCATCGTTGTCCTGTACCAGTCGCCCACGGCGGGCACGGCCTTCGCGAAGCCGTCCCTACAATCCGGGCTCTCTCGCGCGCACGCACACACGCGCGCGCACCCATGAATTCAATGTAGCCAAAGCCGACCATGCCGCAATCCCCGCGCCGCCCCGCTCCCGCGAACGGACAGCCTGCCCTCCGGGGCCGGCGCCTGCAGGTGCGACGCTCGGGCGTGCATGGCAAGGGCGTGTACGCGCTGCAGCCCCTGGCCAAGGGCGAGACGCTGATCGAGTACGTCGGCGAGGTGATCGACTGGCCCGAGGCGCTGCGCCGCCACCCGCACGACCCCAGCGACCCGAACCACACCTTCTACTTCAGCCTCGACGAGGGCCAGGTCATCGACGCGAACGTCGGCGGCAACGCGGCGCGCTGGATCAACCATTCCTGTGCCCCGAACTGCGAGGCCGACGAGACCGAGGGCCGCGTCTTCATCAAGGCGCTGCGCAAGATCGCGCCAGGCGAGGAGCTGTTCTACGACTACGGCCTGACGATCGACGAGCGCTACACGCCCAAGCTGAAGAAGCAGTACGAATGCCGCTGCGGCGCGAAGCGCTGCCGCGGCACGATGCTGTCGCCCAAGCGCTGAGCCTCACCATCGCGTCCCGATGAGCGCCCCTGCCCTGCCCTGGCCGACCGACGCGCTCGCCGCGACGCTCGCGGCGCTGAAGCCGGGCCTGCGCGTCGACGTCTGGGCCGAGGCCGATTCGAGCAACACGCGGCTGCTCGAGCGCGCGCGCGGCGGTGACGCCGGGCCCTGCCTGCTGGTCGTCGAGCACCAGAGCGCCGGCCGCGGCCGCCTGGGTCGGCCCTGGTTCGCCGAGCCGGCGGCCACCGACGCACCGCCCGGGCCGGGCACGCTGTGCCTGTCGCTCGGGCTGGTGCTGGCCCCGGCCGACTGGTCGGGGCTGTCGCTGGCGGTCGGCATCGCGCTGGCCGAGGCGCTCGGCCCCGAGGTGAAGCTGAAGTGGCCGAACGACCTGTGGCTGCTCGATGCGTCGGGCGCGGGCCGCAAGCTCGGCGGCGTGCTGATCGAGACGCTGCCGCTGGCCGACGGAGCGCGCTACGCGGTGATCGGCATCGGCCTGAACCTCGCGGCGCCCGCCGCGCGCCCCGGTCTCGACCAGCCCGTCGCGGGCTGGCGCGAGCGCGCGCCGCAGGCGACGGCGGCCGACGTGCTCGTCCGCATCGCCGCGCCGCTGCTCGACGCGGTGCTGCGCTTCGAGCGCGAGGGCTTCGCCGGATTCCAGGCCCGCTATGCGGCGCGCGACGGGCTCGCCGGCCGCCCGGTGCGCACCAGCGGTGGCGAAGCCGCCGAGGGCCGCGCCGAGGGCATCGACGCCGACGGCGCGCTGCGGCTGCGCCGCGCCGACGGCCAGCTGCTCGCGGTGCGCAGCGGCGACGTGAGCGTGCGCCCATGCTGAGGGCGCTGGTGCTCGTGCTGCTGCTGGCCAACGCCGGCTTCTGGGCCTGGCGCCAGGGCTGGCTCGCGCCGCTGCACCCGCTGATCGGCGCCCGCCCCGAGGGCGAACGCGAGCCCGGGCGGCTGGCGCTGCAGGTCCACCCGGAGCGCGTGCAACTGGCGAGCGCGGCGGCGCCCGCCGCCAGTGCCGAACCCGCGGCCTCGGCCGCGTCCGAGCCGGCGCCGCCGGCCTTGGCCTGCCTCGAGGCCGGCCCCTTCGACGCCGCGGGCCTCGCCGCCGCGCAGGCGGTGCTGCAGGTGCTGCTGCCGGCCGAGGCGGCCAGCGTGCGCCGGCTCGATGCCGGCACCGTGTGGATCGCGCTCGGCCCCTATGCCGAGGCGGCGCCGCTGCGCCAGAAGCGCGAGGAGTTGCGGCGCCTGAGCCTGGCGCCCGAGACCGCCCGCCTCGCCGCCGACGGGGCGCCCTACCTGGTGCTCGAGCGCCACGACAGCCGCGACGCGGCCGAGGCGGCCCTGAAGGCGCTGGCCGAGCGCGGGCTGCGCAACGGCCGCATCGTCGACGCCGGCGCCAGCGCGCCGCGCGCGCTGCGCGTGGCCGCCGCCGATGCCAATCAGCAGCTGCTGCTGGCGGCCCTGCCGGCCGACAAGCTCGGCGGCCACCGCTTCGAACCCTGCCCGCCGGGCGACGCGCCCTGAGGCGCGCGGCGCCTCAGCCGCGCGCGCGGCTGCGGCGCACCGCCCACACCGCCAGCGCCAGCGCCGCCAGCCAGGGCCAGCCGAGCGCGCCGCCGGAGACACCGCTGTCGTTGTCCCCGCCGTCCGAGCCGCTGTTCGCCGCGCGGTCCGCGCCCAGATCGGCCGCGGCGCGCACCTGCGGGTTGTCGATCACCGCGCCGCTGCGCGCGGGGGCGCTGTAGCCGCTCGGATCGCCCGCGTAGCGCAGCGCCTCCGGCACGTCGAGCAGGCCGGCGCCACAGGTCGCGGTGGTGCAGATGCAGCGCCCCGGGTTGGCGTTCGAGCAGTTGTCGATCACCGGCGAGGTGACATGCGGCCGCGCGCTCAGCCGCAGGCCGTCGATCAGCTGCGTGGCCGACAGCGTCGGTCGCACCGCCAGCATCAGCGCCAGCGCCCCGGCCACCTGCGGCGTCGAGAAGCTGGTGCCGAACACGTAGGCATAGGCGGCGGCGCCGGGCGCCTGGGTGCCGTCGTTGTACAGCGTCAGCAGGCCGCCGTCGCCGAGCAGGGGGCCCCAGCGGCCGGCGCTGCTCGGATCGCCACCGACGGTGGTGATCGCCAGCTCGGCGCCGAAGTTCGAATAGGTGGTCTTGAAGCCGTCGCGGTTGACCGCGCCGACGCCGATCGCCCCGTCGCAGTTGGCCGGGCGCAGCACCGCGCCATGCTCGTTGCCCGCCGCCGCCACGACCACCGCGCCGGCGGCGCGCAGGTCGTCGATCGCCTCCTGGTAGGCGGGGCTGCAGGCCGCGCTGCCGCCGAAGCTGACGGTGATGATGCGCGCCGGGTTCGGGTTGGCCGGCGCACCGGTCACCGGCAGCCCGGCGGCCCAGCGCATGCCGTCGACGATGTCGGCCACCGTCGCGCCGCACTTGCCGGCCACGCGCACCGCGAGCACGCGGCCGGACCAGTGCATCGCCGCCACCGCGGTGGCGTTGTCGGTCGCGGCGACGAGCTGACCGGCGATCACGGTGCCGTGCCAGCTGCTGTTCTCGGGTTCGCAGTCGCCGAACAGCGCCGGGTCGGCGCTGCGATCGGCCTCGCTGACCCAGTCGCCCGGGTCGGAGGCGTCGGTGTCGCGCCCGTCGCCGTCGTTGGCGTACTCGAGCTCGGAGACGAAGTCGTGACCGTTGATGACGCGCCCGCTCAGCTCCGGATGCGCGGTGATGCCGGTGTCGAGCACCGCGATCACCGTGTCGGCGCTGCCGGTGCTCGTGATCCAGCCGGTCTGGAAGCCGGCCACGCCGCGCAGCCGGTCCTCGATCGCGCTGCCGTTGGCACCGGTCGCCGGGCGCAGCCACCATTGCAGGCCGGCGGTGAAGTCGGGATCGTCGGGCACGACGGCGGCCTGCAGGCGGCGCTCCCGGGTGTTGGGCTCGACCCAGGCGACGCCGGGCTGGCTGCGCAGGCGCTGCGCCAGTTCGCGCGCCTCGGCGCCGCGCAGCACGCGGTCCGCCGCGATCAGCCGCGAGCGCGGACCGCGCTCGCGCATCGCACGGCCCTGCAGGCCGGCGGCCTGCTGCAGGCGCTGCCAGTCGGCCTCGCTGGCATCGGCGGCCATGCGCACGATCAGGCCCCGGGCCGGGCGGTCTTGCGGCGCCGCGAGCACGGCGAGCGGCAGGGCCAGCGCGAGGCCGGCAAGAAGCTTCGAGACAGACATGGGCGGCGCGCGACGGTCGGAAACGACGACGGCCGAGTGTAGGGGCCGCGCTCGCCGGCGGCTGAAACGAAAAGAGCCCCGATGGGGCTCTTTCCGCAGCGCTCGGTCCGCCTCAGCGGCCGATCACGCGCGCCATCTCGAGCACCTTGTTCGAGTAGCCCCACTCGTTGTCGTACCAGGCCACGACCTTGACGAAGGTCTTGTCCAGCGCGATGCCGGCCTCGGCGTCGAAGACGCTGGTGCAGGACTCGCCGCGGAAGTCGGTCGCGACGACCTTGTCCTCGGTGTAGCCCAGCACGCCCTTCATCGCGCCCTGGCTGGCCGCCTTCATCGCCGCGCAGATCTCGGCGTAGCTGGCTTCCTTGTTGAGCTCGACGGTCAGGTCGACCACCGAGACGTCGCTGGTCGGCACGCGGAAGGCCATGCCGGTGAGCTTCTTGTTCAGCTCGGGGATCACCACGCCGACCGCCTTGGCCGCGCCGGTCGAGGACGGGATGATGTTCTCGAGGATGCCGCGGCCGCCGCGCCAGT
>CAYOXW010000216.1:0-4471 GCA_964408005.1 uncultured Methylibium sp.
TCTCGCTGGGCATCGGCCAGGGCTACAACAACTTCACGATGCTGCAGCTGGCCACCGCGACCGCGACGCTGATCTCGGGCGGGCAGCGCTACGTGCCGCGGCTGGTGCGACAGATCGAGGAGCCGGCCGGTGGCGCGCGCCGCCAGCTCTCAGCCGAGACGCTCGCGCCGCTGGCGCTGCAGCCCGAGCACGTGCAGGTCGTCGTGCAGGCGCTGCACGGCGTGACCCAGGAGGGCACCTCGACGCGGGTGTTCATGGGCGCGCCCTATGCCAGCGGCGGCAAGACCGGCACCGCGCAGGCGGTCGGCATCCGCCAGAACGAGAAGTACAACAAGAACAGCCTCGAGGAGTACCAGCGCGACCACTCGCTGTACATCGCCTTCGCGCCGCTCGAGCAGCCGCAGGTGGCGCTGGCGGTGATCGTGGAGAACGCCGGCTTCGGCGCCGCGGCCGCCGCGCCGATCGCGCGGCGCGTGCTCGACTACGTGCTCGCGGGCCGCTACCCGAGCGCCGAGGACATCGTCGCGGTCCAGCAGGGCACGGCGGCGGCGCCGGTCGGCGCATCGCGGCTGGCCGCCGAGGTGCCGTTGCAGCCGGTGATCCCGGGCGGCGTGGCGACCGCCGCCGCGCAGCCGCTAGCCCCGCCGGCGTCTCAGCCGGCGGCGCCAGCCGCGCCGCCGGCCTCGGCCCCGGCGGCCGACCGGATCGCCCAGGCCGGCGTGGGAGGCCCGCGATGAACGCGGTGTTCGAGCAGGCGCCGCCCTGGCAGCGCGCGCTGCGCGTGTTCCGCGGCTTCGACGGGCCGCTGGCGCTGGCGATCCTGATCCTGGCCGCGTTCGGTCTGGTGACGATGTACTCGGCCGGCTACGACCACGGCACGCGCTTCGCCGACCACGGCCGCAACATGCTGATCGCCGCCGGCGTGATGTTCCTGGTCGCGCAGCTGCCGCCGCATCGGCTCGCGCAGCTCGCGGTGCCGCTGTATGTGCTGGGCGTGACGCTGCTGCTCGGCGTCGAGTTCTTCGGCGTCACGAAGAAGGGCGCGACGCGCTGGCTGGACCTGCAGGTCACGGTCATCCAGCCCAGCGAGCTGCTGAAGATCGCCACGCCGCTGATGCTGGCCTGGTGGTTCCAGCGCCGCGAGGGCCGGCTGCACGCCGCCGACTTCGTGGTCGCCTTCGTACTGCTGGCGGTGCCGGTGGCGCTGATCGTCAAGCAGCCCGATCTCGGCACCGCGATCCTGGTGCTGATGGCGGGGCTGTACGTGATGTTCTTCGCCGGCCTGAGCTGGCGGCTGATCCTGCCGGTGGTGGGGGCCGGCGCGATCGGCGTGGCGCTGCTGGTGTTCTTCCAGGACGCGCTGTGCGCGCCGGATGTCGACTGGCGCGTGCTGCACGACTACCAGAAGCAGCGCGTGTGCACCCTGCTCGACCCGGCCAAGGACCCGCTCGGCAAGGGCTTCCACATCCTGCAGGGCATGATCGCGATCGGCTCCGGCGGCGTCTGGGGCAAGGGCTTCATGCAGGGCACGCAGACCCACCTGGAGTTCATCCCCGAGCGCACCACCGACTTCATCTTCGCGGCCTTCTCCGAGGAGTTCGGCCTGCTCGGCTGCCTGGGGCTGCTGCTCGGCTTCACCTTCCTGATCTTCCGCGGCCTGATGATCGCCAGCGAGGCGCCGACGCTGTTCGCGCGGCTGATGGCCGGCGCGGTGACGCTGTCCTTCTTCACCTATGCGATGGTCAACATGGGCATGGTCAGCGGCATCCTGCCGGTGGTCGGCGTGCCGCTGCCCTTCGTCAGCTACGGCGGCACGGCGATGGTCACGCTCGGGCTCGGCCTCGGCATCCTGATGTCGGTGGCGCGCAGCAAGCGGCTGATGCAGAGCTGAGGCGCGGCGGCTCAGGGCCGCCGGCCGAGCACCGAGGACCACAGCCGGCGCAGCCGTCCGCGCGGCGGCGGCACCGGCGGCGAGGAGCGCGGGCGGCGGCCCAGGCCGCCGCCGGGCTTGGCGAGGAAGGTCGCCTCGACGTCCAGCGTCGCGCGCACGCCGAGGTCTTCGCGGTGCGCGGCCAGCCAGCCGTCGGCCGCGCGCCGGCCGAGCGCGAACAGCCCGTCGAGGAAGGCCGCGTCGGTGTTGAGCTTGCTGCTCGCGTTGAAGGGGGCGAGCCCCTCGTCGTCGGCGATCATGTGCAGCCGCAGGTCCTTGTAGTGGCCCGGGTCGAGCCGGCCCTCGCGCACCAGGCGCGAGACGAAGGCGATCGCGCGCAGCTCGGCCACCAGGCTGGCGTTGAAGGTCACCTCCGAGAGCCGGTCGATGATCTCGACGCTGCGCGTCGGCGTGCCCTCGCGCCGCAGCGGATTGATCTTCACCAGCAGGAAGTCGAGCGCGTCGCTGTGATAGATCAGCGGGTAGATCGCCGGGTTGCCGGTGTAGCCGCCGTCCCAGTAGGGCTCGCCGTCGATCTCGACCGCCTGGAACAGGAAGGGCAGGCAGGCCGAGGCGAGCAGCGCGTCGATCGACAGCTCCGCGCCGGTGAACACGCGCGCCTGGCCGGTGCGCACGCTGGTGGCGGTGATGAACAGCGGGATGCTGCAGCGGCGCAGCGCCGCCTCGTCGACGTGGCGGCGCGCGATGTCGCGCAGCGGGTTCAGGTTCAGCGGGTTGAACTCGTAGGGGCTGAAGGTGCGGAAGAAGCCGTTCAGCCACTGGTAGGCCGGCTGCTTGTCGAAGTTGTAGCCGCTCGCGGCCGCGCCGGCCTGCGACAGCGAGAACGGCGAGAAGGTCTGGCCGCTGCTGCTGACGTCGCGCCAGAAGGCCGCCAGTGCGGCGCGCGCGCCTTCGCGCCCGCCGCTCGCAAAGCCGCTGGCCAGCACGCCGGCGTTCAGCGCGCCGGCGCTGGTGCCGGACACCGCGGCGACTTCGAGCGCCTCATCCTCGAGCAGCCGGTCGAGCACGCCCCAGGTGAAGGCGCCATGCGAGCCGCCGCCTTGCAGCGCGAGGTTGACGCGGTGGACGGCGGGCGGGTGGGGCATCGGGGCTCCCGATTGCGGGTTTACCCCAGTCTACGTGAGTGCGGCGACTCAGCGCAGCCGCTTGATCAGGCTCGAGGTGTCGAGGCGGTTGCCGCCCATGGCCTGCACGTCGGCGTAGAACTGGTCGACCAGCGCGGTGACCGGCAGGCGCGCGCCATGGCGCTGCGCCTCGGCCAGGCACAGGCCGAGGTCCTTGCGCATCCAGTCGACCGCGAAGCCGAAGTCGAAGCGGTCCTCGATCATCGTCGGGCCGCGATTGTCCATCTGCCAGCTCTGCGCCGCGCCCTTGCCGATCACGCCGAGCACCGCCTTCATGTCCAGCCCGGCCTTCTGGCCGAAGGCGATGGCCTCGCTCAGGCCCTGCACGAGCCCGGCGATCGCGATCTGGTTGACCATCTTCGCCAGCTGGCCCGAGCCGGCCGCACCGAGCAGCGTCACCGCCTTCGCGTAGGCCATCGCGACCGGCTCGACGCGCTCGAAGGCGGCCGCGTCGCCACCGCACATGATGGTCAGCGCGCCGTTGATCGCGCCGAGATTGCCGCCCGAGACCGGCGCGTCGATAAAGGCCAGGCCGCGCGATCGCGCCGCGGCGTCGAGCTCGCGCGCGATGTCGGCCGAGGCGGTCGTGTGGTCGACGAACACCGCGCCGGCCGGCATGGCCTGGAAGGCGCCGTCGGGGCCGAGCGTGACGGCGCGCAGATCGGCGTCGTTGCCGACGCAGGCGAACACGATGTCGGCGCCCGCGGCGGCCGCCGCCGGCGTCGGCGCGGCCGTGCCGCCGTACTCCTGCACCCAGGCCTGGGCCTTCGCGGCGCTGCGGTTGTAGACCGTGACCGTGTGGCCGGCGCGCGCCAGGTGGCCGGCCATCGGGTGACCCATCACCCCGAGTCCGAGGAAGGCGACGCGGCTAGGCGGCGTCGGTGCGTAGGTCTTGCTGCTCATCGAGGCACTCCGGAAACGAAAACGGCCTCTCGACGAGAGGCCGTGAGGACGGATCGAATGATCGCCTAAACGATGGTCATGTGCTCGGTGCCGGCGGTCAGGTCCGCATTGCGCGCCCGGTTGCTGTTGAGCTTGATCTGCAGCCGCAGGTCGTTGACCGAGTCGGCATTGCGCAGCGCGTCCTCGTAGGTGACCTGCTGGCCCTCGTAGAGGTCGAACAGGCTCTGGTCGAAGGTCTGCATGCCGAGCTCGCGCGAGCGCTTCATGATCTCCTTGATCTCACCGACCTCGCCCTTGAAGATCAGGTCGGAGATCAGCGGCGAGTTGATCAGGATCTCGATCGCGGCGACCCGGCCCTTGCCCTCCTGGCGCGGCAGCAGGCGCTGCGAGACCAGCGACTTGAGGTTCAGCGACAGGTCCATCAGCAGCTGCGGACGACGCTCCTCGGGGAAGAAGTTGATGATGCGGTCGAGCGCCTGGTTGGCGCTGTTGG
>CAYOXW010000217.1:0-4447 GCA_964408005.1 uncultured Methylibium sp.
CCGGCGCTGTTCTCGATGACCATCGGCTTCGTCGGCATCTGGCTGTTCTCGATCCTCGACTCGAGCGCGCGGGGCCGCCAGGACCGCGACGGCTTCCTGGCCCAGCAGGTGCGTTCCGAGACCGGGATCGGGGCGGCGGGCGCCTCGGGTCACTGATCCGACGGTGCGTCCACGCCACGGGGCCGCAGGCGCGATGTCTGCGGCCCCGTGTCACATTGCGGGCATGAGCTGTCGCCTCGCGGCCACCGATGACGCCGAAGCGCAGGCCCTCGAGCGGCGGCTCGCGGCCGCGCCCTCGGAGGCCGCGCTGCGCGAGGACGCGACGCGCATCGACCCGATCCTTGTGCGCCTGCTCGACGAAGGGGTGCCGATCGAGCGCATCGCCGCGACCGCCGGCGCGCTCAACACCCGGCTGATCGCGCGGCTGTGGGCGCTGCTCGCGCCCGCGGCGCTGATCGAGGCGAGCTGCCTGCTGGTGATGGGCAGCGAGGGCCGCGGCGAGCAGATCCTCAAGACCGACCAGGACAACGCGCTGCTGCTGCGCGACGGGCTGGACTGGCCCGGCCTCGAGGCGCTGGCGCAGCGCTTCAGCGCCGCGCTGAGCGGCTTCGGCTACCCGCCCTGCCCGGGCGGGGTGATGCTGAGCAACCCGCTGTGGCGCCAGCCGCTGGCGGACTTTCGCGACGCGATCCGGTCGTGGATCTACGCCGGCGACCGCGAGGGCCCGCTGCGCCTGGCCATCTTCTTCGATGCCGCCGCGGTGGCCGGCGACGCCGCGCTGCTGGCGCAGGCGCGCGAGCACCTCGACCGCGTGTTTGCCGGGCAGGACGTCTACCTCGCGCGTTTCGCCGCCGCGGCCGATGCCTTCGAGGCGCCGGGCCACTGGTTCACGCGGCTGCTGACGCGCCGCGACGAGCAGACCCTCGACCTGAAGAAGCTCGGCACCTTCCCGATCGTGCACGGCGCGCGCGCGCTGTCGCTGCAGTACGGCGTGCGCGCGGTCGGCACCGCCGAGCGGCTGCAGGCGCTGGCCGCGCTCGGCCGGCTCGACGCGGCGCTGGCGGGCGAGCTGATCGGCGCGCTGCACGTGCTGATGCGGCTGCGCTTCGCCCACCAGCTGCGCCAGCGCGCCGCTGGCGCACGGCCGGGCAACGAGGTGCGCGCGGCGGACCTGGCGCCTGGCGAGCGCGAGCCGCTGCGCGAGGCGCTGGCGGTGGTGCAGCGCTTTCGCCAGATGCTGCGCCACCATTTCCGGCTGGGGGTGCTGTGAGGCGCGCGCCGACCGCCGCACGGCTCGTCGCGCTGTTCGCCGCTGGCGTGCTGGTCTTCGACTTCCCGCTGCTCGAGCTCTGGCTCGGCCACCCGCTGCGGCTGTTCGCCGGCTGGGCGCTGCTGGTCGCGGCGCTCGCCTGGCTGATGGAATCGGCGACCGGGGACGACTGACGTGCTGGCCACCCCCGTCGTCATCGCCGCCGCCTTCGCCTACCTGGCGGCGCTGTTCGCCGTCGCGGCCTGGGCCGACCGGCGCGCGCGCGCCGGTCGCTCGGTGATCGGCAATGCCTGGGTCTACGCGCTGTCGATGGGCGTGTATTGCTCGGCCTGGACCTACTTCGGCAGCGTCGGCCGCGCGGCGTCCGGCGGGCTGTGGTTCCTGCCGATCTACCTGGGCCCGACGCTGGCGATGGTGCTGGCCTGGCTGGTGCTGCGCAAGATGGTGCGCATCGCGCGCGCCTACCGCATCACCTCGATCGCCGACTTCATCGCCAGCCGCTACGGCAAGAGCCGGGTGCTGGCCGGCGCGGTGACGCTGCTCGCGCTGGTCGGCGTCGTGCCCTATGTGGCGCTGCAGCTCAAGGCGATCGCGAGCGGCTACGCGGTGATGGGCGGCGCCGGCGGCGCGCATGCCGGCGCCTGGTGGAGCGACAGCACCTTCTACATCGCGCTGCTGCTGGCCGCCTTCACGATCGCCTTCGGCACCCGCCAGCTTGACAACGCCGAGCGCCACGAGGGCATGGTCGCGGCGATCGCGGCCGAGTCGCTGGTCAAGCTGCTGGCCTTCGTCGCCGTCGGCGTGTTCGTCACCTGGGGCCTGCACGGCGGGCCGGGCGCGCTCTGGGCGCGGGCGCAGGCGGACCCCGAGATCGCGCGCGTGCTGGCCCCGCCGGCCGGCGGCTTCGCGCATGCGCAGTGGTTCGCGCTGCTGCTGCTGGCCGGCCTGTCGGTGCTGCTGCTGCCGCGCCAGTTCCAGGTCATGGTGGTCGAGAACGTCGACGAGCGCCATGTGCGGCGCGCCGCCTGGGCCTTCCCGGCCTACCTGCTGGCGATCAACGTCTTCGTGCTGCCGATCGCGCTCGGCGGGCTGCTCTACTTCGGCCCCGGCCGCGCCGACGCCGAGACCTTCGTGCTGACGCTGCCGCTGGCCGCCGGCGCCGAGGCGCTGGCGCTGCTGGCCTTCATCGGCGGGCTGTCGGCCGCCACCGGCATGGTGATCGTCGAGGCGATCGCGGTCTCGACCATGGTCTGCAACGACCTGCTGCTGCCCTGGCTGCTGCGCCACCGCGCGCTGGCCGGGCGCGAGATGACCGGGCTGCTGCTGGGCATCCGCCGCGCGGTGATCGTCGCGCTGCTGCTGCTCGGCTATGTCTATTACCGCGTCGCCGGCGAGGCCTATGCGCTGGTCAGCATCGGCCTGATCAGCTTCGCCGCGGTCGCGCAGTTCGCGCCGGCGCTGCTGGGCGGCATGTACTGGAAGGGCGGCACGCGCGCCGGTGCGCTGGCCGGGCTCGCGGCGGGTGCGGCGCTGTGGGCCTACACGCTGATGCTGCCCTCGATCGCCAAGTCCGGCTGGCTCGACGCCGGCTTCGTGCACGCGGGCCCGTTCGGGCTGGCCTGGCTGCGGCCCGAGCGGCTGTTCGGCCTCGGCGCGCTCGACCCGCTGAGCCACGCGCTGTTCTGGAGCCTGCTGCTCAACGCCGGGCTCTATGTCGCGGTGTCGCTGCGGCGGCCGCCGGCGGCGCGCGAGGCCGCCCAGGCGCTGCAGTTCGTCGAGGTCTTCGAGCGCGAGGCCGCCGGGCGCGTGTTCTGGCGCGGTCGCGCCCGCATCGCCGACCTGCTCGCGCTGCTCGGGCGCTTCCTTGGCGCCGAGCGCGCGCGCGCGCTGTTCGAGGGCTATGCGCGGCGCGCCGGCCGCCGCGGCCTCGAGGACCTGGTGGCCGACGCGCCGCTGGTGCAGTTCGCCGAGACCCAGCTGGCCGGCGCGATCGGCAGCGCCTCGGCGCGCGTGATGGTCGCCTCGGTCGCCGAGGAGGAGGCGCTGGGTCTCGACGACGTGGTGCGCATCGTCGACGAGGCCTCGGCCTTGCGGCAGGTCAACGAGCGCCTGCGCGGCCTCGATAAGCTCAAGGACGATTTCGTCTCCTCGGTCAGCCACGAATTGCGCACGCCCCTGACCTCGATCCGCGCGCTGACCGAGCTGATGCGCGATGAGCCGCAGATGGACGCCGCCGAGCGCGAGCGCTTCCTCGGCCTCGTGATCGGCGAGACCGAGCGGCTGTCGCGGCTGGTCAACCAGGTGCTCGACCTCGCGAAGTTCGAGTCCGGGCACGCCGAGTGGCGCAGCGAGGCGGTCGACCTGCGCGCGCTGCTGCAGCGCGCCGCCGCGACCACCGCCGAGCTGTTCCGCGAGCGCGGGGCGGCGCTGGTGCTCTCGCTGCCCGAGACCGTGCCGCCGCTGCGCGCCGACGCCGACCGGCTGCTGCAGGTCGTGATCAACCTGTTGTCGAACGCGGCCAAGTTCGTGCCGGCGGGGCGCGGTCGCGTCGAGCTGCGCCTGAGCGCCGATGCGCAGGGCGTCAGCGTCGAGGTCGAGGACAACGGCCCGGGCGTGCCGCCGGAGCAGCAGCAGCTGGTGTTCGAGAAATTCCGCCAGGGCGGCGCGGCCGACCAGCGCCCCGCGGGCACCGGCCTGGGCTTGCCGATCAGCCGCCAGATCGTCGAGCATTTCGGCGGGCGGCTGTGGCTGCGCTCGCCGCCGGGACGCGGGGCCTGCTTCGGCTTCAGCCTGCCGTGGCGCGCCGCCGAGGAGACGAAGACATGAGCAAGCGCGTGCTGGTCGCCGACGACGAGCCGAACATCCTGATCTCGCTGGAATTCCTGATGAAGCGCGAGGGCTGGCAGGTCAGCGTCGCGCGCGACGGCATCGCCGCGCTCGAGGCGATCCGCCGCGAGCGGCCCGACCTGGTGCTGCTCGACGTGATGATGCCGGGCAAGACCGGCTACGAGGTCTGCGCCGCGGTGCGTGCCGACGAGGCGCTGGCCGGCGTCAAGATCCTGATGCTGACCGCCAAGGGCCGCGACACCGACGCCGCCCAGGGCCTGGGCGTCGGCGCCGACGCCGACATGACCAACCCCGGCGCGACCCAGGCGCGGGCCGCGCGCGTGCGCGAGC
>CAYOXW010000218.1:0-4399 GCA_964408005.1 uncultured Methylibium sp.
CCGCCGGGCGGTCCATGCGGTCGAGGAACTGGCGCGCGTAGGCGCTGAAGGTCTCGACGTAGCGGCGCTGGCCCTCGGCGTAGAGCGTGTCGAACACCAGACTGGACTTGCCCGAACCGCTCGGCCCCGTCACCACCGTGAGCTCGCCGGTGTGCAGGTCGAGGTCGAGGTTCTTCAGGTTGTGCTGGCGCGCGCCGCGGATGCGGATCAGGCCGGCCGGTCTGCTGCCGTTCGCCATGGGGCTCCCTGGAGGTGAGGCGGAAGATTCTAGGGAGCCCGGGCCACGCGCGACGGTGGCCCAGAAAAAAGGCCCGGTCCTCGCGGACCGGGCCAGCGCGCGGGATGCGCGAGGAGAGCTATTTCGAGGCCGGCGCGGCGGCCGGCTCGGGCGCCTCGATGCCGTGCTTCTCGCCACCCATGTCGATGTCCGCGCCGCCCTGCATCAGGATGTAGAGCATGACGACGGCAAAGGCGGCGAAGCCGGCTGCGATCTTCCACATGGCGCTTGCTCCTCAGTCGTTGGCGTAGATGTCCACGTCCTTGGTCTCCTTGACGAACAGCAGACCGATGACGAAGGTGGCAGCCGCGACGATGATCGGGTACCACAGGCCGTTGTACATGTTGCCGGTCTGCGCCACGATCGCGAAGGCCGTCGTGGGCAGCAGCCCCCCGAACCAGCCGTTGCCGATGTGGTACGGCAGGCTCATCGAGGTGTAGCGGATGCGCGTCGGGAACAGCTCGACCAGCATCGCCGCGATCGGGCCGTAGACCATCGTGACCAGGATGACCAGGAAGGTCAGGATCGCGACGATCTTCAGCTTGTCGACCTTGGCCGGATCGGCCTTGTCCGGGTAGCCGGCGGCCTTCAACGCGGCCTTGAGCTTGGCGGTCAGCACCGCGTCCTTGGCGGTCTTCTCGTCGCTCAGCGCCTTCAGGCTCGCGGCGGCGGCGGCCTCGGCCTTGGCATCCGGCGTCGCGGCGGCCTTCAGTCCGGCCAGCTTGACCTCGGCGGCGGCCTTGGCGCTGGCGATCTCCTCGGGCGTCACCGAGGTCGCGATGACGGTTTCGCCGACCTTGATGGTCGCGGGCGTGCCGGCCGGCGCGACCACGTTGTCATAGCTGACCGAGGCGATGGCCAGCTTCTGCTTGGCGATGTCGCAGGAGGAGGTGAACTTCTTGGTCCCGGTCGGGTTGAACTGGAAGGAACACTCGTTGGGATCGGCCGTCACGACGACCTGGGCCGAGGCCTGGGCCTTGGCGAGGTCGGGGTTGGCCGCCACGGTGAGCATCTTGAACACCGGGAAGTAGCTCAGCGCCGCGATCAGGCAGCCGGCCAGGATGATGGGCTTGCGGCCGATCTTGTCGGACAGCGTGCCGAAGACGATGAAGAAAGGCGTGCCGATCACCAGCGAGGCGGCGATCAGCAGGTTGGCGGTCGGGCCGTCGACCTTCAGCGCCTGGGTCAGGAAGAACAGCGCGTAGAACTGGCCCGTGTACCAGACCACCGCCTGGCCGGCGGTCAGGCCGACCAGCGCGAGGATCACGATCTTCAGGTTGCGCCATTGGCCGAAGCTCTCGGTCAGCGGCGCCTTCGAGGTCCGGCCCTCCTCCTTCATCTTCTTGAAGGCGGGCGACTCGTTCATGCTCAGCCGGATCCACACCGAGATCGCGAGCAGCAGCACCGAGAGGATGAAGGGCACGCGCCAGCCCCAGGCCGCGAAGGCTTCTTCGCCGACCCAGGTGCGGGTGCCCAGGATCACCAGCAGCGACAGGAACAGGCCCAGCGTCGCGGTGGTCTGGATCCAGGCCGTGTAGGCGCCACGCTTGCCGTGCGGCGCATGCTCGGCCACATAGGTGGCCGCGCCGCCGTACTCGCCGCCGAGCGCGAGGCCCTGCAGCAGGCGCAGCGCGATCAGGCAGACCGGCGCGGCGACGCCGATCGAGGCGTAGGTGGGCAGGATGCCGACGATGAAGGTCGACAGGCCCATGATCACGATCGTGACCAGGAAGGTGTACTTGCGCCCGATCATGTCGCCCAGGCGACCGAAGACGATCGCGCCGAAGGGCCGCACGATGAAGCCGGCCGCGAAGGCCAGCAGCGCGAAGATGAAGGCCGAATTCGGGTCGAGCCCCGCGAAGAACTGCTTCGCGATGATCGCGGCCAGCGAGCCGTAGAGGTAGAAGTCGTACCACTCGAACACGGTGCCGAGCGACGAGGCGAAGATGACCTTCTTCTCCTCGCGGCTCATCGGGCGCGGTTCGGCGTGCAGCCCCCCCGCGGGTAGTACAGCAGTCATCGCAGTCTCCTTGCTTTGGTGATGTGGGCGCCACGGGAGGCGCGTCGCAAGGGTCGCGAAGGGGACTGACCTGGCACTGACGCGAATCCAACGCCCGCTGACGAAATCCGGGCGAACCCTGAGCCTCGTTTGCGCGATGCGGGAAACGGGCCGCGTCGCCCCCGGCTCGCGCGGCTCAGTAGCTCAGGCGCGCGTAGTAGCTGCGTTGCGAGGCCTCGAGAGCCTGGCCGAGCGTGACGATGCCCTGCGCCTCGAGCAGCGGGATCATCAGCAGGAAGGCTTCGGCGGTGAGCATCGCGTCACCGAGCGCGGTGTGGCGGCCCAGCACCGGCACGCCCAGGCGCTCGGCGATCGCCTCGAGCCGGTGCGAGTCCTGCTGCGGATGGACCAGCGCCGACAGCAGCAGCGTGTCGAGCACCGGCTGCTCGAAGCGCACGCCGCTCGCCGACTCCTTGAGCTGCAGGAAGCGCATGTCGAAGGCGGCGTTGTGCGCGACCAGCACGGTGTCCTGCGCGTAGGCGTGGAAGGCCGGCAGCACCTCGGCGATGGTCGGCTGGCCGGCCACCATCGCCGGCTCGATGCCGTGGATCGGGATCGAGGCGGCCGGGATCGGGCGCTGCGGATCGACGAGCTGCTCGAAGCAGTCCTGCCGCCGCAGCTTGCCGGCGACGATGCGGGTCGCGCCGATCTGCAGGATCTCGTCGCCGCCGGAGGGGTCGAGCCCGGTCGTCTCGGTGTCGAAGACGGTGTAGCTGAGCTCGGCCAGGCGCCGCTCGGCCAGCTCGCGCGCCGGCGCCGGCGCGTCGAACAGGTCGAAGTCGTAGAACTCCGGGCGGCTGTCGCTGTGCCCCAGCAGCCCGGTGTCGAGCGGCTCGGCGGCCCCGCTCGCCAGCGGCAGCAGGAAGCGGAAGAAGGCCGCGTGGCGCTGCCGCTCGCGCTCGAACCAGAAGGCCGCGCCGTGGCGCTCGATCACGTCGCGCAGCGTCAGCGCACTGGCCTCGGCGCCGACGCGCAGCGGCTCGAGCTCCCAGGCCACCACGGTCTCGTTGCTCAGGCCGGGGCCGAACCACAGCAGGTCGAGCTGCGCGCGCGCGCCCGCCGGCTGCAGGCGCAGCTGCAGCAGCTTGACGTCGTAGTCCCCGACCAGCCGCGCGGCCAGCGCCGCGAGCGCCTGGATCAGCGAATAGCTGTCGACCTTCAGCCACAGCGTGGCGTCGACCTCGCTCGCGTCGCTGCGGCAGCCGCAGGCGGCCTCGATGCGGCGCTGCGCGGCGGCCACCAGGTCGGCGCCGAGCATGTCCTCCAGCGGCCAGCGGCTGCGCAGCGTCTGCGTCGTGTGCTGGGCCAGCTCCTCGATGCGCCGCGCCATCGCGCCGGCCTCGTCGCGCACCACGCCCTGGAAGCGCTCGCGCGTCGCGGCGTCGAGATCGGGCATCTCGAGCAGCTCGACGGCCGCCTGCAGGTTGCCGAGCGAGGCGCGGCTGGCCTCGGTCAGCGCCTCGAGCATGCGGTCGCGCTGCGACTCCTGCGCGAAGTCGCGCGTGATGTTGTCGAGCATCAGCACGAAGCCGGCCAGCGGGCTGCCGCGCTCGCCCTCGGGCGCGCGCACCGGCGCGAGCTGCACGCGCAGCAGCTGGCCGCCGCGGCTGGCGGTGACGAACTGGGTCGAGGGGTGCGGCACGCCGCGCTGCAGGCGCTGCTGCACCTGCTCGAGCGCGTGCGCGACCAGCTTGCGATCGAGCGCGGCGTAGATCGAGCGGCCCAGCGCCAGCGGCTCGGCGCCGCCGAGCGTACGGCCCTCGGCGAGCGCGCGGAACTGCAGCCGTGCGCGGGCGTTGAACAGCAGGATGCGGCCGTCGAGGTTGCAGACCACCACGCTCTGCGTCAGCTCGGCCATCAGCGCGGCCAGCCGGCTGCGCTCCTGCTCGACCTCGCGGCTGGCCTCGCGCACCTTGGCGTCGATGTCGGCGCGCAGCGCGGCGCGCTGACGCACCAGCGCGTTGACGCCGGCGGCGAGCGCACGCGCGCCGGCGCTGCCGTCCTCGGGCAGCGCGCGGTCGGCCCCGCTGGCCAGCAGCACCTGCAGCTGCTCGGCCAGCCGG
>CAYOXW010000219.1:0-4394 GCA_964408005.1 uncultured Methylibium sp.
ACCAGCACGCTCCAGCCGCCGCGCCCGGCCTGCTCGGCGTCGAAGCCATGGTGGTGGTGGTGGTGGTCATGGTCGCCCTCGTGGTGGTGGCTGTGGCGGTACAGCTCCACCTTCTCGAGCAGGAAGAAGAACAGCAGGCCGCCGAGCAGCGTCGCGAACAGCGCCTGCGGCGAACTGCCGGTCTCGAAGGCCTCGGGCAGCAGCTTCAGCAGCGCCGTGCCCAGCAGCACGCCGGCCGACAGGCTGACGAGGTGCCGCACGATCAGCTTGAGCACCGCGAGCGTCAGGCCCGCCGCGATCACCACCGACAGCACGCCACCGGCGAAGGTGGCCAGAACGATCCACAGCAGGGTCATGACGTCATCACTTCGCAAGCAAAACAAAACCGCTTCCCGGGGGAAGCGGTCGGGCGCTCCGCAGGCCGCAGCCTACTTCACGCCATGAGACTGGAACCAGGCCAGGCAGCGTTTCCAGCCGTCCTCGGCAGCGTCCTTGCGGTAGCTGGGGCGGTAGTCGGCGTGGAAGGCGTGCGGGGCGTCCGGGTAGACCACGAATTCGGAGCGCTGCGCCGCCGCGCTGCCCGCCGCCAGGGCGGTTTTCATCTTATCAACCGTGTCAAGCGGGATGCCGCCGTCCTGGCCTCCGTACAGGCCGAGCACCGGCGCGAGCAGCGCGCCGGCGCGGTCGACCGGATGGCTGGGCGTGTTCGGCGTGAGCTCGCCGACCAGGCGCCCGTACCAGGCCACCGCCGCCTTCACGCTGGGCTGGTGGGCGGCGTACAGCCAGCTCATGCGTCCGCCCCAGCAGAATCCGGTGACGCCCAGGCGCGACGTGTCGCCGCCGGTGGCGGCGCACCAGTCGACGCAGGCGTCGAGATCGGCCAGCGCCTCGGCGTCGGGCTTCTTGGCAATCACCTCGCTCAGCAACGTCGGGATGTCGGTGTAGGCCTTCGCGTCCCCCTGGCGCACGAACAGCTCCGGCGCGATCGCCATGTAGCCCTGCTTGGCGAAGCGGCGCACGACGTCGGCGATGTGGTCGTGCACGCCAAAGATCTCGCTGATCACCAGCACCACCGGCCAGCGGCCCGGATCGGACGGCTTGGCGACATAGGCCGGCAGGCCGAAGTCGCCGACCGGCACCTGGATGCGCCCGGCGATCAGGCCGGCGACATCGGTGACGATGGTCTGGGCCGAGACCGGCAGGACCGCGGCGGCGAAGCCGGACCCCACCCCGGTGGCGACGAAGTCACGCCGCGTGTAGGGCCGACTCGGGGTGAGGCTGTCGAAATCCTGCTGCATGGGCATCGCGGTCTCCGGTGGGCGACGAGGCGACCGATTCTAGGAAGCGGCCCGCCACCGTGCCGGCCCGCGGTGCGTCATCCGGTTGCGGCCACAATCCGCGCCATGCAATCCGTTCCCTTCGAGCCGCGCGACGACGCCCTGCTGGCCGCGATCGACATGGGCTCGAACAGCTTCCGGCTCGAGATCGGGCAGATCTCGCGGGGACGCTACAAGCGCATCGACTACCTGAAGGAGACCGTGCGCCTCGGCGGCGGCCTCGACGCCGAGGGCCGCCTGACCGAGGAGGCTCAGCTGCGCGGGCTCGCCTGCCTGTCGCGCTTCGCGCTGCGCCTGCGTGGCAGCGAGGTGCGGCGCGTGCGCGCGGTGGCGACGCAGACGCTGCGCGAGGCGAAGAACCGCGACGCCTTCCTGGCGCGCGCGCGCACCGTGCTCGGCCACCCGATCGAGGTGATCTCGGGGCGCGAGGAGGCGCGCCTGATCTTCGCCGGCGTCGCGCGGCTGCAGCCCAGCGAGCGACCGCGCCTGGTGATCGACATCGGCGGGCGCTCGACCGAGATGATCGCCGGTCAGGGGCGCACGCCGCGCGTGGCCGAAAGCTTCCAGGTCGGCAGCGTCAGCCTGTCGATGCGCCACTTCCCCGACGGCCGCTACACCGCCGAAGGCTTCCGCGCCGCCCAGATCGCCGCCGGCGCCGAGCTCGAGGAGGCGCTGCAGCCCTTCGCGCCCGGCCAGTGGATCGAGGCGCTCGGCGCCTCGGGCACGGTCAGCGCGGTCTCGGCGGTGCTCGCGGCCAACGGCATCACCGACGGCGCGATCACGCCGCAGGGCCTGCGCTGGTGCATCGAGCAATGCCTCGCGGCCGGCCATGCCGACGCGCTCGAACTGCCGGGCCTGAAACCCGAGCGCCGCGCGGTGCTCGGCGGCGGACTGTCGATCCTGTACACGCTGGCGATGCAGTTCGGCATCGACGCGCTGCGCCCGGCGCGCGGCGCGCTGCGCCAGGGCGTGATCTTCGACCTGGCCGAGCGGCTCGAGGCCGAGGCGGCGCCGGCCGGCCGGCGCCGCGCCGTCGACATGCGCGACACCTCGGTGCAAGAGTTGCAACGCCGCTTCGGCAGCGATCTCGCCCAGGCCGCGCGCGTGCAGCGGCTCGCGCTGGCGCTGTACCGGCGCGTCGCGCCGGCGCCGCGCCGCCCGCGCGCGAGCGGCGACGACACGCTGCGCGAACTCGGCTGGGCCGCGGCGCTGCACGAGATCGGCATGTCGATCTCGCACCACGACCACCACCGCCACAGCGCCTACCTGCTCTCGCATGTCGACGCGCCGGGCTTCTCGCAGAGTCAGCAGCGGCGTGTCGCGGCGCTGGTGCTCGGCCACCGAGGCAGCCTGCGCAAGCTCGGCGGCGCGCTCGAGCTGGAGTCGACCCGCTGGTCGCTGCTGTGCCTGCGGCTCGCGGCCCTGCTGTGCCACGCCCGCAACGACGTCGCCGAGCGCGCCGCCAGCCTGCGTCGCCGCGACGAGGGAGCGCATCTCGTGATCGGCAGCACCTGGGCCGCGGGCCACCCGCGCACGCTGTACCTGCTGGCCGAGGAGGTGCGTGCCTGGGAACGCGCCGGGCCGCTGCGTCTGACGCTCAGCCTGGCCGGCTGAGGCCCTTCACAGCAGGTCGGGCCCCTGCACCGCCTGCAGCAAGACCTGCGAGTCGCCCTCGCGCTCGCGGCAGCGCAGCCACCACACGGCGCCCTTGCGCACCGACCAGAACTGCTCGACGCCGGCGATCAGCCGCGACGCGACGATGCCCAGCGTCGGCTGGTGACCGATCACCAGCACGGGCTCGTTCGAGTCGGGCCACTTGGCCGCCCCCAGCAGGCCCCCGACCGTGCCATCGGGCGCGAGCGCCGCCACGGTCTTGAAGCCGCGCCCGAGCTGCTGCGCGGTCTGCTGGCAGCGCAGCGCCGGGCTCGCGATCACCCGCGTCGACGCGGCCAGACGCTGGTTCAACCACTCGCCCATGCGCTGCGCCTGGCGCTCGCCCTTGGGCGTGAGCGCGCGCTCGAGCTCGTTCTGGCCCTCCTTGAGGGCATGCGCCTCGGCGTGGCGCCACAGGATCAGGTCCATCGACAGCGCCTCAACCGCGGTGCAGGGCCAGCAGCGCCTGCTGGGCACTCGGCCCGTCGGTGCCGATGCGCCGGTAGCGGCCATCGGGCTGCTGGGCCCAGGCGTCACGGGCGTCGTGCAGATAGGGCACCAGGCATTCGTCGATCACGCGCTGGCGCTGCGCCACGTCGCGCACCGGCCAGGCCAGCTCGATGCGCCGGAGCATGTTGCGGCTCATCCAGTCGGCGCTGCTGAGGTAGAGCAGCTCGTCGTCCTCCGCCGGCCCCCAGCGGAAATAGAGCACCCGCGTGTGTTCGAGGAAGCGGCCGACGATCGAGCGCACGCGGATGCGCTCGGTCAACCCCGGCACCCCGGCCGGCAGCATGCAGGCGCCGCGCACGATCAGGTCGATCTCGACGCCGGCCTGCGAAGCGCCCACCAGGGCCTCGATCAGCGCCTCGTCGGTCAAGGCGTTGAACTTCGCGACGATGCGGGCCGGGGTACCGCCGCGCGCCGCACCGGCGCAGCGCTCGATCAGCGTCAGCAGCTGCCGCTGCAGGCCGCTCGGCGCGAGCAGCAGCTGCTTGGGCGGCTTGCCGCGCGTCAGGCTGGCGAGCTGCTGGAACACCAGGTCGGCGTCCGCGGTCAGGTCGGCATCGGCGGTCAGGCAGCCGACGTCGGTGTACAGCCGCGCGGTCTTCGGGTTGTAGTTGCCGGTCGACAGGTGCGCGTAGCGGCGCAGCACCGGCCCGCGCGAGCCGGCCTCGCGGCGCGTCACCAGCAGCAGCTTGGCGTGGGTCTTCAGGCCGACGATGCCGTAGACCACCTGCGCGCCGACCGCCTCCAGACGCTCGGCCCAGTTGATGTTGGCCTCCTCGTCGAAGCGCGCCTTCAGCTCGACGACGCACATCACCTCCTTGCCGCGCCGCGCCGCCTCGAGCAGCAGGTCCATCAGCACGCTCTGCGCGCCGGTGCGGTAGATGGTCTGCTTGATCG
>CAYOXW010000220.1:0-4376 GCA_964408005.1 uncultured Methylibium sp.
TCATGCCCAGGCTCATCAGCACGCTGGCGACGATCATGTCGATGATCAGGAAGGGGATGAAGATCAGGAAGCCGATCTGGAAGGCGCTCTTGAGCTCGCTGGTCACGAAGGCCGGCACCAGCACCCGGAACGGCGCGTCCTCGCCCTTGACCGCGGGGTCGAGCTTGGCGAGCTTGGCGAACAGCATCAGGTCGCTCTGGCGCGTCTGCTTCAGCATGAACTCGCGCATCGGCTTCTCGCCGCGCGCCAGCGCCTCGTCGAAGGCGATCTGGTTGGCCGCGAAGGGCTGGTAGGCCTCGGCATAGACCTTGTCGATCGTCGGCCCCATCACGAACAGCGTCAGGAACAGGCTCAGGCCGATCAGCACCTGGTTCGGCGGCGCGGTCGGCGTGCCCAGCGCCTGGCGCAGCAGGCCGAGCACGATGACGATGCGGGTGAAGCCCGTCATCATCAGCAGCAGCGCCGGCAGGAAGGACAGCGCGGTGAAGAACAGCAGCGTCTGGATCGGCACCGAGTAGCTGGTGCCGCCGGCGCCCTGCCCCACGATCAGCGGCAGGTTGGCGCCGCCGCCCGATTGAGCTAAAGCCGCTGCAGGAACGGCCGACAACACCGACACGGCGGCGATCAGCGCGCCGCGGCGGTACCGACCGACAAACGAACGAAGTGAGTCGCTGGCCAGCCGCCGCCGCGGATCCGGCTCCGCCGGTCCGCCAGCGGCGCCCCTCTGGGGGGGAGCGGCGAAGCCGCAACGGGGGGGAAAGTGATCAGCGGCGCGCATCACGCACCTTCTTCAGCAGTTGCGCGAACGGCGCCTCCGCCGGCGTGGCCGACGGCGGCTCGCCCTGCGCCGCGAGCGTGTGCAGCGGCGTGATGGCCTGCGGCGTGACGCCCAGCACCAGCCAGCGGCGCTCCTCGCCCTGGCCGACCTCGACCGTGACGAGCCGCTGGTTCGGCCCGATGGTCAGCGAGGCGACCGGGCGCACCGGCGCGTTCGCGCCGCCGCTCATCGCCGCGCCATAGGGCGTGCGCTTGAGCAGCCACAGCACCAGCGGGATCGCCGCCAGGATGACGACGAACCACAGCAGGCCGAAACCGAGCGATCCGTTCATCCGCTCACGCGCCGCGGCTGAGGCGGCGCATGCGCTCGCTGGGCGTGACGATGTCGGTCAGGCGGATGCCGAACTTGTCGTTGACGACCACCACCTCGCCCTGGGCGATCAGGTAGCCGTTGACCAGCACGTCCATCGGCTCGCCGGCCAGCGCGTCGAGCTCGACCACCGAGCCCTGCGCGAGCTGCAGGATGTGCTTGATCGGGATGCGCGTGCGGCCCAGCTCCACGGTCAGCTGGACCGGGATGTCCAGGATCATGTTGATGTCGTTGCCGGCACCGGCCGCGCCGCTGGGCGCGAAGTTCGTGAACGCGGCCGGAGCGACCTGCTCGGCCGCGGCGACGACCTCGCTGGCCGGCGCGGACGTGGCCTGCTGCTCCAGTGCCGCCGCCCATTCGGCGGCCATGTCGTCTTGTTCGGTGCTCGATGCGGGTTCAGCCATGGTGTTCTCCCAGCCAGGATTGCTGCTGCTTGGTCAGCAGCTCGATGACCTTGATCGAATACTTGCCGTTGCTCGTGCCGTACTGGCAGTCGAACACCGGCACGCCGTCGACCTTCGCCTGCACGACCGGCTCGAGCTCGAGCTCGATGAAGTCGCCCGGCTTGAGCGCGAGCAGCTGCTCCACGGTGGCCGGCGCGGTGGCCAGCTCGGCCACGAGCTCGACCTCGGCGGCCTGGATCTGCTGCGTCAGCAGCTTGATCCAGCGGCGATCGGGCTCGGTCGAGTCGCCGACGGTGGCCGAGTACAGCGTGTCGCGGATCGGCTCGAGCGTCGCGTAGGGGATGCAGAAGTGGATCGTGCCGGTGGTCTCGCCGATCTCGAGCGTGAACGAGGTCGTCACGACGATCTCGCTGGGCGCCGCGACGTTGGCGAACTGCGGCTGCATCTCCGAGCGCTGGTACTCGAGCTCGACCGGGTAGACGCCGGTCCAGGCCTTCTTGTACTCGGCGGTGATGACCTCGACGAGGCGCGTGATCACGCGCTGCTCGGTGGGCGAGAAGTCGCGCCCCTCGATGCGGGTGTGGAACTTGCCGGCGCCGCCGAACAGCGCGTCGATGACCGCGAACACCAGCGTCGGGTCGCACACGATCAGCCCGCTGCCGCGCAGCGGCCGCACCGACACGATATTGAAGTTGGTCGGCACGACGATCTCGCGCAGGAAGGCGCTGTACTTCTGCACCTTGATCGCGCCGACCGCCACCTCCGGCGTGCGCCGGATGAAGTTGAACAGCCCGACGCGGATGTTGCGCGAGAAGCGTTCGTTGATGATCTCCATCGTGGGCATGCGCCCACGGACGATCCGCTCCTGGCTCTCGAGCTTGTAGTCGCGGATCGCGCCCTGCTCGACCTGCTCGGCCTCGAGCTTCTGGCTCTCGCCGGTGATGCCCTGCAGCAGGGCATCGACCTCGTCCTGCGAAAGGATCTGCTGATTCATGCCCGGCCTTCAGCTCATTGAATGATGAAGCTCGAGAACTGCACCGCCTCGACCGGGTTGTGCACCTCGGGCTCGGCCGACTTGCCGCGCTGCGCCGACGCGCCGCTGGCCGCGGCGGCCGGAGCCGCGATCTCGATGCCCAGCGGGCGTACCGCCTCGCGCATGATCTCGGCGGCCAGCCTTTCCTTGCCCTCGCGCTCGAGCAGCTCGGCCGAGGTCTTGTGCGCCAGGATCATCAGCACGCCGTTGCGGATCGCCGGCATGTAGAGCTTGAGCTCCTCGGCGGCCTTCGGGTCGTCGACCTGCAGCGTCACGCCGACCTGGGCGTAGCGCTCCTCCTCGCGGTCGGCGAGGTTGACGACGAAGGTGTCCATCGGCAGGAAGGTCGGCGGACCGTGGCGTTCCTTCTTGGCCGGCGCGCCATGCGCCGCCTCGCCGGCGTCTTCACCGCCCTCGGCCTCGGCCGCCGCCGCATCGGCGGCACGCTTCTTGAGCAGGTAGACCGTCGCCGCGCCGCCGCCGAGCAGCAGCACGGCGACCGCCGCCAGGATGACGATCAGCTTCTTGGGCAGCCGCTTCTTCGGCTGGCTCGGGGCATCGACGACCGTGGGGGCCGCGGCTGCGGACATGGGGCACTCCTAGCCTGGAGGACGGGTGCCCGGCCCGAGGGCCGGCACCTGCCGGGTATGGCATCGATTATTCGGAGCGCCCTCGCGGGCCAAAGCTCGATAAGGCCGGGCTTTCCGTCCTTATCGGCCGCGCCGGCCCGGCCTCAGGCGTAGGCGTCGACGAGGCCGCGCACGAGCGCGCGGCGCGGCGTGACGGCCGCCACGGATTCGTCGACGGCATCGGCGCTCGCCTCGCCGCCCCGCGGCGCATCGGAGGGCGCACCGTCGTGGCCGCGACGGCGCTCGAACACGCCGCCGCCGGACAGCGTCAGGCCGGCGCCGTGCAGCGCGGCCGCGAGCGTCGGCAGGCCGGCCTCGAGCGCCTCGCGGGTACGGGCGTGCTCGGCGGCGAAATCGATCTGCGCCTGGGCGCCCTCGAGGACGATCTTGACCGCGATCGGCCCGAGCTCGGCCGGGTTGAGCTGCAGCGTCGCCTCCTGCACGCCCTCACGGGCCAGCGTCGTGAGCTGGGTGGCCAGCGCCTGCGAGAAGTCCGGCGCCGTGACCGGCGTCGCGAGCTGCAGCGTCATGCCGCTGGGGCCGCCCGCCGGGTTCGCCGCGGCACCGACGCCGCCGAGCAGCCCCGGCGGAGGAGCGAGCGGCACGAGGCTCGGCAGCGATGGCGCCGGCTCGGCCGCGGCGGCCGGTGCCGGGCCCTCCACGTCCTGCAGCAGCGCGGCGGCAACCGCGCTGTCGGCCGCCGCCGCGGTAGCGGCATCGGTGCCGGTCGCGCGCGGCACGGCCTCGCCGGCCCGGCCGGCCGCGGCCGGATCGCCGGCGACGCGCCCGAGCGCGTCGCTCAGCGCGGTGGTGTCGTCGGCGCCGCCGCCGGTCTTGCCGGTGGCGCCCGCCGGCGCCAAGCTCGGCGTGGCGGCGTCGAGGCGGGTCAGCCAGTCCAGCACCGTCTGCGCGCGCAGGCTGTCGAGCGGATCGTCGCTCGGCACCGCGGGGCCGTCGGCCAAGCCGGCCTCGGCGAGCGTCTCGTCCGCGACGGGGTCGCGGCGCTCGGCCGGCGGCTCGGCGTCGCGCGCCGCCACGGCCTTGCGGTCGCCGCGTTCGGTCGGGCGGGTCGCCGGGCGCGCCTCGGACGACCGGGCGGGGCCCGTCCCGTCGCGGGGATGCTCGGGCTCGGCGTCGCGGGGCCGCTCGCGCGCGGCCGGCGA
>CAYOXW010000221.1:0-4353 GCA_964408005.1 uncultured Methylibium sp.
CGCCGTGCCTTTCGACACAGGGGCCCGCCCCGCTGCGCCAAAATCCGACTGAACTCAGCGCCCCGGACGGTCTCCCACTGCGATCGCGCCCCGGCGCGCGGACCACGACACCGGCATGATTGCGCTCCCCTCCCCCCCGCCGCCCCGGCCGACACGCCGCCTGGTGGCCGCCGTGCTGGCGCTGCTGGCCGTGCTGGCCGGCGCACCGGCCCCAGCGGCGCCGGCGGCCGCCGGCGCCCACCAGACCGTCCTGGACGCCCGCGACGCGCAGCGCCGGCGCGACACGCAGCGCCTCGCGACGCTGCGCGACGCGGCGCTGGCGGCCGAGCACCCGCTGGCGATGTGGGTCGACTACTGGGCGCTGAACGCGCGCCTCGACGGGGCGACGCAGGAGGAGCTCGACGCCTTCTACCGCCGCTGGCCCGGCAGCTACGTCGAGGATCGCCTGCGCAACGACTGGCTGCTGGTGCTGGGTCAGCGGCGCGACTGGGCCCGTTTCCGCGCCGAGTACCCACGCTTCCAGATGAACGACGACCGCGAGGTCGCCTGCCACGCGCTGCTGGTGCGCCACCTCGACGGCGAGGAGCTCGGCAGCGCCGGGCGCGATGCCTGGCTGGCGCAGCGCGACGCCGACGAGGGCTGTGCCCAGCTCGCCGCCACGCTGTACGCGGCGCGCCGGCTCGGCGACGACGAGGTCTGGCGCAAGGCCCGCGTCGCGGTCGAGGCCAACCGTCCGCGCGCGGCGCGCCAGGCCGCCGCGCTGATCGGCGAGGAGCCCGCCGCCGCGGTCGGCGAGCTCAGCGACAACCCGGCGCGCTACCTGGCGCGCAAGGCCAGCGCACGCGACGCGGTGGCGCGCGAGCTGGCGGCGCTGGCGCTGATCCGCCTGGCCGCCGGCGACCCGGCGGCCGCCGCGCAGCAGATGGAACAGCGCTGGGACGCACAGTTGCCGCCCGCCACCGCCTCGTGGGTCTGGGCCAGCATCGGCAAGCAGGCGGCCCAGAAGCTCAGCGACGACGCCAGCGAGCACTTCCAGCGCGCCGCGATGCCGCGGCGCACTGCCGGGGCCGACCCCGTGATGGTCGAGCTGCCCGACGACACCCTGGCCTGGAAGCTGCGCGCCGCGCTGCGCGCGAACCGCGGCCAGGGGCGCTGGCAACAGGTGATCCAGGCCGTCAACGCGATGAGCGCGACCGAGCAGCGCGAGCCCGCATGGGTCTACTGGAAGGCGCGCGCGCTGCAGGGGCTCGCGCCCGACAGCCAGGACGGCGCCGGCATGGCCGAGCAGGCTCACGCGCTGCTCGCGTCGATCGCGAGCCCGCTGCACTTCTACGGCAAGCTCGCCGCCGAGGATCTCGGCGAGCCGCTACGCCTGCCGCCGCCGCCGGCGCCGCTGACGCTGGAGGAGCGCGCCGCCGCCGCCGCTCACCCGGGGTTGCAGCGCGCGCTGCTGCTCATCGAGATCGGCCTGCGCAACGAGGGTGTGCGGGAGTGGAATTATTCGCTGCGCGGCATGGGCGATCGCCCCCTGCTCGCCGCCGCCGAGCTGGCCTGCGAGCGCGAGATCTGGGACCGTTGCATCAACACGAGCGAGCGCACCCAGGTCGAGATCGACATGACGCAGCGCTTCCCGACCCCGTTCCGTCAGGCCGTGCTCGCGCGCGCCCGCGAGGCCGGGGTCGATCCGGCCTATGTCTACGGGCTGATCCGGCAGGAGTCGCGTTTCATCGCCGACGCGCGCTCGGGCGTCGGCGCCTCGGGGCTGATGCAGCTGATGCCGGCCACCGCGCGCTGGACCGCGCGCAAGCTCGGTCTGCCCGAGCACCACCACAGCCGCATCACCGACCGCGACACCAACCTGCAGCTCGGCACCGGCTACCTGCGGCTGGTGCTCGACAGCTTCGAGGGCTCGCAGGCGCTCGCGGCGGCGGGCTACAACGCCGGGCCGGGGCGACCCCGCAAGTGGCGCGAGGGTCCGGTGCTCGACGCCGCCGCCTGGGCCGAGAACGTGCCCTTCGCCGAGACCCGCGACTACGTCAAGAAGGTGCTGTCGAACGCCACCAACTACGCGGCGCTGCTGAGCGGCGAGCCGCAATCGCTGCGCGCCCGGCTCGGCGCGCTGATCGGTCCGAGCCCGACGCCGCCCAGCGCGGACGACAAGGCGCTGCCATGAGCACGCACGGACTGAGGGGAACCCCATGAACATCCTGATCCTCGGCGGTACCGGCTTCGTCGGCAGCGCGCTGGTCGAGCGGCTCGTCCGGCGCCACGGCGGCGCCGGCGGCCGCATCGTCGTGCCGAGCCGACGGCCGCAGCGCGCCGCCGCGCTGCGCACGCTGCCCACCGTCGAGGTGGTCGGCGCCGACGTGCACGACGAAATCCAGCTGCTGCGGCTGGTGGCGCACTGCGACGTGGTGATCAACCTGGTCGCGATCCTGCATGGCAGCGCGGCCGCGTTCGAGCGCGTGCACGTCGCGCTGCCGGCCTCGCTGGCGCGCGCCTGTGCCGGCACCGGCGTGCGGCGGGTGCTGCATGTCAGCGCGCTCGGCGTCGCGCCCGATGCGCCCTCGCGCTACCTGCGCAGCAAGGCCGCCGGCGAGGCGGTGCTGCGCGCGGCCGACCTGGACCTGACGGTCCTGCGACCCTCGGTGATCTTCGGCGCGCGGGACCGCTTCCTCAACCTGTTCGCACGGCTGCAGGCGGTGGCACCGCTGGTGCCGCTGGCCGGCGCGGCCTCGAGCTACCAGCCGGTCTGGGTCGAGGACGTGGCCGAGGCGCTGGCGCGCAGCCTCGAAGACCCGGCCACCATCGGCCAGACCTACGAATGTGCGGGACCGCGCCGCTACACGCTGGCCGAGCTGGTGCGGCTGGCGGGGCGCTGGTCCGGCCATCCGCGCCCGGTGCTTCCGGTGCCCGCGATGATCGGCCGCCTGCAGGCGGCGCTGATGGCGCTCGCACCCGGCGAGCCGCTGCTGTCCTGCGACAACCTCGACTCGATGAAGGTGCCCAACGTCGCGAGCGGCACGCTGCCGGGGCTGCAGGCCCTGGGCATCGCGCCGGCGGCGCTCGAGGCGGTGGCGCCCGCCTACCTCGGCCCCTCGCGCGCCGAGGTACGGCTCGAGGCCTGGCGCGCGCTCGCTCGCAGGCGCTGAGCCGGCAGCGCTCCGGCGCATGCCCTCGTCGCTAGGGGCGGCATGCCGCTCCTACACTGCGGCGCATGGAGCTCTATGAAGTCGGTGGCGCGGTGCGCGACGCGCTGCTCGGACGGCCGGTCAGCGACCGCGACTGGGTCGCGGTCGGGGCCACGCCCGAACAGCTGATCGCCGCCGGCTACCTGCCGGTGGGGCGTGACTTCCCGGTCTTCCTGCACCCCGAGACGCGCGAGGAGGTGGCGCTCGCGCGCACCGAGCGCAAGACCGCCCCCGGCTACCACGGCTTCGTGTTCCACGCCGCCCCCGAGGTGACGCTCGAGCAGGATCTAGCGCGCCGCGACCTGACCATCAACGCGATGGCCCGCGATGGCGCCGGCCAGGTGATCGACCCCTATGGCGGGCGGCGCGATCTCGAGGCGCGCGTGCTGCGCCATGTCTCACCGGCCTTCGCGGAGGATCCGGTGCGCATCCTGCGGCTGGCGCGCTTCGCGGCCCGCTTCGCGGACTTCACGATCGCGCCCGAGACCGAGGCCTTGATGCGCGCGATGGTCGCGGCCGGCGAGGTCGATGCGCTGGTGCCCGAGCGCGTCTGGCAGGAGCTCGCGCGCGGGCTGATGGAGCCCCGCCCCTCGCGCATGCTCGAGGTGCTGCGGGGTTGCGGCGCCCTGGCACGGCTGCTGCCCGAGCTCGAGCGCCTGTGGGGCGTCCCGCAAAGCGCCGAGCACCACCCGGAGATCGACACCGGCGCGCACCTGCTGCTGGTGCTGGACATGGCCGCGCGGCTCGAGGCGCCGCTGGCAGTGCGCTACGCCTGTCTCGGCCACGACCTCGGCAAGGGCACGACGCCGCGCGAGCAGTGGCCGCGCCACCTCGGGCACGAGGCGCGCAGCGCGACGCTGCTGCGCGCCATCGGCGATCGACTGCGCGTGCCGAACGACTGCCGCGAGCTCGCCGACGTGGTCGCGCGCGAGCGCGGTCACCTGCACCGCAGCGGCGAGTTCGGCGCGGCCGCGCTGCTGCGGCTGCTCGAGCGCTGCGATGCCTTCCGCAAGCCGGCACGCTTTGAACAGGTGCTGCTGGCCTGCGAATGCGACGCGCGCGGCCGTGCCGGCCATGCGGACAGGCCCTACGCGCCGGCGCCGCGGCTGCGCGCCGCGCTCGCGGCGGCGCAGGCGGTCGACACCGCGGCCGTCGCGGCCGC
>CAYOXW010000222.1:0-4306 GCA_964408005.1 uncultured Methylibium sp.
ACCGGCCACCCGAGCTTCGTGATGAGCTCGTCCTTCGCCAACCAGACCATCGCGCAGATCGAGCTGTTCACGCACAGCGACTACTACGAGGTCGGCAAGGTCTACGTGCTGCCCAAGCACCTCGACGAGAAGGTCGCGCGACTGCACCTGAAGAAGGTCGGCGCGATGCTCACCGAGCTGACCGACGAGCAGGCCGAGTACATCGGCGTGCCGAAGCAGGGCCCGTACAAGCCCGACACCTATAGGTATTGACACCCACCCCCGTTGCGGCTGCGCCGCTCCCCCTCCAGGGGGCGCCGCTGGCGGACCGGCACAGCCGGATCCGCGGCGGCTGCTTGGATTGACCCATGCCTCGTGCGGACCAGCTTCTGTTGCAACGCGGCCTCGCGCCCACGCGCTCGGCCGCGCAGCGCCTGATCGAGCGCGGTGCGGCCGAGCGCCGTGCGGCGCAGGGCTGGGTCGTGCTGCGCAAGTCCGGCGAAGACCTGCCGGAGGCGACCGAGCTGCGCATCACCGACACCGCCGAGCTGCGCTGGGTCTCGCGCGCCGGGCTCAAGCTCGAGGCGGCGCTGGCGCACTGCGGTCTCGACCCGGCGGGCGCCACCGCGCTCGACGTCGGCCAGAGCACCGGCGGCTTCACCGAGGTGCTGCTGGCACGCGGCGCGGCGCGGGTGGTCGGGGTCGATGTCGGCCACGGCCAGCTGCACCCGTCGCTGCGCGGGCATGCGCAGGTCACCGCGATCGAAGGGCTCAACGCCCGCGGCCTGACGCGCGAGGCGCTCGGCGCCGCGATGCCGGCGGCCGGCTTCGATGTGATCGTCGCGGACCTGAGCTTCATCCCGCTGACCACCGTGCTGCCGGCGCTGCCGCCGCTGCTCGGCCGCGGCGGCGAGCTGCTGGCGCTGGTCAAGCCGCAGTTCGAGCTGCAGCCCAAGGACATCGGCAAAGGCGGGCTCGTCAAGAGCGCGCGCTCCTACGCCGAGGTCGAGGCCAAGCTGCGCGCCGCCTGCGCGCAGCTCGGCCTGCAGGTGAGCGACTGGTTCGACAGCGCCATCGCCGGCGGCGATGGCAACCGAGAATTCTTCATCCGCGCCGCGCCCACGGGCCGGCCCCAGGAGCCCCAGACATGAGCCCCACCCCCGCCCCGAGCCTGCCGGTCCCGGTGAGCTTCGAGTTCTACCCGCCCAACACCGACGCCGGCGCCGCGAAGCTCAAGACCGTCGTGCAGGAGCTCGGCGCCGTCGGCCCCGAGTTCTTCAGCGTCACCTACGGGGCCGGCGGCTCGACGCGCGAGCGCACGCTGTCGACCGTGCTCGACATCGCCGCGCTCGGCTACGAGGCCGCGCCGCACCTGTCGTGCATCGGCTCGACGCGCCGCGGCATCGACGACATCCTCGACTCCTACCACCGGCATGCGATCCGCCGCATCGTCGCGCTGCGCGGTGATCTGCCCAGCGGCACCGCGACGGCCGGCGAGTTCCGCTACGCGAGCGAGCTGGTCAGCTACATCCGCGAGACCCAGGGCGACGCGCTGCACATCGAGGTGGCGGCCTACCCCGAGTACCACCCGCAGCAGCGCTACGTGAGCCGCGACCTGGAATTCTTCGCGCGCAAGATGAAGGCCGGCGCCAACTCGGCGATCACCCAGTTCTTCTACAACCCCGACGCCTACTTCCACTTCGTCGAGCAGGCCCGCAAGCTCGGCGTCGACGCGCCGATCGTGCCGGGCGTGATGCCCTTCCACAACTACGCGCGCATCGCGCAGTTCGCGATGCGCGACGGCATCGAGATCCCGCGCTGGGTCGCGCTGAAGATGGAGGGCTACATGGACGACACCGCGTCGATCCGCGCCTTCGGCGTCGAGGTGCTGACGCAGCTGTGCGAGAAGCTGATCGCCGGCGGCGCGCCGTCGATCCATTTCTACACCCTGAACCAGTCGGCGCTCGCGCTGGAGATCTGCAAGCGCCTGGCCGCCTGAGCGCTCGTGCTTGGCGGCTTGACGCAGGTCAAGCCGTCGACCGCCGCCTCTTGATGCGGCGCAACATCGGCGGCACGCGGCGCGCCTCCAATGAGTCCATCGTCAACGACCTTTCGATGGAGTCTTCATGCGCCGCCTGCTCGCCGCCGCCTGCACCACCCTCAGCCTCGTCGCGCCCGCCGTCCACGCCCAGGACAGCGGCGACTGGCTGGTCCGTGCCCGTGCGATCCACCTGAACAGCGAAAACAAGGACCGCACGCCGCTGGATCTGAGCATCAACGACCGCTGGATCCCCGAGGTCGACATCAGCTACTTCTTCACGCCGAACTGGGCGACCGAGCTGGTGCTGACCTATCCGCAGAAGCAGAACCTGCGCTCCGGCACGCTGGACGCGAAGGTCGGCACGCTCAAGCACCTGCCGCCGACGCTGAGCCTGCAGTACCACCTGACCGGCCTGTCCGGCTGGCGGCCCTATGCCGGCGTCGGCGTGAACTACACGCGCTTCTCCAGCGTCGAGTTGCCGCCCGGCGTCGACATCCAGCGCAACAGCGTCGGCCCGGCGGTCGGCGCCGGCTTCGACGTGCCGCTCGGCGACGGCTGGCTGCTGAACGTCGACGCGAAGAAGGTCTGGATCGACACGAAGGTGTCGGTCAGTGGCAGCAGCATCGGCACCTTCAACATCGACCCGTGGCTGCTCGGCATCGGGATCGGCAAGCGCTTCTAGAGCGCTAGACGATCTTCACGGCCGCCGGGTCGAAGTTCGGCTTCGGCGGCTTCAGCTTCATCGCCTTGAGTTCGCGCGCCACCAGGCTCGCGATCATCAGGTTGCGGTTGCCCTTGCTGTCGGCCGGGATCACGTGCCAGGGCGCGTGCGCCGTCGAGGTGGCGGCCAGCGCGGTCTCGTAGGCCGCCAGGTAGCGCTTCCACTTGGCGCGCGTGTCGAGGTCGCCGAGATTGAATTTCCAGCGCTTGGCCGGGTCGTCGACGCGCGCCTGCAAGCGCGCCTTCTGCTCCTCCTTGGAGATGTGCAGATAGCACTTCAGCACCGCCGTGCCGCTGTCGTGCAGCAGGCGCTCGAAGGCATTGATGTGCTCGAGCCGGTGGTCGCGCTCCGGGGCGTCGATCCAGCCCTCGACGAAGGGCACCAGCACGTCCTCGTAGTGGCTGCGGTTGAAGACGACGATCTCGCCGGCCCGTGGCGCCACCGCGTGCACGCGCCACAGGAAGTCGTGCCCGCGCTCGACCTCGGTCGGCGCCTTGAAGGCCGCGACGCGCACGCCCAGCGGGCTGCAGCGACTGAACACCGCGCGCGCCGTGCCGTCCTTGCCCGAGGTGTCCATGCCCTGCAGCACCAGCAGCAGCTTGGGCGGGTGGCCGGCGCTGCCGTTGGCGTACAGCAGGTCCTGCAGGCGGTCGATCTCGACCGCGAGCTCGTCGAGCCGCGCGTCGTCGCGCTCGCGGCTGCTGCTCGCGAAGGGCCGCGCGGCCGGGTCGAGCGCGGCGAGCTTGAGCTTGCGGCCGACCTTCCAGCCTTCGAGCGCGTCGCGGGCCATCGTGGCGCGCCTCAGCCGGGCCGGCTCCAGGCGACACCTTCCTCGGTCAGGATGGTGTCGAGCGCGATGTCATGCGCCTCCGCCTCGAGCCAGGGGATGTAGCCGTGGTGGTAGCCCAGGCCGACGGTGTAGGGCCGCGGCGCCAGCGAGCCCAGCGTGCGGTCGTAGAAGCCGCCGCCGTAGCCCAGCCGCACGCCCTGCGGGCCGTGGCCGACGCAGGGCACCAGCAGCAGCGTCGGCATCACGACATCGGTGCCCTTGGGCTTGGAGATGTCGTAGCCGTCCGGCTCCATCGGGCAGCCCGGATACCACTGGTGGAAGCGCAACTGCTTGCTCTCCTTGTTCATCACCGGCAGGCCGATGCGCCGCGGCGGGCCGTCGCCGGTGCCGTGGCCGCTGCCCTCGGTCCAGCGGTGCAGGGCCGGCAGCGGGTCGAACTCGCCCTTGATCGGCCAGTAGGCGCCGATGGTCACGTCCTCGCGCTGCGTCAGCCAGACCCGCAGCACGCTCTGCAGCCGCACCGCGCGCTCGAGCCGGTCGGGCATGGTCAGGCGCTCGATCTGCAGCAGGCGGCGCAGCTTGGCCTTGTCACGCGGGGGCTCGAGGGGAGGGATCGACAGGGTCATGGGACGCTTCGGTGGCGGGAGAAGCCGCAGTGTGCGCAATGCCGGCGGCAGCGGCAATCCCGCCGTGCCTACACTGCGACACCATGGCCACGCCCGGCGACGACTTCGCGGCCCATTGCGTCGAGCTGCTGCAGCCGCTGGGGACGGCG
>CAYOXW010000223.1:0-4285 GCA_964408005.1 uncultured Methylibium sp.
CTGGGTGAAGATCGCGTCGAGGATCGCATCCGAAATCTGGTCGGCCACCTTGTCGGGGTGGCCTTCGGAGACGGATTCGGAGGTGAAAAGGAAGTCGTTCGCCACTCTTAAACTCCACGGTCGGTTGCAACGCGCGTTGCCGGATCGGTGGAGGAGCGGCGAACGCTTTAGCGGTTTGTTGAACCTCTCGGTCCGGCAGCCCGGTCATCCGGCTGCGATCGCCCCGCAAGTAGTCCTGTAACTCGGCGACGCACGAATTCTACCGAGCACCGATGAGCCGCTTCCTGACGACCCTGATGCGCCTGTTGGCAGGCTGGCCGCTCGCGCTGCTGCATGCGCTGGGCGGCGCGCTGGGCTGGGCCGTCTACCTGGGCTCGCCCGGCTACCGGCGGCGCTTTCGCGCCAATGCCGCGCAGGCCGGCGTGCCCTGGTCGCGCGCGCGCGCGGCGGTCGCGGCCAGCGGGCGCATGCTGGCGGAGCTGCCGCCGCTGTGGGCGCGCCCGGCCGACGCGCCGCTGCCGATGCCGGTGCACTGGCAGGGCGGCGAGCGCATCGAGCAGGCCCAGGCGGCCGGCCGCGGCCTGGTGATGTTGACGCCGCACCTGGGCTGCTTCGAGGCGATCGGCCAGTCCTACGCGGCGCGCTACGGCGCCGGGCGCGGTGCGATGACGGTGCTGTACCGCCCGGCGCGCAAGCCCTGGCTGCGCGAGCTTGTCGAGTCGGCGCGCCGCCGCCCGGGGCTGGACGCGGCGCCGGCCACGCTCGGTGGCGTGCGCCAGATGATCCGGGCGCTCAAGCGCGGCGAGGTCGTCGGCCTGCTGCCCGACCAGGTACCGCCCGAGGGCCTGGGCGTGTGGGCGCCGTTCTTCGGCAAGCCGGCCTACACGATGACGCTGGCCGCCCGCCTGGTGCAGCAGACCGGCTGCGCGCTGCTGCTGGTCTGGGGCGAGCGGCTGCCGCGCGGTGCCGGCTACCGGGTGCGCGTGGCCGAGCTGGGCGAGCCGCTGCCCGCCGACCCGGCCGAGGCCGCCGCGGCGATCAATCGCGCGATGGAGCGGCTGATCCTGCAGTGCCCGGAGCAGTACCTGTGGGGCTACCACCGCTACAAGGCGCCGCGCCGGGAGGGTTCCGCATGACCCGCGGGCTGCTCGCGCTGCTGTGGCTGCTGCACTGGCTGCCGCTGCCGCTGCTGGCGGCGCTGGGCCGCGGGCTCGGGCGGCTGCTGTGGCTGCTGGGGCATGCGCGTCGCCGCATCGCGTTGCGCAACCTCGAGCTCTGCCTCCCCGAGCTCGACGAGGCGGCGCGGCGCGCGCTGGCGCGGGATCACTTCGAGTGGCTGGGCCGCAGCCTGCTCGAGCGCAGCCTGCTGTGGTACGCCCCGCTGTCGCGCCTGAGCCGCCTGATCCATATCGAGGGGCCGGTCGATCTGGCCGACCGGCACAGCGGCCCGTTGATGTGGCTGGTGCCGCATTTCCTCGCGCTCGATGTCGCGCCGGTGGCGCTGCACCTGCGGACCCGGGGCGTTGGCTGCACGATCTACCAGACCCAGAGCAATCCGGTGCTCGACGCGGCCATGCGCCGCGCGCGGCTGCGCTTCGGGCGGGTCGAGCTGTACTCGCGGCGCGACGGCGCCAAGCCGCTGATCCGCGCGATCAAGGCGGGGCGCAACTTTTTCAACCTGCCCGACATGGATTTCGGCCGCAAGGACGCGGCCTTCGTGCCCTTCTTCGGCGTGCCGGCGGCGACGCTGCTGGCGCCTTCGCGCATGGCGCGGGCCCTGGGCATGACGGTGCAGCCGGTGGTGGCCGAGATGCTGCCCGGCGGGCGCGGCTACCGGGTGCGGTTCTTCGAGCCCTGGACCGACTGGCCGAGCGACGACGCGCAGGCCGACGCGCTGCGGATGAACCAGTGGATCGAGGCGCGCATCCGCGAGAACCCGGCGCAGTACCTGTGGGTGCACAAGCGCTTCAAGACCCGCCCGCCGGGCGAGCCGAAGCTCTACTGAGCGCGGCGAGCCGCCGCGGCGGCGGCCCCTGCCGTCACATCATCGGCTGCGTGTCGGCGAAGCCGTGGGCGGGCAGGCGGATGGTCTTGTCGAAGCTGTCGTCGTCCAGCAGCGCCTGCTTGCGCGCGGCCAGCTCGGCCGCCTCGTCGCGCGCCGGGTGCGGCGCGGCGGCGCCCTTGGCGAGCGGCGCGCGCGCGGCCAGCTCCTTTTGCAGCTGGCTGATCTGGCGTCGCGTCGCGGTCGCGGCCTGGGTCGCGGTCTGGCGCGTCTTCTCGAGCTTGCCGTGCAGGTCGGCGAGCTTGCGGCCGTACCACCACGCGGCGCCCCACCAGGTCAGCGCCGTCAGTGCGGTGGCGGTGCACAGCAGCAGGAACAGGGTTATTGCATTCATGGGCACACCTCCTTGGCATCCGGTCGGTCGTCGGGGCCGCCGGCGTGTTCCGTAAACACCTTAGCAAGCCCGGCCGGCCGGCGCGCGTGCATTCGTCGCGCTCGGCGGCCTTCCGATGGAGCTATCGGCCGAAGTGGCCGGGACTTGAGGCTTACGCCAGCCCGAGCGCGGCGCGGTCGATGCGGTGGTTCTGCGGACCGGCCTGGGCGATCTTGAGCGCGCCGACGCGGTTGCCGAGCGCGGCGCAGCGCGCCAGCGGCCAGTCGCGCTCCAGGCCGTAGAGCAGCGCGCCGCGGAAGGCGTCGCCGCAGCCGGTCGGGTCGACCACCGCTGCGGCGGCGACGCCCGGCACGAGCTCGCGCTCGCCGTTGATCCAGACCTCGCAGCCCTGCGCGCCGAGCGTGACGACGATGCCGCGCAGGTGGGAGCGTGACATCTGCTCGATGCTCTGGCCGGTGCGCTCGCTGAGCATCTTGGCCTCGTAGTCGTTGACCGCGACCCAGCTGGCCTGCGCGACGAAGCGCTTCAGCTCCTCGCCGTCGAACATCGGCAGGCCCTGGCCGGGATCGAACACGAAGGGGATGCCGGCGGCGGCGAGCTGCGCGGCATGCTGCAGCATCGCGTCGCGGCCGTCGGGCGCGACGATCGCCAGCGCTAGGTCGCCGCGCCCGGCCGGCACCGCGGTGCGCTCGGCGAACTGCATCGCGCCGGGGTGGAAGGCGGTGATCTGGTTGTTGTCCTGGTCGGTGATGATGATCGCCTGCGCCGTGTAGGTCTCGGCGACGCGCGCGACCAGCGCGGTGTCCAGGCCCCAGCCGCGCAGGCGCTCGAGGTAGCCGTCGCCGTCGGCACCGAGCGCGGCCATCACGACCGGCGTGCCGCCGAGCGCGGCCAGCGTGTAGGCGATGTTGCCGGCGCAGCCGCCGAACTCGCGCTTGAGCGTCGGCACCAGGAAGCTGACGTTGAGGATGTGGATCTGCTCGGGCAGGATCTGCTGCGCGAAGCGGCCCGGGAAGGTCGTGATGGTGTCGAAGGCGAGCGAACCGCAGATCAGCGCGGGCATGAAGACTCCTCAGGGATAGAACAGCTCGACCGTGTAGCCGCTGACGCGCTCGCCACGCACCACGAAGCGCACCTCCACCGGTGTCTCGGAGGCGGCCTCGAGCGCGGTGCCCAGCGGCACCCGGTCGGACTGGCGCCGCAGCTCCTGCGGGGCCAGCACCTTGCGTGTGACGAGCTCGCCGCGCAGGTCGGTGAGGCTCAGGTCGACCGAGGGCGTGGCCAGCGCGACGTTGTCGCGGTTGCGCAGCGTCAGCGTCAGGCGGTAGAGCTCGGGCGCGTCGCCCGGGGCCAGGCCGCTGGCCTCGACACTGAGCGCCGCGACGCGCCGCAGCGGGCCGAGCGTGCAGCCCATCGCCTCGCACAGCGCCTCGAGCGCCGGGCGCGACTCGGGCCAGCGTGCGGCGAAGGCGTCGCGGAACTGGATCGCGATCTGGCCCGCCAGCGTGCCGGCGAGCAGCAGCGCGGCCACCGCGAGCGAGGCCCGCACGCGCGGGCGCTGCCAGCGCGCGGCCCGATCGGCCTGGCGCAGGAAGCCCGGCGTCGGCGCGTCGGCCGCGGCGGCCGCCGGCGGCTCCATCAGTTCGGCCAGCGCCGCCATCTCGGCGTGCTCGTCGATCGCGGCGGTGGCGGGCGGCAGCTCGGCCATCAGCATCGACTCGTCGCCGAGCAGGGCCTCGGTGTCGAGCACGCTGTGATCGTCGTCGGACGCGTGCCGCGGCTCGAGCAGGGTGTCCTCGTGGGCGCTCTCGGCCGGCTGGCGCGCGGCGGCGGCCGCGGCACGGCGCGCCGCGCGGCGCGCGCGCCAGCGCGCGAGCAACGGCAGCGGC
>CAYOXW010000224.1:0-4282 GCA_964408005.1 uncultured Methylibium sp.
GGCCTTGCTCTTGCCGAAGCTGAAGGCGCCACCCTTGCCGCCGCCCTGCATCTGGCGCATGAAGTAGATCCACACGCCGATCAGCAGCAGCATCGGGCCCCAGCTGACGAGGATGCTCATCAG
Source organism: uncultured Methylibium sp. (assembly GCA_964408005.1). Lineage (GTDB taxonomy): Bacteria > Pseudomonadota > Gammaproteobacteria > Burkholderiales > Burkholderiaceae_C > Methylibium. Next base: position 124 of record CAYOXW010000224.1, read on the forward strand.
CAGCGAGGGCTCCTCGCGCGGCTTGACGTCGAACTTGACGTTGTTGTTGATCAGGTCACCGACCAGGCCGCGGTCCAGGTAGGTCGCGGTGGTGCGCAGCGGCTTGCCCTCGACGGTCGTCGCACGAATCTCGGTGGCCCCGCCGCCGCCCTCCTGCAGCGTCACGGTCGCGATGCGCTTGCTGCGCACCTCCTCGAGGAACTCGGAGTAGCCGATCTGGCCGCTGGCCGCAGCGGTCCGGTCGAACTGCTTGAAGACGGTGAACAAGACGAGCGCGATCACCAGCCAGACCGCGATCTTGGAGAACCATTGATTGTTCACTGCGGCTCCTTCGCCGGAAACTTCAGCGCGCGCGCCGCTGCGCGGCGATCGCGAAATGACAAACTGCTTGCCTCGCTGGCATATGGGCCCAAGTTTATTCGAGTCAAGTCCCAGGACTGACCGACTTTGCCACCACCGCCCCTGGGCGAAGCCCCGAAAAGGGTTTTCGATTCAGTCGCTTTCGACCGTTGCACCCGGCTTCTTGAGACCGATGCCGACCAGAAAGGTTTCCGAGGATTTATCGCGCGATGCCTTCGGTTTGATCGGTTTGACGACGCGAAACTGCCGTTTGAACAGTTCGACCAGCTGGCTGTAGCCGCTGCCGTGAAACACCTTGCACACCAGCGCACCACCGGGCTTCAGGTGGGCCTGGGCGAATTCGACGGCGAGCTCGACCAGCAGCGCGATGCGCGCCGAGTCCGATGAGGCGATGCCCGACAGGTTGGGAGCCATGTCCGAGACCACGACGTCCACCGGGCGCCCCGCCAGCGCAGCCTTCAGCTGCTCCAGCGCGGCCTCCTCATGGAAATCGCCCTGGATGAAGTGCACGCCCTCGATCGGCTCGAATTCGAGCAGGTCCAGCGCGATGATCGTGCCGTTGAGCTCGCCCGCCGCGGCCCCGCCGCCACCGGCCTCCTTGGGCGCAAAGCGCCGCCGCAGGTACTGGCTCCAGGCCCCAGGGGCAGCGCCCAGGTCGACCACGAGCTGACCGGGCTTGATCAGCCCGAGCGCCTCGTCGATCTCCTTCAACTTGTAGGCGGCGCGGGCCCGGTAGCCCTCTTTCTGCGCGAGCTTCACGTAGGGATCGTTGACATGGTCGTTCAACCACGCCTTGTTGACCTTCTTGCTTTTCGTCTTGACTTTCATGACCACCCGATAATAGGCAGATGCCCGCCCTTCAATTGACGCCTGCCCAGCGCAAGGCCCATCGCGCCGATGCGCACCACCTCGACCCGGTCGTGATGATCGGTGGCGAGGGTTTGTCACCCGCAGTCGTCAAGGAAACCGACGCCGCCCTGAAGGCCCACGGCCTGATCAAGGTGCGCGTGTTCTCCGACGAACGCGACACCCGCGAGGCCATGCTGGCCGCGCTGTGCGAGCAGCTCGACGCCGCGCCGATCCAGCACATCGGCAAGCTGCTGGTGCTCTGGCGCCCGCTGCCGCCGAAGGAAAAGACCGAGCGCGAGGACCGCAAGTCCGGCCCCCGGGTGGTGAAGATCCTGAAGTTCTCCAAGAGCGGCAACCACCGCGCCCAGGTCAAGAAGCTCACGGTGCTGGGCAACCAGCGGCTGACGGCCGGCGGCATCGTCAAGCGCGCCAAGGAGCGCATCAACAGCCGCAAGAAGAGCGGCAGCTGAGTCACCCCGCCGAGGCCGCCGGCCTCGGCACCAGGTGCTCGTTGGAGGTGACGCCCATCGAGACGTAGATGCTCGTCAACGCCTCGATGCCGATGTCCGCAGGCGTCACCCAGCTCGTCGGCACGTAGAGCAGGCCACCGCCCACCGGCACCGGCGAGGTCGGGATCAGCACCGCGTGATAGGCGAGGCCGCCCAGCTCGATCGGTTCGGCACAGGACAGCAGGCCCAGCGCCGCCGCGCCTCCCGGGCCGCCGAAGTGGCACCACACCGGCCGCATCGACTGCAGCCCGCCGGTGTCGCGCGGGCCGATCAGCTCGACGAGCCGCTGCGCGATGCCGTAGATGCTGCGCACCACCGGAATCCGCTCGACCAGCGCATCGACGACGCTGCCGAGCCAGGGCCGCAGGCGCGTCTGCACGAGCAGACCCAGCATGAAGATCGCCACGGCGACGAAGGCGATCCCCAGCAGGTAGCCGATCACCTCCGAGCTGCTGCCCCGCAGGCCGAGCGCGACGAGCTGCCGGCCGACCAGACTGTCCGGCCCGACGTACTCGAACAGCAACTGCGCGGCCCAGACGACGATGAGGACCGTGGCCGCCAGCGGCAGCGCCGCCAGCAGGCCGGCAGCGAAGATCCCGGCCAAGCCGGGCCAGGCGTTGACGGGCGTCTGATCGTGGTTCATCGCGGCACTCCGGATGCGGCCCTGGGCATGCAAGCACCGGGCCGCGCGCTCAGCCGCGCGACGCCCGCCAGGCCAGCGTCGCGACCAGCAGCCCCTTGAGCGCGAAGAGCGCACTCGACAGGCCATGCAGCGCCCCGAAGGACCAAGCCCCCTGCCCGGCCCGCGCGACGGCCATCATCGGCTGCAGCGCGAAATGGCCCAGCACGGTGCAGAACAGGGCCCCGAGGACGAGCAGCAGCTCGGCGCTGATGCGTGGGCCGTCTCCGGCCTCGGCGCGCCGTGCGGCGCGGGTGCGCTCAAGCAGGCCCAGCGCGACCGCCAGCACCAGGCTGAGCTGGGCCTCGACGGTGAACAGGCGGCCAGCGACGCGGCCGGCCTCGGTGCGCTCGAGCAGCATGAACAGGCTCGGCGCGGCGACCGCGCCGAGCGCGAGCATCAGCCCCGCCCAGACCCCTGGCAGCAGGCGGCGCAGCCGCTCCGACAGGCCGGTCACTGGTAGCGGACCTCGACGATCTCGTAGCGGCGCTTGCCGCCCGGGGCCTGGAACTCGGCCACATCGCCGGCCTCCTTGCCAATCATCGCGCGCGCGATCGGCGAGCTGACCGAGATCAGCCCCTGCTTCAAATCGGCCTCGTCGTCACCGACGATCTGGTAGGTGACCTGCGAACCCGACTCCTCGTCCTCGAGGTCGACGGTCGAGCCGAACACGACGCGCCCTCCCGCATCGAGCGAAGCCGGATCGATGATCTGCGCCGCCGCGAGCTTGCTCTCGATCTCGAGGATGCGACCCTCGATGAAGCCCTGCTTGTCCTTGGCGGCCTCGTACTCGGCGTTCTCCGACAGGTCGCCCTGGGCACGCGCCTCGGCGATCGCCTGGATCACGGCGTGGCGCTCGACGCTCTTCAGGCGCTGCAGCTCTGCCTTCAGCTGCTCGGCGCCGCGCTTGGTCAGCGGAATGGTGGCCATGGTGTCTCTCGAATCCTGCTCGACAAAAAATTCAGCCGCCCCGAAACACGGGGCGGCCGTCAGTTCCTTGCCAGTTTAGTGGAGTTCCGCGTGCAGTTCCTGCAGGGAATGCACGGTCAGATCCTCCTGGTGCTTCAGCGCCTCGACGGCCGCCTCGCAACCGGCCATCGTCGTGTAGTAGCTGACGCGGTTGGCGATCGCCGCGGTGCGGATGTAGCGACTGTCGGCGATCGCGGTGCGGGTCTCGTCGACGGTCGTGAACACCAGCTGGATCTCGCCGGCCTTGATCAGGTCGGCGATGTGCGGGCGGCCGTCCTTGACCTTGTTGACCAGCCTGACCGGCACGCCGGCCGCGGCGATGGCGGCCGCCGTGCCCTTGGTCGCGACGACGACGAAGCCGAGGTCGACCAGGTCGCCGGCGATCTTGACCGCGCGCTGCTTGTCGGCGTTCTTGACCGTGATCACGACCGTGCCCTTGGTCGGCAGCTTGGAGCCGGCGCCGAGCTGGCTCTTGAGCATCGCCTCGCCGAAGCTACGGCCCGCGCCCATGACTTCACCGGTCGAGCGCATCTCGGGGCCGAGGATGGGGTCGACGCCGGGGAACTTGTTGAACGGGAACACCGCCTCCTTGACCGAGAAGTAGGGCGGCACGATCTCGCGCGGCGCCTCGCCCTTCAGCGCCTTCTGACCGCCGAGCTGCTGGCCGACCATGCAGCGCGCGGCGATCTTGGCCAGCGGCTGGCCGGTGGCCTTGCTGACGAAGGGCACGGTGCGCGAGGCGCGCGGATTGACTTCCAGCACGTAGACGGTGGCCTCATCGCCCTCGCCCTGG
>CAYOXW010000225.1:0-4273 GCA_964408005.1 uncultured Methylibium sp.
TGCTGGTCAAGGCCGGCTCGGGCCTGGCCACCTTTGGCAACCCCACCAGCGCCGGCGTGCCGGCCGAGGTGGTGCAGCACACCCTGGTGCTGCCCTACAACGACGTCGCCCAGCTCGAAGCGGCCTTCGACGCGCACGGCCGGGACATCGCCTGCGTGATGCTCGAGCCGATCGCCGGGAACATGAATTTCGTGCGCGCCAGCCTACCCTTCATGACGCGGCTGCGCGAGCTGTGCACCCGGCACGGCGCGCTGCTGGTGCTCGACGAGGTGATGACGGGCTTTCGCGTCGCGCTCGGCGGCGCGCAGAGCCTGTACGCGAAGGCGATCCCGGGTTTCCAGCCGGACCTCAGCGTGTTCGGCAAGGTCATCGGCGGCGGCATGCCGCTGGCGGCCTTCGCGGGGCCGAAGGCGGTGATGGAGCAGCTCGCGCCGCTGGGGCCGGTCTACCAGGCCGGCACGCTCAGCGGCAACCCGGTCGCCACCGCCTGCGGGCTGGCGACGCTGCGCGAGATCCAGAAGCCGGGCTTCTTCGAGGCTCTGGCGCGCAGCACCCGCACGCTGACCGAGGGCCTGCTGGCCGCCGCGCGGGAGGCCGGTGTGCCGATGGTCGGCGACTGCGAGGGCGGCATGTTCGGCTTCTTCTTCGCCGACACCCTGCCGCAGGACTACCCGGCGGTGATGGCGACCGACAAGGACCGCTTCAACCGCTTCTTCCACGCCATGCTCGAGCGCGGGGTCTACCTCGCGCCGGCGCTCTACGAGGCCGGCTTCGTCAGCGCCGCGCACAGCCCCGCGGACCTCGAAGCGACGCTGCAGGCGGCGCGCGCGGCCCTGAGGGCCTAGGGCAACAGCCCGCGCTGGCGCAGCATCGGCTCGACGCCGGCGTCGCGGCCGCGAAAGGCCCGGTAGGCCGCCCCCGGCTCGACGCTGTCGCCGACGGCGTAGATCCGCGTCAGCAGACGCCGCGCGGTCGCGGCGTCGAAGGGGTCGCCGGCCTCGACGAAGGCCGCGTGGGCATCGGCGTCGAGCACCTCGGCCCACAGGTAGGCGTAATAGCCGGCCGCGTAGCCGTCGCCGGCGAACAGGTGGCGGAACTGCGGCAGCCGGTGCATCAGGCCGATGTCCGCGGGCACGCCGAGGCGCTCGCGCTCGGCCGCCTCGAAGGCGTCGAGATCCAGCCCCTCCATCGATTCGCGCTCGTGCAGCGCCAGATCGACCAGCGCCGCCGCCGTGTAGAGCACCGCCTCGAAACCCTGCTCGTCGCGCCGCGCGGCGCGCAGCCTGTCGATCAGCGCCGCCGGCATCGCCGCGCCGGTGTCGACATGCCGCGCATGGCGCCCCAGCACCGCCGGCTCGAACGCCCAGTGCTCGAACAGCTGCGAGGGCAGCTCGATGAAGTCGCGCAGCACGTTCGCGCCGGACAGCCGCTCATGCTGCACCCGCGACAGCAGCCCGTGCAGCGCATGGCCGAACTCGTGGAACAGCGTGCGCACCTCGTCGACGCCCAGCAGCGCCGGACGGCCGGGCGGCGCCGGCGCGAAGTTGTTGTTGTTGACGATCAGCGGCCGCGTGCCCCCGCCCAGCGCCGACTGCCAGCGGTAGGCCCCCATCCAGGCGCCGCCCCGCTTGCCGGGCCGCGCGAAGTTGTCGCCGATGAAGGCGCCGACCGGCGCGCCGCTGGCCGCGTCGTTCACCTCCCACAGCCGCACGTCCGGGTGGTACAGCGGCAGGTCGCGGCGCTCGGTGAAGGCGAGGCCGAACAGCCGGTGCGCGCAGTCGAACATCGCCTCGAGCATGCGATCGAGGCTGAAATAGGGCTTCAGCTCGGCGTCGTCGAGCCGGTGGCGTGCCCGCCGCAGCCGCTGCGCATAGAAGCGCCAGTCCCAGGCCTGCAGCACCGCCGGACCGCCCTCGGCGTTGGCCAGTTCGCGCAGCGCCGCGCGCTCGTCGGCGGCGCGTCGCAGCGCCGGCGCCCAGACGCGCTCGAGCAGCGCGCGCACCGCCTGCGGTGTCCCGGCCATGCGGTCGGCCAGCGCGTGATCGGCATAGCTCGCCTGGCCGAGCAGCCGCGCCTGCTCCAGCCGCAAGGCCATGATCTCGGCGGCGACCGGCCGGTTGTCGCGCGCCGCGGCGACCAGCGTGCCCTCGCCGCGGCCGACCCAGGCACGCCAGACCTGCTCGCGCAGCTCACGCCGCGTCGAGTGGCTCAGGAAGGGCAGCGCGACCGCGTGATCGCCCAGGCCTGCGGATGACCGCGCTGCGCCGCCGCCGCGCGCGCCACCTCGCGCAGGTCGCCGGGCAGGCCATCCAGGTCGGCCTCGTCCCGCAGCCACAGCACCCAGTCCGCCTCGTCGGCCAGCAGGTTCTGGCTGAAGCGGGTGTAGAGCGTCGCCAGCCGCTCGGCCAGGGCCGCATGGCGCAGCCGGGCCGGCGGCGCCAGCCGGGCCCCGGCGCGTACGAAGTCCAGGTGCACGCGCTCGAGCAGCCGCAGCGACTCGCCATCGAGGCCGAGTTCGGCGCGCCGCGCATGCAGGGCCTCGACGCGCGCAAACACGCCGGCGTGCAGATAGACCGCGCTCTCGTGCGCGGCCAGCCGCGGCGCGAGCGCGCGCTCGACGCCCTGCAGCGCCGCCGTGCTCTCGGACGCGGCCAGGTTGCGGAACAGCGGCTCGAGCCGCTTCAGCAGCCGCCCGCTCGCGTCGAAGGCGGCGACGGTGTTGTCGAAGCTCGGCGGCGCCGGCTGCGTGGCGATCGCCTCGAGCTCGGCGCGGTGCTCGCGCAGCGCCTGCTCGAAGGCGGGCTCGAAATGCGCCGCATCGATCGCGTCGAACGGGGGCAGGCCGTGGTCGGCCGTCCAGGGCTGAAGCAGGGGGTTGCTAGCGCTCATGCGTGCACCCGGGCACGGCCGCGGGCGGTGGCGCGATTCTAGGAAGGCCGCACACCCTCAAGTTCGCCGCGCCGCGGCCGATGCCCACTGCAAACGCGCCAGCCCCAGGGGCTGGCCTGTGCCCGCCCTTTCTGGTGACTCCATGTCCTTCCTTACTCATCTGAACATCTCCCGCAAATTCCTGCTGCTCGGCCTGCTCGCGGCCCTCGCGGTGACCGTCCCGGCCACGCTGTACTGGCGTGCCGCCGCCAAGGAGCTGGGCTTCGCCGCCCGCGAGGCCTCCGGCACGCCGACGATGCGCGGCCTGTACGCGGCGATCCGCGTCACCCAGGAGCACCGTGGCCTGTCCGCCGGCGCGCTGGCCGGCAATGCCCAGGCCCAGGAGGCACGGCCCGCGAAGGCCCGCGAGGTCGACCAGGCGGTCGAGGCCGTGAGCGCGCTGCTGGCCGGCGCCGACGCGGCCGAGGCGCTGCGCACGCGCTGGCAGGAGGCGGCCGCCCAGTGGCGCAAGCTGGCCGGCGAGGTCGCCGCCGGCACGCCGACCGGCGCCGACAGCTTCCGCCGCCACACCGAGATCGTGAGCGCGCAGCGGGCGGTGCTCGACGCGGCGATGGGCCTGTACGGCTGGTCGCTCGACCCCGAGGCGCCGACCTACTTCACGATGAGCGCGACCGCCGGCGACGGCGTGCTGCTGACCGAGAGGCTCGGCCAGCTGCGCGCGGTCGGCACGCGCATGCTGACGCAGCAGGCCCTGAGCGTGGACGACCGCCGCCTGATCGGCACGCTGGTGGCGCTGGCCAACGACAGCCACGAGCGCGTGCGCGCCTCGATGCACAAGGCGATGGCCGCCGAGCCGGCCTTCGCGGCGCAGTTCGAGGCCCCGCTGGCCGCGCTGCACCAGGGCGTCACCGAGGCGACGGAGCTGGCGATCGCCGAGCTCGAGCTGGCCGAGCAGGCGACCTACGACCCGAACGCCTATTTCGCGACGCTGACGGTCGCGATCAAGCGCCAGTTCGAGCTCAACCAGATCGGCACCGAGCGGATCGACGCGGCGCTGCAGGCGCGCGCGGCCTCGGTGCGCCACACCGTGATCGCGACGCTGGCGCTGTGCGCGCTGCTCGCGCTCGCCTACACCGGCTTCGCCTGGTGGATGGCGCGCGGCACCACCGGCGGCCTGCGCGGCGCCCAGCGCGCGGCGCAGGCGATCGCCGACGGCGACCTGACGCTCGCCGTGCCGCAGGCCGGCCGCGACGAGGTCGGCCAGCTGCTCGACGCGCTGCGCGGCATGCAGACCAATCTGTCGCAGATCGTCGCCGGCGTGCGCGGCAACGCCGAGAGCGTGGCCACCGCCTCGGCGCAGATCGCCCAGGGCAACAACGACCTG
>CAYOXW010000226.1:0-4251 GCA_964408005.1 uncultured Methylibium sp.
GACCATCACGTCGGCCTCGCCGTACTGGATCATCCGCGCCGCCTGACCGAGGCAGTGCAGGCCGGTCGTGCAGGCGGTGACGATCGCCAGGTTGGGGCCGGTGAAGCCGCACTGGATCGACAGGTGCCCCGAGATCATGTTGATGATCGAGGCCGGCACGAAGAACGGCGAGATGCGCCGCGGCCCGCGCGCCGCGTACTCGGCGTGGGTCAGCTCGATCATCGGCAGGCCGCCAATGCCGGAACCGACCAGGCAGCCGATGCGCTCGGCCTGCTCCTCGCTCAACGCATCACCGGTGGGCAGGCCCGCATCCTTGACGGCCTGCAGCGACGCTGCCAGGCCGAAATGGATGAAGGTGTCCATGTGACGGGCTTCCTTGCCGGGGATGTAGTCCTCGATGTTGAAGCCCTTGACCTCGCCGGCGAAGCGGCAGGCCAGGTTGGATGCGTCGAACTTGGTGACGTTGGCAATGCCCGAGCGGCCTGCGACGAGGTTCGCCCAGGACTCGGCCACCGTGTTGCCCACGGGGGTGACGAGCCCGAGGCCCGTCACGACGACGCGACGACGACTCATGCGCAACCGCGAATCAGGCCTTGGCGTGCGACTTCGCGTAGTCGATCGCGAGCTGCACGGTGGTGATCTTCTCGGCCTCTTCGTCCGGGATCTCGATGCCGAACTCGTCCTCGAGCGCCATCACCAGTTCGACCGTGTCGAGCGAATCCGCGCCCAGATCGGCGACGAAGGCCTTCTCGTTGGTGACCTCGCCTTCGGCCACGCCGAGTTGCTCGGCGATGATCTTCTTGACGCGTGCTTCGATGTCGCTCATGACTCCTCCAGGGAGAGTTCCAAAAACAGCCGGTGATTCTAAGGGCACCAGGGTGACAGCCCTGGGGCGTCCGGCGGCCACCGGTGGATGCCGCCCGACGCGTTGTCTCAACTCATGAACATGCCGCCGTTGACGTGCAACTCGCTGCCGGTGATGTAGCCGGCGCCTGCCGAGGCGAGGAAGGCCACCGCCTCGGCAATCTCCTCGGGTGCCCCCAGGCGCCCCAGCGGGATCTGCGCCAGCAGCGCGGCCTTCTGCGCCTCGGGCAGCCCCTCCGTCATGTCGGTCTGGATGAAGCCCGGTGCGACGCAGTTGACGGTGATGCCGCGGCTGCCGAGCTCGCGCGCCAGCGAGCGCGTCATGCCGGCCACGCCGGCCTTGGCAGCGGCGTAGTTGGCCTGACCCGGGTTGCCGCTCGCCCCCACCACCGAGGTGATGCTGACGATACGCCCGTAGCGCTGCTTCATCATCGGCCGGATCGCCGCGCGGCTGGCGCGGAACACCGCCTTCAGGTTGGTGTCGAGCACCGCATCCCAGTCCTCGTCCTTCATGCGCATCGACAGCTGGTCGCGCGTGATGCCGGCGTTGTTGACCAGCACGTGCAAGCCGCCGTCGGTCTTGACGATGCCGTCGATCGCCGCATCCAGCGCGGCCGCGTCGGTCACGTTCAGCGCGATGCCGCGGCCGCCGTGCGGCGCCAGCGCCTCGGTGATCGCGGCGGCGCCGGACTCGCTGGTCGCGGTGCCGATGACCTTGTAGCCACGCTGCGCCAGCGTCAGCGCGATCGCGCGGCCGATGCCGCGGCTGGCGCCGGTGACCAGCGCGACTTGCTTGGTGTCGCTCATGCCAGCGCCCCCTGGGTGTCGGCGAGGCTCGCCGGATCGAAGATGTTGAAGGTCACCAGCTCGGCGTCGACGCGCTTGACCAGGCCGGCCAGCACCTGGCCCGGGCCGCACTCGACCACCTGGGCGATGCCGCGCGCCTTGATCGCCTGCACCGTCTCGACCCAGCGCACCGGGCCAAAGGCCTGGCGGTACAGGGCTTCCTTGATCGCGGCCGGCTCGGTCTGCACGGCCACGTCGATGTTGTTGATCACGGGAATCGTCGGGGCCGCGAGCGCCACGGTCTCGAGCCGGGCGCGCAGCGCCTCGGCCGCCGGCTTCATCAGGCTCGAGTGGAAGGGCGCCGACACCGCCAGCGGCAGCGCGCGCTTCGCGCCGGCCGCCTTCAGCAGCTCGCAGGCCTTGTCGACGGCCGCCTTGGCACCCGAGATCACGGTCTGCTTAGGATCGTTGTAGTTGGCGGCCTCGACCGGCTCGCCGGTGGCCGCGGCGGCCTCGGCACAGCCGGCGCGCACCGCGTCGGCGTCCAGGCCGAGGATCGCCGCCATCGCGCCGGCGCCGACCGGCACCGCCTGCTGCATCGCCTGCGCGCGCAGGCGCACCAGCGGCACCGCGTCGGCGAGGCTCAGCGCACCGGCCGCGACCAGCGCGCTGTACTCGCCGAGCGAGTGGCCGGCGACGACGGCCGGCTGCGCGCCGCCCTCGGCCCGCCAGACGCGCCAGCAGGCGACGCTCGCGACCAGCATCACCGGCTGGGTGTTGGCGGTGAGATCCAGCGCCTCCTTCGGACCGTTCTTGATCAGCGCGGCAAGGTCCTCGCCGAGCGCGGCCGAGGCCTCGGCCAGCGTGTCGCGCACCACGGGGTGCTCACCCCAGGCGTCGAGCATGCCGACGCTCTGCGAACCCTGGCCGGGAAAGACGAAGGCGAAAGCCGTCATCCGCAATATCTCCTGTGTGTCGTGGATCGGGCCGGGCCGCTCAGAAATCGAGCAGCACCGCGCCCCAGGTGAAGCCACCGCCGACGCCCTCGAGCATCACGGTGTCGCCGCGCCGCACCTTGCCGGCGCGCACCGCATGGTCGAGCGCCAGCGGCACCGAGGCGGCCGAGGTGTTGCCATGCTCATCGACGGTGACGATGAGCTTGTCCAGCGGCAGCTTCAGCTTCTTGGCCGTGCCCTGCATGATGCGGATGTTGGCCTGGTGCGGGATCAGCCAGTCGATGTCGCTGTCCTGGCGGCCGGCCTTCTGGAGCACCGCACGCGCGGCGTCCTCGAGCACGCCGACGGCGAGTTTGAACACCGCCTGGCCGTCCATCTTCAGCAGCGGGTCGCCGATCACCTTGCCGCCCGACACGGTGCCGGGCACGCACAGGATGCCGACATGGCGCCCATCGGCGTGCAACTCGGTGGCAAGGATGCCCGGCGTGTCGCTGGCCTCGAGCACCACCGCGCCGGCGCCATCGCCAAACAGCACGCAGGTGGTGCGGTCGCTGAAGTCGAGGATGCGCGAGAACACCTCGGCGCCGATCACGAGCGCCCGACGTGCCGCGCCGGTGCGGATCAGCGAATCGGCGATCGTCAACGCGTAGACGAAGCCCGAGCACACCGCCTGCACGTCGAAGGCCGGGCAGCCGACGATGCCGAGCTTGGCTTGCACGATGCAGGCGGTCGACGGAAACACCATGTCCGGCGTCGAGGTCGCGACGATGAGCAGGTCGATCTCGTCGGCGCGTCGTCCGGCGGCCTCGAGCGCGTGGCGCGCCGCCTCGAGCGCGAGGTCGCTGGCCGTCACGCCGTCGGCGGCGATGTGGCGGCGGCGGATGCCGGTGCGCTCGACGATCCAGGCATCGGACGTCTCGACGCCGCGCTCCGCCAGTTCGGCGGCGAGCTGCTCGTTGCTCAGTCGGCGCGGTGGCAGGTAGCTGCCGGTGCCGGTGATGCGTGTATGGGTCGGGTGGGAAGACGAGGTCATGCGGCTTGGGGCACCGATCCGTCCTGCGGCGCCGGCTCGGCCGGCAGGGCCTGCAGCGTCTCGAGGATGCGGTCGTGCACGCGGTCGAGCAGTCGGTGGCGCGCCGCATCATAAGCCCGGTTCAGCGCCTGCTCGAACGCGAAGGCGTCGGCCGAGCCGTGGCTCTTGAACACCAGCCCGCGCAGGCCGAGCAGCGCGGCGCCGTTGTAACGGCGGTGGTCGACGCGGTTCTTGAAATGCCGCAGCACCGGCAGCGCAACCAGCGCGGCCAGCTTCGCGTACCAGGTGCGCGTGAACTCCTGGCGGATGAAGGACGAGAGCATCGAGGCCAGGCCCTCGGCGGTCTTCAGCGCGACATTGCCGACGAAGCCGTCGCACACGACGATGTCGGCCTTGCCGGTGAAGATGTCGTTGCCCTCGACGTTGCCGACGAAGTTCAGGTGCCCGCCGGCGGCCGCCTCGCGCAGCAGCTCGCCGGCGCGCTTGATGGTGTCGCTGCCCTTGATCGCCTCTTCGCCGATGTTGAGCAGGCCGACCGTCGGGTTGGCCTTGCCCTCGACCGCCGCGACCAGCGCGCTGCCCATCACCGCGAACTGCAGCAGGTGCTCGGCG
>CAYOXW010000227.1:0-4217 GCA_964408005.1 uncultured Methylibium sp.
GGTCCTTGTAGCTGGTCTCGCAGACCTCGTCGCTCTCGAAGAACAGCACCTGGGCACAGCCCTCGCCGGCATAGATCTTGGCCGGCAGCGGCGTGGTGTTGCTGAACTCCAGCGTCACATAGCCCTCCCACTCGGGCTCGAACGGCGTGACGTTGACGATGATCCCGCAGCGCGCATAGGTGCTCTTGCCCAGGCAGATCGTCAGCACATTGCGCGGGATGCGGAAGTACTCGACGGTGCGCGCCAGCGCGAAGCTGTTCGGCGGGATGATGCAGACATCGGCCTCGATGTCGACAAAGCTCTTCTCGTCGAAGTTCTTCGGATCCACCACCGTGCTGTAGATGTTGGTAAAGACCTTGAATTCGGGCGCGCAGCGGATGTCGTAGCCGTAGCTGCTGGTGCCGTAGGAGACGATCCTGTGGCCGTCGGCCGCGTGCCGCACCTGGCCCGGCTCGAAGGGCTCGATCATGCCGTGCTGCTCCGCCATGCGGCGGATCCACTTGTCGCTCTTGATGCTCATCGCGCTTCCTCGACGCAGAAGCGCGGATTCTAAGGAGCGCGCCTCAGCGCGCCACCGCCGGTGTGGCCAGCGCCGGCTCGGCGTCGAAGCGCTCGAAGCCGCTGTAGCAGAGGAAGTGGCGGTTCATCGCGCGGCCGAACAGCGCCAGCCCCAGCCGCGTCGCCAGTTCGTGGCCCATCTGCGTGATGCCCGAGCGCGACACGACGACGGGCACGCCCATCTGCGCCGACTTGATGACCATCTCGCTGGTCAGCCGCCCGGTCGTGTAGAAGGCCTTGTCGGCCCCGTCCAGGCCCTGCAGCCACATCCAGCCGGCCAGCGTGTCGATCGCGTTGTGGCGACCGACGTCCTCGACGAAGCGCTCCAGGCGTGCGTCGTCGCCATCGATCGTGAAGATCGCGCAGCCATGCACCGAGCCGGCCGACTTGTAGGTGCTCTCCTGCCGGCGCACCGCCTCCAGCAGCGCGTAGAGGGCGCGCTGGCTGACGCGCGCCTGCGCGGCCGACGGCAGCACGACCGCGTCGAGCTCGTCCATCAGCCCGCCGAACACCGTGCCCTGGCCGCAGCCGGTGGTGACGACACGCCTGGCGGTCTTGCGCTCGAAGTCCTCGATGCCGCGGCGGGTCCTGACCGCGGCGGCGCCGACCTCCCAGTCCACGGTGATCGATTCGATGTCGCCCACCGCGCCGACCAGCCGCTGGTTGCGCAGGTAGCCGAGCACCAGCAGCTCCGGCGCCGCGCCCAGCGTCATCAGCGTGACGAGCTCGCGCTTGTCGACGAAGACCGTCAGCGGCCGCTCCGCCGGGATCTGGATCGCCTGCCGCACGCCATGCTCGTCCAGCACCTCGACCGTGCGGGTCAACGGGGCGCAGGCGGCGGTCAGCCTCGGCAGGGCGTCAGGGGACGTCATCGCGCAAGCATCGCACAAGCCGGCGCGGCAGCGGCCCGCGGACGGGGCCATACCGCTCGCGCCATGGCCGGCGCGAGCGCCTCACTTGCGGTGCGGTGCCGCCGCGGCGGCCGGCGCGGCCGCCACCGGCGCGGCGGGCGCCGGCGCGACGCCGTCGGGGTTGTAGACGAAGGGGCCCGGGTCGGCGCAGGCCGGCGTGGCGGTGGCCGAGCCTGGATCCTTGCCCGAGCTCTTGAAGTACTGCGCCGCGGTCCGGTCCATCGCCAGGCACAGCTTGTAGGCGTTGACCTTGTCGCCGTGCGCCGTCTTGGCCTTGGCCTCGTCGGCCTTGGCCTTGGCCTCGGGCGTCGGCGCCGGCAACTTCGCCAGCGCGGCGAGCGGGAGGGCGAGCATGGCCGCGCACGACGCGGCGAGCAGGGTCTGCAGTCGGGTCATCGCGGGCCTCCTCGGGTGGGCCTCAGGCCTGCACGGCCGGGTTCGTGGGTGAGGCGCCCGCCGAACGCTGGGCGGGGATCTTTCCCGCGGCGACGTCCGCGGCCCACAGCTCATGGTGCTCGCGGGCCCAGGTCTCGTCGACATAGCCGCTGCGCATCGCCTGGTAGGCCCCCTTCATGCCGATCGTGCCGAGATAGATGTGGCCGAGGAACATCGCCATCATCAGGATCGTCGCGACCGCGTGGATCATGTGCGCGATCTGCATGTCGGACCGCGTGTAGGCCAGTCCCGGAATCAGCTTGTCGAGCACCAGCCCCGAGGCGACCACCAGCGCGCCCAGCGCGAACACGCCGCCCCAGAAGATGATCTTCTCGCCGGCATTGAAGCGGTGCGAGGGCACATGCGCGCCGCTGAACAGGCCCCCGCCCCGGGCCAGCCAGACGAGGTCGTCGCGGCTCGGCAGGTTGTCGCGCACGAAGGTCAGGAACACGATCAGCAGCGATACCGCGAACAGCGGTCCGGCAAAGTTGTGCGCGGTCTTCAGCGCATAGGCGAGTCCGCCGAACAGCGTGCCGCCGATCACCGGCAGCAGGAAGAACTTGCCGAAGGCCATCACCACCCCCGACACCGCGAGCACGACGAAGGCGGCCGCGTTGCTCCAGTGCGCCGCGCGCTCGAAATAGGTGAAGCGCTCGATCTTGCGGCCGGTCTCCGCCCCGTGCAGGCCGATGCTGCCGCGGGCCCGGTAGAACAGCGCGATCGCCAGCAGCGTGATCAGCAGCAGCCCGCCGCCATAGGGCAGGATCCAGCGGTTGCGCACCTCGCGCCAGGCCTCGCCGGCGGTCGTGAACTTCGTACCCGGATAACGGACGAACTCCTGGATCAGCACCCCCTTCTCGACGCCCGGCAAGCTGGTGGTGCCGGCCTCGCTCCCGGAGCCGCGCACCGCGCGCCAGAACGGCGCGTTGTTGTAGGGCTGGGTCCTGCTGCGCTCGGCGTTGCTCTCGGCCGACGCCGCCGCCGCTGGGGCCTCGGCGGCCGGCGCCGGCTGGGCCCACGCGAGCGCGCCCCACAGCGCCAGCAGGCCGGCGGCACACCACGATCGAAGCTTGCAGCTCATGGCCATCCTCGCTTGCGGCTTGCCGCTCACTGCGTGCGCAGGTACTCGTTCTGCTGCTGACCCCGCTGCTTGAGCTGCTGCTCCCAGCTCGCGCGATCCCCGGTGGTCCAGCCCTCGGCGCGGAAGGCCTGGGACGGGCCGCCATCCCAGGCCTTGGCGTCGGCCTTCTTGGGCGCCTTCGCGCCCTCCTGCGGCGCATCCCCGCAGGCCGCGAGGCCCGCCGCCAGCAGGGCGGCGAACAGCGCCCGCGCCGCGATGCGCCCGGTCACGCCCGGCGCGCTCATGACTGCCCCGCCCCGGCCTTGGCCGCGCCGCCCGGCTTGCCGTAGGCCGTGCCCCAGCCCCAGACCTCGGAGCCCTTGCCGCGGTTGAGCACCCGGGTGCGGAAGATGTCGGCGACCACGTCGCCGTCGCCGCCGAGCAGGGCCTTGGTCGAGCACATCTCGGCGCAGGCCGGGAGCTTCCCTTCGGCGAGGCGGTTGCTGCCGTATTTCTCGAACTCCTCGTGCGAGCCGTTGGCCTCGGGGCCGCCGGCGCAGAAGGTGCACTTGTCCATCTTGCCGCGCAGGCCGAAGCTGCCGTTCGTCGGGAACTGCGGCGCGCCGAAGGGGCAGGCGTAGCTGCAGTAGCCGCAGCCGATGCAGATGTCCTTGTCGTGCAGCACCACGCCCTCGTCGGTGCGGTAGAAGCAATCGACCGGGCAGACCGCCATGCAGGGCGCGTCGCTGCAGTGCATGCAGGCCACCGAGATGCTGCGCTCGCCGGGCTGGCCGTCGCCCATGGTGACCACGCGGCGGCGGTTCACGCCCCAGGGCACCTCGTGCTCGGCCTTGCAGGCGGTGACGCAGCCGTTGCACTCGATGCAGCGCTCGGCATCGCAGATGAACTTCATTCGAGCCATGGTTGCGTCTCCTGGTTAAGCCCGTTCGACCTGGCAGACCGTGGTCTTGGTTTCTTGCATCATCGTCACGCTGTCGTAGCCGTAGGTCGTGGCCGTGTTGACCGCCTCGCCGCGCACCACCGGCTTCGCCCCATCCGGGTAGTAGGGCGAGAGGTCCACGCCCTGCCAGCGGCCGGAGAAGTGGAAGGGCAGCCAGACCGTCTCGCGGTCGACGCGCTCGGTGACCAGGGCCTTGACCTTCAGGCGCGCCCCGGTCGGGGTCGAGACCCAGACGTCCTCGCCGTTGCGGATGCCGCGGTCGTTGGCGGCCGCCGGGTTGATCTCGACGAAC
>CAYOXW010000228.1:0-4180 GCA_964408005.1 uncultured Methylibium sp.
AGGTCGGCGGCATCGACTGCCGGCCGATCACCGGCGAGATCACCTACGGCCTGGAACGGCTGGCGATGTATCTGCAGGGCGTGGACAACGTCTACGACCTGACCTGGACCGTCGGTGCCGATGGCCAGCGCATCAGCTACGGCGATGTGTACCTGCAGAACGAGCAGGAACAAAGCGCCTACAACTTCGAGCACAGCGACGTCGAGTTCCTGCTCGGCGCCTTCGGCAGCCACGAGAAGCAGGCCCAGCATCTGATCGACTCCCAGCTCGCGCTGCCCGCCTACGAGCAGGTGCTGAAAGCCGCGCACACCTTCAACCTGCTCGATGCGCGCGGCGCGATCAGCGTGACCGAGCGCGCCGCCTACATCGGCCGCATCCGCAACCTCGCGCGCAGCGTCGCGCAGAGCTACCTGGACAGCCGCGCGCGGCTGGGCTTCCCGATGGCGCCGAAGGCCTGGGCCGACGAGGTGCTCGCGCAGCTCGCCGCACAGAAGAAGGCGGCCTGAGCATGAGCGACACGAAGAAGAACCTGCTGGTCGAGCTGTTCGTCGAGGAACTGCCGCCGAAGGCGCTGAAGAAGCTCGGCGAGGCCTTCGCCGAGGGCCTCGTGGCCGCGCTGCGTGCCCAGGGCCTGGCGGGCGATCAATCGGCGGTGACGCCGTTCGCGTCGCCGCGGCGGCTCGCGGCCCATGTCAGCGGCGTGCTCGCGGTCGCGCCGGACAAGGCGGTGTCGATCAAGCTGATGCCGGTGGCGGTGGCGCTCGACGCGGCCGGCGCGCCGACCCCGGCGCTGCTGAAGAAGCTCGCCGCGCTCGGCGCCGACGCGTCGGCGCTGCCAGGGCTGCGCCGCGAGGGCGAGGGCAAGGCCGAGGCGCTGTTCCTCGACAGCGTGCAGCCCGGCGCGACGCTGGCCGCCGGCCTGCAGCAGGCGCTCGACGCCGCGCTGGCCGCGCTGCCGATCCCGAAGGTCATGACCTACCAGCTCGACCACGGCGAGCAGGCCGGCTGGCGCAGCGTGCAGTTCGTGCGCCCGGCCCATGGCCTGGTGGCGCTGCATGGCGCCGACGTCGTGCCGGTGCACGTGCTCGGCCTGGAGGCCGGCCGCGAGACCCACGGCCACCGCTTCGAGGCCGCGCTCGACCCGGTCGTGCTGCAGCACGCCGACCGCTACGCCCAGCAGCTCGAGGAGCAGGGCGCGGTGATCGCGAGCTTCGCGGACCGCCATGGCGAGATCGCGCGCCAGCTGCAGCGTGCCGCCGCGCAGCTGGGGCTGGCGCCGATCGACGACGCGGCGCTGCTCGACGAGGTGACGGCGCTGGTCGAGCGGCCCAACGTGCTGGTCGGGCGCTTCGAAGAGAGCTTCCTCGACGTGCCGCAGGAATGCCTGATCCTGACGATGAAGGCCAACCAGAAGTACTTCCCGCTGCTCGACGCCGCCGGCACGCTGACCAACCAGTTCCTGATCGTCAGCAACATCCGTCCGGCCGACGCCTCGGCGGTGGTCGGCGGCAACGAGCGCGTCGTGCGCCCGCGCCTGGCCGACGCGAAGTTCTTCTTCGACCAGGACCGCAAGAAGACGCTGGAATCACGCATCCCGGGCCTGGACAAGGTGGTCTACCACGGCAAGCTCGGCAGCCAGGGCGAGCGCGTCGAGCGGGTGCGCGCGATCGCGCGGCTGATCGCGCTGCCGATCGGCGGCGAGGCGCTGGCCAGGGACGCCGACCTTGCCGCGATGCTCGCCAAGGCCGACCTGCTGACCGACATGGTCGGCGAGTTCCCCGAGCTGCAGGGCACGATGGGGCGCTACTACGCGCTGCACGATGGCCTGCCCGAGCCGGTCGCGTTCGCGATCGAGGACCACTACCGCCCGCGCTTCGCCGGCGACGCGCTGCCGCGCAACGACATCGGCACCGTCGTCGCGCTGGCCGACAAGCTCGAGACCCTGGTGGGCCTGTTCGGCATCGGCCAGCTGCCCACCGGCGACAAGGACCCGTTCGCGCTGCGCCGCCACGCGCTCGGCGTGATCCGCATGCTGATCGAGAAGAAGCTGCCGGTCTCGCTCGACAACCTGCTGCAGAAGAGCGCCTCGGTGTTCGGCAGCCTCGAGGCCGGCGCGCACGAGGCGCTGGTCGCCTTCCTCTACGACCGGCTCGCCAACGCGCTGCGCGAGCAGGGCTACAGCGCGCAGGAGGTCGAGGCGGTGCTGTCGCTCGCGCCGCAGCGCCTGTCCGACGTGCCGACCCGGCTCGCGGCGGTGCGCGCCTTCGCCGCGCTGCCCGAGGCGCCGGCGCTGGCCGCGGCCAACAAGCGCGTCGGCAACATCCTGAAGAAGGCCGAGGGCGCGGTGCAGGCCCAGGTCGACGCGGCGCTGCTGTGCGAGCCCGCCGAGGCGGCGCTGGCCGAGGCGCTGGCGACGGTCGCACCGCTGGCCGACGCGGCCTTCAAGGCGGGCGACTACACCGCCTCGCTGCAGGCGCTGGCGGCGCTGAAGGCGCCGGTCGATGCCTTCTTCGACGGCGTCATGGTGAACGCCGAGGACGCGGCGCTGCGCGCCAACCGGCTCGGCCTGCTGGCGATGCTGCACGGCGCGATGAACCGCGTCGCCGACCTCTCGAAGCTGGCGGCATGAAGCTGGTCATCCTCGACCGCGACGGCACGATCAACGCCGACCGCGAGGACTACGTCAAGTCGCCCGAGGAATGGGAGGCGATCCCCGGCGCGCTCGAGGGCATCGCGCGGCTCAACCACGCCGGCTGGCATGTGGTGCTTGTGACCAACCAGTCGGGCCTCGGGCGCGGCCTGTTCGACATGGCCACGCTCAACGCGATGCACGCCAAGATGAACCAGCAGCTCGCCGCGGTCGGTGGCCGCGTCGACGCGGTGTTCTTCTGCCCCCACGCGCCCGAGGAGTCCTGCACCTGCCGCAAGCCGCTGCCGGGGCTGTTCGAGCAGATCCGCGAGCGCTACGGTGTCTCGCTGCAGGGCGTGCCGGCGGTCGGCGACAGCCTGCGCGACCTGCAGGCCGCCGCCCAGGTCGGCTGCGAGACCCACCTGGTGCGCACCGGCAAGTGCGCCACGATGGGCCCCGAGGAGATCGCCGCGATGCTGGCCGCCGTGCCCGGGACGCGGGTGCACACCGACCTCGCGGCGCTGGCCGAGTTCGTCGTGCTGCGCGAGCGCCACGAGAAGGCCCTCGCCAAGCGCCGCGCGGACGCGCCGGACAGCGGTCTGGCGCCGCTCTGAGCCCGATGAGCCAGCTGCTCGCGGTGGCGCGCTCGGCGCTGTTCCTGCTGTGGATGGGCGTGACCGTGCTGCCCTTCGCGATCGCGGCGATGACGCTGTCGCTGTGCGTGCGCGGCAACCCGGTCTACTGGGTCTGCGCCGCCTGGCTGCGCCTGTGCATCGGCGGCGCCCGCGTGATCTGCGGCGTGCGCTACCGCGTGCAGGGCCTCGAGAACCTGCCGGCCGCCGACCGGCTCGCGCCGGTGATCCTGCTGCCCAAGCACCAGAGCACCTGGGAGACCTTCGCCTTCCCGACGATCATGTCGCACCCGCTGTGCTACGTGTTCAAGCGCGAGCTGCTCTACATCCCCTTCTTCGGCTGGGCGATGAGCCGGCTGGACATGATCCACATCGACCGCAGCCGCCGCACCCTGGCCTGGAGCAAGGTCGCCGAACAGGGCCGGCGCTACATGGCCAAGGGCCACTGGGTCATCATGTTCCCCGAGGGGACGCGCACGCCGCGCGGCAGCCAGGGCGTCTACAAGAGCGGCGGCACGCGGCTGGCGGTCACCACCGGCGTGCCGGTGGTGCCGATCGCGGTGACCTCGGCGCGCTGCTGGCCGCGCAAGAGCTTCGTGTTGCGCCCGGGCCTGATCGAGGTCTCGATCGGCCGCCCGATCCCGAGCGCCGGGCGCGAGGCCGACGAGCTGATGCGCGAGGTCGAGGCCTGGATCGAGGCCGAGATGCGCCGCCTCGACCCCGCGGCCTACGCGGCGCCCTGAGCGTGCCGGCGCGGCGCTGGCCGCGCGGGTGGGGCGCCTCCTATACTCGCCGCCCATGACGCGCCAGGCTGCCGCAGGACAGCTCGACCTCCCCGGGTTCGAGATGCCGGCGGCACCGCCGAGCGCCGCGCCGCTCGCCCCCGTCCCGCCCGCCGCCGGCGCCGACGCGCGGCCCG
>CAYOXW010000229.1:0-4165 GCA_964408005.1 uncultured Methylibium sp.
CCCAGGCACAGGAAGGGGCCGACCAGCAGGAAGCCGGCGGACAGCGCCAGCACATAGGCCGGCGCGTGGCGGAACACCAGCGCCAGCGCCCAGCCCATCGCCATGAAGCAGGCGCCGAAGAACAGGCCGAGGCCGGGGCAGCGCCGGAAGTCGCACCAGCCCAGCCACAGCCAGCGCAGTGGGTCGAGCCAGCCCAGGGTCGCGAGTTGCGGGGGCGGCGGTGGGGGGATGAGGGCGTGGCTCGGTTCTTCGGTATCCATGCCGACACGCTAGCCGCCCGCCGCCCGCGCGTCCATCCGGGCACACCGCGCTGGCCGCTGGGCGGCGCGGTGTGCCAGCCGGCGCCTCAGTTGCGCGTGACGTTGAGGCTCTGCGTCGCGACGTTGCCGTAGGCGTCGGTGGCGCGCACGGCGATGGTGTGGGCCCCCTTGGCGACCTTGCGCAGGTTCCACTTGGCGCTGTAGGGCGCGCTGGTGTCGCGCACCAGCAGCGCGCCGTCGACGAGGAACTCGACCGCGGTGATGCCGGAGGCATCGCTCGCGCTGGCGGCGAGCGTCGCCGAGCTGCCCGACAGCGTGGCGCCGGCGGCCGGGCTGGTGATCGCGAGGCTGGGCGCGACGCTGTCGCGGTAGACGACGTAGCTGGCGTGCTGGCTGGCGCCGTTGGCGACCGCGGACTCGGTCGCGCTGGCGGTCAGCGTGTAGGTGGCCTCGGCCGCGCTGCTCGGCGAGCTGACCTGCCAGCTCGCGCTGCCGCTCGCGCCGGCGCCCAGCGTCAGCGAGCTGGCCGACAGCGTGCCGGTGAAGCCGGCCGGCAGCGCCTGCGTGAGGTTGAAGCTCGACGAGCCGCAGGCGGTGGTGTTGTTGTTGCGCACGCTGACCGTGTAGGCGAGCCGCGCGCCCGGCGCGCCGGTCTGCGAGAGCGGCGTCACGCCCACCGTCGGCGCATTGCGCTGGCAGGTCGCACCGCTGAAGCTGACGTCGACCGTCGCGACATTGCCCGCCAGCGCCTGGTGGGTGATCTGGATGCCGTTGACGCCGTCGACGAAGCTCTGCCCGACCGCGAGGTTCTGCAGCAGGTAGGTGCGCGTCGGCAGCGTGCCGCCGGCGCGGTGGATGCTCAGCGTGTTCAGCGCGCTCGCCGGCAGGTTGGCGTCGAGGTCGATCGCCTGGCGCAGGCTGACGTAGTAGTACTCGTTGGTGTCGGGCTTGACCAGCCGCAGCACCTGCGGGTTCGGCGAGCCGTCGGCGGCCAGCGGGCTGAGGCTGAAGCCGCCGCTGGCGAACACATCGATCACGCTGCCGGTGGGCAGCCAGCCGGCCATCACGCGGTTGGGGGCGTTGAACTGCACCATGCGCGCGCCGCCCATCGGGTCGGAGCTGTCGCCGTACTCGAGCGTGGGCGTCGCGGCGTGGTGGAAGGACAGGTTGTGGCCGAGCTCGTGCACGTAGACGCCGGTCGAGCCGCAGGACTGCACCCACGAGCGCGTGCCCGGCATGTAGGCCAGGCCCGACCAGCCGCAGTTGCTGTTCGCGGGCGTCACGTAGTTGATGCGCTGGTACTGCGAGGGGTCGATGCCGGCGGCACGCGCGGCGCTGTCGGCGGCGCTGGCCCAGCCGTTGTAGTCGCAGGCCCCGGCGGCGCTGTAGCTGCCGAGCGTGAACGGCCCGGCGGTCTGGCCCGAGAACGACACCAGCGTCTCCGAGGACTGCAGGTAGTCGACGTTGGTGGTCGACCCGCTGCTGCCGAACATGCGGCTTTGCACGTCGGCGGCGCTGCAGCTCAGCGTGCGGTCGTTGAAGTTGGCCAGGATCACCAGCGTGCGCTGGTTGCCGGTGACGCGCGGCGTCATCGTGACCACCGTGCCGGAGGCGCCGCCGGCGTCACCCTCGGCGGCGACGAGCTCGCCGTCGGCCTTGCCGCCCACCAGCAGCTGGCCGTCCAGGCGCGTGCCGCGCAGGCGCAGCGCTCGACCGGCCCAGCCCAGCAGCGTGCGCTCGCGGCCGGCCTCCTCGGCGAGCTGCAGCGCGTAGCGCGCGGCGCCCCCCGAAGGCTGGAAGTAGAAGCGTTGCTCGCTGCGGCCGTTGGTGCCGCGGGTGACCTCGGCGTAGACCGTGCCGCTGAGCGTGACGTCCTGCTCGAGCAGCGCGCGGGCGTTGGCCGGGAACTGCTCGCGCAGTGGCGCCGGCAGCAGGCGCAGCGCGGCGAGCTCCGGGTTCTTCGCCATCAGCGCGAGCAGGCGCTCGCGCCGCAGCGCGGCCAGCCGCTCGAGTGCCGCGGCGCGCGCGGCACGGGCCGCGGCCGGGGCCTGCTGCCACTGGCGCAGCGCGCCGAGCAGCTGGTCGCTGTCGTTGACGGTCTGCTGATCGCTCTCGAGCGCCTCGCCGATGTGGGTGGCCTGGGCCGTGGACAGGCCGCCGAGCAGCAGCGCGAGCGCCAGGGAAAGAGGGGCGAGGGGCAGGACGCGCATCGGAACTCCGGACGGAAACATGTAACGGCGCCAGTGTGCGGAGGACGGGACCGGCCCGTCAGTAAGCGGCGGTAAGACGCCGTGAAAAGCGCACGCGCACGGCTTGCGCGCGCTCAACCCCGGCGCACGCGGCGCAACTCGTCGAGGATCAGCAGGGCCGCGCCGAGCGTGATCGCACTGTCGGCCAGGTTGAAGGCCGGGAAGTGCCGGCCGGCCCAGTGGAAGTCGAGGAAGTCGACCACGTAGCCGTGCAGCAGCCGGTCGACCACATTGCCGATCGCGCCGCCGAGGATCAGCGTCAGCGCCCAGGCGAACAGCCGCTGGTGGCCCTGGCTGCGCAGCATCCAGACGATGAAGCCCGACACGCCGAGGGCCAGCGCGACGAAGAGCCAGCGCTGCCAGCCGCCGGCGCCGGCCAGGAAGCTGAAGGCCGCGCCGCTGTTGTGGACCCGCACCACGTTGAAGAAGGCGGTGACGGGACGCGCATCGCCGTAGCTGAAGTAGCCGAGGATCAGCGTCTTGGTGAACTGGTCGAGCACGACCACGATCGCCGCGATCGCCAGCCAGGTTCCCAGGCCGGCCCGGCCGGCAGTGGATTTCTTGGCCATGGCCTCAGGCGACGCGACGCGACTCGCCGGCGCCGTAGAGGTTGCTGGTGCAGCGCCCGCAGATCGTCGGGTGCGCGGCGTCGTGGCCGACGTCGGCGCGGTAGTGCCAGCAGCGCTCGCACTTCGGATCGGCGCTGGGCGCGACCGCGACGCTCAGGGCTTCGGCCTCGAGCACGCGGGCGGCCGAGGTGATCAGCACGAAACGCAGGTCCTCGCCGAGCGTGGCCAGCAGCGCGCGGTCGTCGGCGTCGGCGCCGAGCTCGACGCAGGCCTGCAGCGAGGCGCCGACCGCGCCGCTCGTGCGCACCGCCTCGATCTCCTTGTTGACCGCCTCGCGGCTGGCGCGGATGCGCGCCCACTTCGCGAGCAGCGCCGCATCGGGCGCCGGGAAGTCCGCGTAGGTCTCGGTGAAGATCGAGAGCGAGGCGCCCGGCGCGAACACCGTCCAGGCCTCCTCGGCGGTGAAGCTCAGGAAGGGCGCCATCCAGCGCAGCATCGCGTGCGTGATCTGGTGCAGCGCGGTCTGCGCGCTGCGCCGCGCCAGCGACTTCGGCGCGGTGGTGTAGAGGCGGTCCTTCAGCACGTCGAGGTAGAAGGCGCCCAGGTCCTCGCTGCAGAAGACCTGCAGCTTGGCGACCACCGGGTGGAACTCGAACACCGCGTAGTGCGCCAGCAGATCGGCCTGCAACTCGGCGGTGCGCGCGAGCGCCCAGCGGTCGATCTCGAGCAGCTCGGCCTCGGGCACCGCGTCGGCGGCGGGATCGAAGTCCGAGGTGTTGGCGAGCAGGAAACGCAGCGTGTTGCGGATGCGGCGGTAGGCATCGACGACGCGCGCGAGGATCTTGTCGTCGATGTTCAGGTCGCCCGAGTAGTCGGTGCTCGCGACCCACAGGCGCAGGATCTCGGCGCCGAGCTTGTCGCTGACCGTCTGCGGTTGCACGACGTTGCCCAGGCTCTTGCTCATCTTGCGACCCTGGCCGTCGGTCGCGAAGCCGTGCGTCAGCAGGCCGCGGTAGGGCGCGCGGCCCTCGAGCGCGCAGGCGATCAGCAGCGAGCTGTGGAACCAGCCGCGGTGCTGGTCGTGGCC
>CAYOXW010000230.1:0-4148 GCA_964408005.1 uncultured Methylibium sp.
GTCAGCAGCGCGTTGAGGATCGCCGAGTTGGCCTTGAAGACCTCGTCGAGGAAGGCGATGCCGGCGGTCGGCAGGTAGCCCTCGGTCAGGCGCTCGTAGCGGTCATCCTCGAGCGCCTTCAGCGACAGCGGTCCGAACAGCTCCTCGGGCACCGAGAAGCGCGTCAGCAGCCGCTCGAACCAGCGCGCGCCGGCGAAGGCATGCTGCAGCCGCCGCGCCAGCGCGCTCTTGGCGGTGCCGGGCGGGCCGATCAGCAGCACATGCTCGCCGGCCAGCGCGGCCAGCAGCGCCAGGCGCACCGCCTCGGCACGTTCAAGCAGGCCGGTTTCGAGCGCGGCGATCAGCGCGGCCAGGCGCTGCGGGGGAAGCGGCAGGGCGGGGGAAGCGGAGGCAGCCATGCCGCCGATTGTCGGCGCAGCCCGCGGTTCGGGCGACCCCCGGGCGATGCCGCCGCGTCCGCTCAGCCGTCGGCGTCGCCGCGCATCGAGCCGGCGACCAGGTCGAAGCGGAACAGCCGGCACTCGATCGGCCCGTTCCACAGCGGCACGCGCCGGCTCTCCTTCAGCCGCATCGCCTGCGGCAGCTTCATGTCGGGGCTCAGCACCCAGGCGGTCCAGCCGGGGTAGGCGTGCTTCCAGTGGCTCGCCAGGCGGGCGAAGAAGTCGCCGGCCGAGGCACCGCCGTCGAAGCCCTCGCGGGCGCCGCGCGCACCGCGGGGCTGGCCGCGGCTGCCCTTGGGGTCGATGCGCTCGCCATATGGCGGGTTGAGCATCAGCGTGCCGCGCTCGGCGGGCGCCGGGCGCTGCAGTGCGTCGGCGGTCTTGAACTCGATCGCGCCCTTGACGCCGGCGCGCTCGGCGTTGCGGGCCGCGAAGTCGGTCATGCGGAAGGACACGTCGCCGGCGTACAGCGCGACGCGCGGCGCATGCTGTGCGTCGCGCGCCGCCTCGCGCAGCTCGCGCCAGGCGCGCTGCGCGGCGGCGTCGCGGAACGGGCCGACGCGCTCGAAGGCGAAGCGCCGCAGCGCGCCGGCGGCGATGCCGCAGGCCAGCTGGGCCGCCTCGACGGCGATCGTGCCGGAGCCGCACACCGGGTCGAGCAGCGGGCCGTCTTCCTCGCGGCCCTGCCAGCCGGCGGCGGCCAGCATCGCGGCGGCCAGCGTCTCCTTCAGCGGCGCCTCGCCCTGGTCGTCGCGCCAGCCGCGCTTGAACAGCGCCTCGCCGGAGGTGTCGACGTAGAGCGTCGCGTGGTCTGGCGTCAGGTGCAGCAGCAGCGGCAGGTCGGGTCGCCAGGTGTCGACGCTGGGGCGCGCGCCGGCGTCCTCGCGCAGGCGGTCGCAGACCGCGTCCTTGATGCGCAGCGCCGCGAAGTTCAGGCTCTTCAGCGGCGCGTGCTGGGCGGTGACGTCGACCTTGATGGTCTGCTGCGGCGTGATCCAGTCGCCCCAGGGCACGCCGCGCGCCAGTTCGTAGAGGTCGTCCTCGGCGCGGTAGGGGCCGCCGGCCACCGGCCACAGCACGCGCTGCGCGAGCCGGCTGTGCAGGTTCAGCGTCATCGCCTCGCGCGCACCGCCGCGCAGCTCGACGCCGCCGCGCCGCGCGGCCGGTGCGCTGCCGGGCAGGTGGCGCGCCACCTCCTCGGCCAGCAGCGCCTCGACGCCGGCGGCGCAGGGCAGGAAGAGCGTGGTGTCGATCATCGGAATTGGCGGTTTTCCACAGACAAGGTGTCGGCCTGTGCCGACCCCCGGCGGCGAGCGGCCGCCGCGCTTACGTTTTGCAGCGATGGCCTCCTGCAGGCTGGCCACACTGGCGCCGAAGAAAGAGGGCCGGCGCGACGCCTCGGCCCGGCAAGGATCCGACGATGCTCAAGCTCCTCGTGCTGTACGCCCACCTGCTGGGCACCTGCGTGGCCCTCGGGCTGGTGCTGGCGACCGACGCGCGCGTGCTCGTGCGCGCGCTGGCCTGGGACGCGGTGATCGAGCCGCCGCCGCGCTTCGTGCGCGGCGCGATCGGCCTGGCGCTCGCCGTGCTGCTGGCCAGCGGCGCGGTGCTCGTCGCGCTGGGCCTGGCCGCCGACCCGCATTACCTCGCCAACCCCAAGCTGCAGGGCAAGCTGCTGCTGGTGACGCTGCTGTGCGCCAACGCGACGCTGCTGCACCACCGCGTGTTCCCGCTGCTCAAGCGCGCCCGGCCGGTGTCGCGCTGGCGCGGCGCGCAGCGCCACGCGGTCGCGATCACCGTCGGGCTGTCGAGCAGCCTGTGGCTGTACTGCGCCTTCCTCGGCATCGCGCGGCCCTGGAACCGGGTCGTGCCGCTGGCCACCGTGCTGGAGATCGGCGCGGCGCTGTGGCTGGGCTTCGCGCTGGCGACGCATTGCGCGCTCGCGCTCGCGGCGCGCCGCCTGCCCTACGGACAGGCCACCGGCCTGGCGCGGCTGAAGGCGGCGCTGCGCACGCTGGCCGCAGCCGGCGCGCGGCGCCGCGGCCGGGTCGAGAGCGACCTGCCGACCACGGTGACCGCCGCGTCGGCCTCGGTGCTGCCGCAGCGCGCCGTGGCCTGAAGCGGGCCGGAGGCTCACAGCGCGCGCCGCAGGTTCGCCGGCGCGATCTTCAGCGCCTCGCGGTACTTCGCGACGGTGCGCCGCGCGACCTGGATGCCCTGCTCCTCGAGCATCTGGCTGAGCTGGCTGTCGGACAGCGGCTTCTTGGTGTCCTCGGCGGCGACCAGCTGCTTGATCAGCGCGCGCACCGCGGTGGAGGACGCGTTGCCGCCGGCCTCGGTGTTCAGCGAGCTGCCGAAGAAGTACTTCAGCTCGAAGGTGCCGTAGGGCGTCGCCATGTACTTGGCGGTGGTCACGCGCGAGATCGTGCTCTCGTGCAGGCCCAGCTCGTCGGCGATCTCGCGCAGCACCAGCGGCTTCATCGCGATCGCGCCATGGCTGAAGAAGGCCTTCTGGCGCTCGACGATGGCCTGGCTGACGCGCTGGATGGTGTCGAAGCGTTGCAGGATGTTCTTCATGAACCAGCGCGCCTCCTGCAGCCGCGAGGACAGCGCCACGCCGGACTCGGTGCGTGCGCCGCGCTGCTGGCGGATCGCCTGCGCATAGAGGTCGTTGATGCGAAGCTTGGGCATCACGTCGGGGTTGAGCACGACCTTCCAGCCGCGCCCGGCCTTCTGCACGATCACGTCGGGCACGATGATGTTGGCCTCGGCATTGGCGAAGGGCCGGCCCGGCTTGGGCTCGCAGTGCAGGATCAGCGACTGCGCGGCCTTCAGCAGCTCCTCGTCGGCGCCGGTGGCGGCCATCAGCTTCTTGACGTCGCGGCGCGCGAGCAGCTCGAGGTGGTGCTTGCAGATCAGGATCGCGATCATCTGCGCCTCGCTGCGCGGCAGCGCGCGCAGCTGCAGCACCAGGCATTCGGAGAGGTCACGCGCGCCGACGCCGAGGGGCTCGAGGTTCTGCAGCCACTTGAGCGCGCAGCGCAGGCGATCGAGCGTGTCCTCCTGCAGCTCGGCGTCGCCGTCGACGAGGCGCTCGGCGATCTCCTCGAGCGGGTCGGCGAGGTAGCCATCCTCGTCGAGCGAGTCGATCAGCACCATCACCGCGGCGCGGTCGGTGTCGGACAGGCGCATGCCGCGCAGCTGCTCGCGCAGGTGGTCGGCGAGCGTGACGCCGGCGCTGCTGCGCTCGCTCGCATCGACGTCGTCGCCTTCGCCCGGGCCCTTCGCGCCCGACATGTCGGGCGTCTCGCGGATGCCGTCGAAGTCCTCGGCCTCGGTGCCGTTCTCCCAGTCCTCGCGCTCGGTGCTGCCGAACTCGGCGGCATCGACCGGCGCCGGCTCGGCCTCGGCGGCCGCGGACACGCCCGACTCGCTGCCGCTGCCCTCCCAGGCCTCGTCGGCCTGGCGCTCGTTGGCGCTCGCGCGCTCGGGCGGCGCATCGAAGTTCGTCGGCGCCTCCTCGTCGACCTCGAGGAAGGGGTTCTGCTCGAGCATCTGCTCGACCTCCTGGTGGAGCTCGAGCGTGGAGAGCTGCAGCAGCCGGATCGACTGCTGCAGCTGGGGCGTGAGCGCGAGATGCTGCGAGACCCGCAGCTGGAGCGAATGCTTCATCTGCGCCGGATCACATGCGGAAATGCTCGCCGAGGT
>CAYOXW010000231.1:0-4103 GCA_964408005.1 uncultured Methylibium sp.
CAACTGCTCGCCCTGCTGACCGATGCCAGGAGGGGCCAGATGGTCGTGGACTTCTGTGCCGGCGCCGGCGGCAAGACGCTGGCGCTGGGCGCAGCCATGCGCAACACTGGCCGGCTGTATGCCTTCGATGTGTCGGCGCACCGGCTGGATGCGCTGAAACCCCGGCTGGCACGCAGCAGGCTGTCGAACGTGCACCCGGCGGCCATTGCCCACGAGCGCGACGACCGCATCAAGCGGCTGGCCGGCAAGATCGACCGGGTGCTGGTCGACGCGCCCTGTTCGGGCCTGGGGACGCTGCGGCGCAACCCCGATCTGAAGTGGCGGCAGTCGCCGGCGGCGGTCCACGAGCTGCAGGCCAAGCAGGGGGCGATCCTGGCCAGCGCGGCGCGGCTGGTGAAGTCCGGCGGACGGCTGGTCTACGCGACCTGCAGCCTGCTCGAGGCCGAGAACGAGGCCGTCGTTGCGGCTTTCACGGCCGCCCATCCGGGCTTCGAGCCGCTGCCGGCACAGGCGGTGCTCGAGCATGCCGGCGTCGCCGATGCGGCGTCGCTGGTCAGCGGCGCGGCCCTGCGCCTGTGGCCCCATCGGCACGCAACGGACGGATTCTTTGCGGCGATCTGGCAGAAAAAATAGACAAGTCCGTCAGTGAGCCGATGACCGGCGCGCGCGCCCATCGTTTGGCCTGGATCAGGAAAGTCCGTAGTTTCCCAGGGGGTTTGGGCGGGCGGCCACCTACAATTCAGTCACGTTTTTCCAAGGAAACCGATGGACATGATTTCGACGCTGTGGATGGGCCTGGTTAACGGCCTCGCCAACGGCCAACTCAACGCCAGCTGGTGGCAGGTGCTGCTGGTCACGCTGGCGCTGACCCACGTCACGATCGCGGCGGTGACGATCTTCCTGCACCGCTCGCAGGCGCACCGCGCACTCGACCTGCATCCGGTCGTCAGCCACTTCTTCCGTTTCTGGCTGTGGATGACCACCGGCATGGTGACCAAGGAGTGGGTCGCGATCCACCGCAAGCACCACGCCAAGTGCGAGACCGAGGACGACCCGCACAGCCCGCAGACCCGCGGCATCAAGAAGGTGCTGCTCGAGGGTAGCGAGCTCTACCGCAGCGAGGCCAAGAACGCCGAGACGCTGGCCAAGTACAGCCACGGCGTGCCCGATGACTGGATCGAGCGCAACCTCTACAGCCGCTTCAGCTGGCAGGGTGTCGGCCTGATGCTGCTGATCAACATCTACCTGTTCGGCGCCCTCGGTGCGACGGTCTGGGCGGTGCAGATGGCCTGGATTCCGATCACCGCGGCCGGCATCATCAACGGCCTGGCCCACTGGTGGGGCTATCGCAGCTTCGAGGCGCCGGATGCCTCGACCAACATCTCGCCCTGGGGCATCGTGATCGGCGGTGAGGAGTTGCACAACAACCACCACACCTACCCGACCTCGGCCAAGCTGTCGGTCAAGCCCTACGAGTTCGACATCGGCTGGGCCTACATCCGTGCACTGGAGATGCTCGGCCTCGCGACGGTCCGCAAGACGCCGCCCCGGCTGGCGCTCGGCACGGCCAAGCCGGTGGCCGACAGCAAGACGCTCGAGGCCATCATCGCCCACCGCTACGAGCTGATGGCGGGCTATGCCCACGAACTGAAGGCCGCCTGCGCATCCGAGCTGGCGCGCCTGAAGGCGGCAGGCCAGCAGGGCACGGCCAAGTGGGCCGATCTTCGGATCGCGCATCGCTGGCTGCACCGTGACGACGATCGCATCCCGACCGCGGTGCGCTCGCAGGTCGAGTCGGTACGCGCGGAGCATCCGGTGCTCGACAAGCTGGTGACGATGCGCGAGGAGCTGCGCCAGCTCTGGACCCGCACGAATGTCTCGGCCGAACAGTTGGTCGCCGACCTGCAGGCCTGGTGCCGCAAGGCCGAGGACAGTGGTATCGCCGGGCTGCAGCAGTTCGCGTTGACGCTGCGCTCGGCCCACCTCGCCCCGGCGCTGGCGCACGCCTGACCAGCGTGTCGTAGTCGGCGGCACCGTGCCGCCGACTTACGGTAGAGCAAAAAGAAAGGGCCCGCAGTGCGGGCCCTTTGCTTTGGTTCGGCTGGCGACGTCAGCGCGTCACTTCAGCTTCACTTCCTTGTAGGCGACATGCTTGCGCGCCTTCGGGTCGAACTTCATCAGCTCCATCTTCTCCGGATGCAGCTTCTTGTTCTTGTCGGTCGTGTAGAAGTGACCGGTGCCGGCGGTCGATTCCAGCTTGATCTTCTCGCGTCCACCTTTGCTTGCCATGTCCGGCTCCTAGATCAGAGTTCGCCCTTGGCACGCAGGTCGGCAACGACCTGATCGATGCCCACCTTGTCGATCAGGCGCAGCGCGGCGTTCGTGACGCGCAGACGCACCCAGCGGTTCTCGGTTTCGAGCCAGAAGCGCCGGTACTGCAGATTCGGCAGGAAGCGACGCTTGGTCTTGTTGTTGGCGTGGGAAACATGGTTCCCCACCATCGGGCCCTTGCCCGTGACTTGACAGACGCGTGCCATGACGCTTCTCCGTTCGTATGTTTCGACGCGGCGACCCGAAGCGTAAAGCCCGTTTCGCAAAGACCGCGATTATAGCCACATCGCGGCGACCGACCGCCGGCTCACGCGGTGGCGGCCTGCTCCAGGAAGCGCTGGGCGTCCAGCGCGGCCATGCAGCCGGTTCCTGCGCTGGTGATCGCCTGGCGGTAGACGTGGTCTTGCACATCGCCGGCCGCGAACACGCCGGGCACGGTCGTCATCGTCGCGAAGCCCTCGAGGCCGGTGCGGGTGACGATGTAGCCGTTCTTCATCTCGAGCTGGCCTTCGAAGATCTCGGTGTTCGGTCGGTGCCCGATCGCGATGAAGCAGCCCTGCAGCACGATGTCCTCGGTGCGGCCGTCGCGCGTGTTCTTGATGCGGATGCCGGTCACGCCGCTGGCGTCGCCCAGCACCTCGTCGAGCACGTGGAAGAGCTTGAGCTCGATCTTGCCGGCGGCCACCTTCTCCATCAGCTTGTCGACCAGGATCGCCTCGGCCTTGAACTTGTCGC
This sequence comes from uncultured Methylibium sp., assembly GCA_964408005.1. Lineage (GTDB taxonomy): Bacteria > Pseudomonadota > Gammaproteobacteria > Burkholderiales > Burkholderiaceae_C > Methylibium. Next base: position 3,067 of record CAYOXW010000231.1, read on the forward strand.
GCCGGTGCACGAGCGTGACCTTGCGGGCGATGTTCGACAGGTACAGCGCTTCCTCGACCGCGGTGTTGCCGCCGCCGACCACGCAGACGTCCTGGTCGCGGTAGAAGAAGCCGTCGCAGGTCGCGCAGCCGCTGACGCCGCGGCCCATGAAGGACTGCTCGGACGGCAGTCCGAGATACTGCGCCGAGGCGCCGGTCGCGATGATCAGCGTGTCGCAGGTGTAGCGGCCGGAGTCGCCGGTCAGCTCGAACGGGCGCTTGCTCAGGTCGACCGCGTTGATGTGGTCGTAGACGATCTTGGTCTTGAAGCGCTCGGCGTGCTCGAGGAAGCGCTGCATCAGGTCCGGGCCCTGGACGCCGTGGACGTCGGCCGGCCAGTTGTCGACTTCGGTGGTCGTCATCAGCTGGCCGCCCTGGGCCATGCCGGTGATCAGCACCGGATCGAGGTTGGCGCGTGCGGCATAGACGGCGGCGGTGTAGCCGGCCGGGCCGGAACCGAGGATCAGGACTTTGGCGTGCTGGGGCGTGCTCATGGACGGTGGGGGTTGGTGCGGCCGTGATGCGCGAGGGCGACGCCCTCTGTCGACACTGCTCACCCTTCGGTTAGAGTCCGAGGCGGCAATAAGTCACGCAGTGCTGGCCGCTGACAGTTCAACGGATTGTAGGTAAGGGCCGTGTGCGGGTGCCGCAAGAGGGGGCATCGCGTCGATAGCCAAACAATACGGAGGAAGCCCGATGGCGATGCTGTCCAATCTCGACCTGATCCGGCGTGTGCCGCTGTTTTCGCTGCTGACCGGCGAGCAGGCCCAGGCCATCGCCGACAGCATCGTCAAGCGTCGCTACCGGCGTGGCGAGGTGATCGTCGAGCAGGGCACGAAGTCCAACGCGCTCTACATCCTGCTCACCGGCCGCGCGCGCGTGGTCACTGCCGATGCCCGCGGCCGCGAGGTGATCCTGGCGGTGTTCCAGTCCGGTGACTATCTCGGCGAGATGAGCCTGATCGACAACGAGCCGCATTCGGCCACGGTGCGCGCCGAG
>CAYOXW010000232.1:0-4083 GCA_964408005.1 uncultured Methylibium sp.
TACCCATCTTGTGCTCGATCGAGCCGCAATCCACCGGGTTGCGCGCACCGAGCGAGCCGTCGGCGGCCACCAGGAACTTCGGCACGATGAACAGCGAGATGCCCTTGACCCCCTCCGGCGCGCCGGCCACCCGCGCCAGCACGAGGTGGACGATGTTGCCCGCCAGGTCGTGCTCGCCGTAGGTGATGAAGATCTTGGTGCCGAAGAGCTTGTAGCTGCCGTCGCCCTGCCGCTCGGCACGCGTGCGCAGCAGTGCGAGATCGCTGCCGGCCTGCGGCTCGGTCAGGTTCATCGTGCCGGTCCACTCGCCCGCGATGAACTTCGGGATGTAGGCCCGCCGCTGCTCGGGCGTACCGGCAAGCAGCAGCGCCTCGATCGCGCCGTCGGTCAGCAGCGGGCACAGCGCAAAGCTCAGGTTGGCGCTGTTGAGGATCTCGCCGCAGGCCGCGCCGATGGTCTTGGGCAGCCCCTGCCCGCCGAACTCGGCCGGGTGCTGCAGCCCCTGCCAGCCCCCCGCGGCGAACTGGCGGAAGGCGTCCTTGAAGCCCGGCGTGGTCGTGACCGCACCGTCCGCGAACCATGACGGATGGCGGTCGCCCTCGACGTTGAGCGGTGCGACCACGCCCTCGTTGAACTTCGCGCATTCCTCGAGCACCGCCTGGGCGGTGTCGAGGTCGGCCTCCTCGAAGCCCGGCAACCCGGCGATCTGATCCAGCCCCGCAAGATGCCGCATGCAGAACAGCAGGTCCTTGAGGGGCGCGGTGTAGCTCATCGTGGGTCTCGGGGCTCGGAGGGAAACGGGCGCCGGCGCGGCACGCGGCCGGCTCAGCGGCTCACAGCGCCTTGACCAGCTCCGGCACGGCCTCGAACAGATCGGCCTCGAGGCCATAGTCGGCCACGCTGAAGATCGGCGCCTCGGGATCCTTGTTGATCGCCACGATCACCTTGGAGTCCTTCATGCCCGCCAGGTGCTGGATCGCGCCGCTGATGCCGCAGGCCACGTAGAGGCTGGGGGCGACGATCTTGCCGGTCTGCCCGACCTGCCAGTCGTTGGGCGCGTAGCCCGCGTCCACCGCCGCGCGGCTGGCCCCGAGCGCCGCACCGAGCTTGTCGGCCAGCGGCGTGAGCACCTCGTCGAACTTCTCGCTGCTGCCCAGTGCGCGCCCGCCGCTGACGATGATCTTGGCCGCCGTCAGCTCGGGGCGGTCGCTCTTGGTCACCTCACGTCCGACGAAGGCGCTGAGCCCGCTGTCGGCCACCGCGCTCACGCTGTCGATGGGCGCGCTGCCGCCTTCCCGCGGCGCCGCGTCGAAGCCGGTGCTGCGCACGGTGACGACCTTGATCGCGTCCATGCTCTGCACGGTGGCGATGGCGTTGCCGGCGTAGATCGGCCGCTCGAAGGTGTCGGGGGCGTCGACCTTGGTGATGTCGCTGATCTGGGCCACGTCGAGCAGCGCGGCCACGCGCGGCGCGACGTTCTTGCCGTGCGCGGTGGCCGCGAACAGGATGTGGCTGTAGTCGCGGGCGATCTGCAGCACCTGGGCAGCGACGTTCTCGGCGAGTTGCTCCTCGAGCTGCGGCGCATCGGCCAACAGCACCTTGGCGACGCCCGGGATCGCCGCGGCCTTCTGGGCCGCCTCCCCGGCCTGGTGGCCGGCCACCAGAACGTGGACCTCGCCGCCGCACTGGCGGGCCGCGCTCACGGTGTTGTAGGTCGCGCCCTTGAGCTGGGCGTGTTCGTGTTCGGCAATGACGAGGACGCTCATCTCAGATCACCTTGGCTTCGTTCTTGAGCTTGGCCACCAGCGTGGCGACATCGGGTACCTTGACCCCGGCACCGCGCTTGGGCGGCTCACTGACCTTCACCGTCTTGAGGCGCGGGCTGACATCCACGCCCAGATCGGCCGGTTTCAAGACCTCGAGGGTCTTCTTCTTGGCCTTCATGATGTTGGGCAGGGTGACGTAGCGCGGCTCGTTCAGGCGCAGGTCGGCGGTGACGACGGCAGGCAGCCGCACGCGCACGGTCTCGAGGCCGCCGTCGACCTCGCGGGTGACGCTGGCCTGCCCGTCGGCGACCTCGACCTTGCTGGCGAAGGTGGCCTGGGGCCAGCCGGCCAGCGCGGCGAGCATCTGGCCGGTCTGGTTGCAGTCGTCATCGATGGCCTGCTTGCCCAGCAGGACGAGCTGCGGGGCCTCCTTGTCGGCCACGGCCTTGAGCAGCTTGGCCACCGCGAGCGGCTGCAGCTCGGCGTCGGTCTCGACCAGGATGGCGCGGTCCGCTCCGATGGCCATCGCGGTGCGCAAGGTCTCCTGGCATTGCGCGACGCCGCAGGACACCGCGATCACCTCGGTCAGCACGCCCTGCTCCTTCAGGCGCACCGCTTCCTCCACGGCAATCTCGTCGAAGGGGTTCATGCTCATCTTCACGTTGGCCACGTCCACCCCGCCGCCGTCGCTCTTCACCCGCACCTTGACGTTGTAGTCCACCACGCGCTTCACAGCGACCAATGCCTTCATCCGATGTTCTCCAGGACTCGCGAATTACGGTTCGTGTGCCGGATTTTAGGAAGTCCGCCTCGGACCTTCGGGGCCCCACCACAAAAAAGACCGCTCGCTCCAGGGCGAGCCGTTCACCGCTCCGTGCCCGCGCGCCGACGCGACGCATTGCTAGACTGCCGCCGCATGCAGGCCGACGCGACCGCCCCCCACAGCCCGCGCATCGGCGTGTTCGACTCGGGGGTTGGCGGCCTGTCGGTGCTGCGTGCGCTGCACCGACACCTGCCGCTTGCGACGCTGCTCTACGCCGCCGACTCGGGCCACGCCCCCTACGGCGAGCGTGACCCGGCCTTCGTCCTCGCCCGCTCGCGTGCCCTGGCGGCCCACCTGCTCGAACAGGGCGCGCAGCTGCTGGTGGTCGCCTGCAACACCGCCACCGCGGCGGCCATCGACACGCTGCGCGTCGAGCATCCGCAGTGGCCGATCGTCGGCGTCGAGCCGGGCCTCAAGCCGGCGATCGCGCTGACGCGCAACCGGCGCATCGGCGTGATGGCCACGCAGGCGACGCTCGCGAGCGAACGCTTTCGCCGTCTCGTCGCGACCCATGCCGATGGCATGAGCCTGCACCTGCAGGCCTGCAGCGGCCTTGCCCGGGCGATCGAGTCGGGCGCGCCCGACGGCGACGACGTCGCGTCGCTGGTCGCGCAGCACGCCGCACCGTTGAGAGCCGCCGGGGTCGACACCGTCGTGCTTGGCTGCACCCACTACCCGTTTGCGGCGACACGCATCGCCACGGAACTGGGCCCGGATGTGATGCTGGTCGACACGGCCGACGCGGTCGCGCGCCAGGCCTTGCGGCTGGCCACGGTGTTGCCCGCCGTCGGCAAGCCCGAACGGGCACGGCTGTGGACCAGCGGAGACCCTGAACATCTGCGCAGGGTGGCCGCACGCTGGCTCGACTTCGATACCGAGGTCGCGGCACTGCCCCGACGCTGAGCCCGCCCTTCGAGGAGGTCAGGATGCCGACTCCGCAACCGCGCTCTGCCCCCTTCGTCGTCGCCCTGCTGTGGGCCGCACTCGCCGCGCCAGCCACGGCCCAGCCTCTCGGCATTGCGATCCAGCCGCTGCTGAAGGCCACCGTCAGCGACGTGCCCGGCAAGCAGACCACCGTCGCGCTCGCGACCTTCGCCCCGGGCTCCAGCACCGGCCGGCATTTCCATGAAGGCGACGAGTACGCCACCGTGCTCGAGGGCGAGGTCGAAGTGAACGTCGATGGACAGGCGGCTCGCCGCCTGTCCGCCGGCATGGCTTACCACAACCCCAAGGGCGTCGTGCACGAGACGCGCAACGTCGGCCGCGTGCCGGCGCGCATCTCGACGGTCCTGGTGATCGATCAGGGACGACCGCTGACGACGCCGGCGCCGTAGCGCCGCCGCCGCGCGATCGACTCAAGAGGGTTGGTGCCCCGACCCGGGCTCGAACCGGGACGGACGGTGAAGTCCTGCGGATTTTCGTACCTGCTACGGCTTTCACCGCCGGCCGCGCATGCACGCCGCCGTTTGGGGTCTGGAGCGCGCCTTCACCATC
>CAYOXW010000233.1:0-4058 GCA_964408005.1 uncultured Methylibium sp.
CCAACGACCCCCACCATGTCAAGGTGGTGCTCTAACCAGCTGAGCTACGCGCCTGCAAGCCCAGCAGTATAGCAGGGTGCGATGGTCTGCATCGCGCGGCTCAGCGACGCCGTGCGCGCAACACGCCGCGCACGCGCGCGAGCTGCGCCAGCACGCGGGTCAGCCGCTCACTGGAATCGATCTCGACCGTGAGCGTCATCGACTGCGTCGCCGCGGCGCCGCGGCCATGCTGGGTGTGCACGCCGCTGACATCGACGCGCTCCTTGGCCAGCACCTCGGTCAGGTCGCGCAACAGGCCGGGGCGGTCGGTCGCCTCGACCAGCAGGTCGACCGGATAGCGCTGCGCATCGCCGCTGCTCCCGCCCCAGGCCACCGGAACGACCCGCTCGGGCGAACGCTCACGCATGTGGCGCAGGTTGCTGCAGTCGCGGCGGTGCACCGCCACGCCCTTACCGCGCGTCACGTAGCCGTCGATCGCGTCGGGCGGTGCCGGACGGCAGCAGCGCGCCAGCGTCGTCAGCAACGACTCGACGCCCACCACCAGCACGCCCCCCTTCGGCGCGTCGCCCGGACCCGGCGCGCGTGCGAAGCGCCGCGCGATCAGCGCATCGGCATCCGGCGCGGGCTCGCTCGGGCGCAGCAGCTGTTCGATGTGACGCAAGGACAACTCGTCCTTGCCGACCACCTCGAACAAGGCCTCGGCATCGCGAAAACCCAGCCGCGCGGCCAGTTCGTCGTGACGCACCGCGGTGCGTCCCTCGCGCTGCAGCAGCTTCTCGACCGCGTCTCGGCCGCGCGCGACCGTCTCGCTCTGCGTGCGCGCGTTGAACCAGGCACGTACCTTGGCCCGCGCGCGCGGGCTCTTCAGGTAGCCCAACTCGGTGTTGAGCCAATCGAGCGACGGGCCTCCCTCGCGCGTGGCAACCACCTCGACGGTCTGGCCGTTGGCCAGCGGCGTCTGCAAGGGCAGCATCTGCCCGTCGACCCGCGCGCCGCGGCAGCGGTGGCCGAGGTCGGTGTGCAGCGCGTAGGCGAAGTCGACCGCGGTCGCCCCCGCCGGCAGCTCGATCACCGCCGCCTGCGGCGTGAACACATAGATGCGGTCCTCGAAGAAGCCCTGGGCCGCTGCCGCCGGGTCGGCCAGCTCGCGCTCCCAGGCGAGCAGCTGGCGCAGCACCGCCTTGCGCGCCTGCGCGACCTGCTCCTCGAACTCGCCGGCCGCGCTGATGCCGGCGTAGCCCTTCGCACCGGCCTCCTTGTAGGCCCAGTGCGCGGCGACGCCACTCTCGGCGTGCTCGTGCATCTCGGCGGTGCGGATCTGGATCTCGATCGTGCGGCCGCGGTCGTCGCGCACCACGGTGTGCAGCGAGCGGTAGCCGTTGGGCTTGGGCCGGGCGATGTAGTCGTCGAATCCGACCGGCAGCGGGGCCCACAACTCGTGCACGCGCCCCAGCGCCGCATAGCAGGCCGCGACGTCGGCAACGATGACGCGCAACGCGCGCAGGTCGTGCACGTCGTCGAAGGCGAGCTGCTTGCCCTGCATCTTCTTCCAGATGCTGTAGAGGTGCTTCGGTCGGCCCTGCACCTCACAGCGGATGCCCGCCGCGCGCAGCGCCTCGGCCAGCGCGGCGCGCGCCGCCTCGACGCCCTGCTCGCGCTCGACGCGCTTCTCGTCGAGCAGCGCCGCGATCCGCTTGTAGTCGGCCGGCTGGGTGAAGCGAAAGGCCAGATCCTCGAGCTCCCACTTGATCTGCCAGATGCCGAGCCGGTTCGCCAGCGGCGCGAACACCTGCATCGATTCCAGCGCCAGCGCCTGCGGACAGGGCTGCTTGCTGGCCGCATACCAGCGCAGCGTCTGCAGCCGCGAGGCGAGCCGCAGCAGCACGACGCGCAGGTCGCGGGAGAAGGCCAGCAGCATCTTGCGCACCCGCTCGACGCGCGCCGCCTGCTGCGCGGCGTCGAGCACGCCATCGCCGAGCGCCTCGCGCGCGCTGCGCTGCACCTGCACCAGCTTCGTCGTGTGCGCGACCAGGCTCGCATAGCCCGCACCGTAGGCCTTCGCCAGCACCTCCTCGGGCCGCGCCAGGTACTCGGCGCAGTAGACGAGGTAGGCGGCCGCGCGCAGCGACGGTGCCGCGCCGACGGCCGCCAGGATGGCCGCGACGCCATCGGCATGCGCGAGCGCGTCCTCGCCGGTTTCGAAGCGCTCGCCGGCCAGCAGCGGCTCGGCGAAGGCGCGGGCGCGCTCGAGCACCGAGCGCGCAGGCCCGCCCTCCTCGACCGGCGGCACCGACTCGATGTCCCCGGCCAGTTGCACGATCTGGGCGGCGCTCGCGGCGGACGCCTCGCCAAAGGCCGTCTTCATGGACCGTCGACGAGGAAGTCACGCACCAGCGCCACCTGGTCCTCGGCCACCAGCGTGGGCGCATGGCCGATGCCGGGCAGTTCCACGAGCCGCGCGCGCGGGCCGCGCTGCGTCATCGCAAGCGCGGTGTCGCGGGAGAGCAGGTCCGAGTCGGCACCGCGGATCAGCAGCGTCGGGCAGGCGATCGCGTCATAGCGCTGCCACAGCAGCGCCTCGCCGGCGGCCGCGAGCTCGGGGGTCACCGCCTTGAAGGGCAGCCCGATGCGCGGGTCGTAGTGCGACACCCAGCCGTCGCCGTCGGTGACCAGTTGCGGCCGCGTCAGCGCCAGCCACTGCTCGCGGCTGTGCGGGCCGAAGCCGCTCGAGATGCTCTGCAGGTAGTCGGCCGCCTCCTCGAGCGTCGCGTAGCGCTTGGGCAGCCCGACGTAGGCGCCGATGCGCTGCACCGCCTCGGGACGGATCGAGGGGCCGACGTCGTTGAGCACCAGCCGGCGCACCAGCGCGGCACCGGCGCGGTCGCGCAACGAGGCCAGGCCCAGCCCGATCAGCCCGCCCATCGAGGTGCCGACCCAGTCGACCTCGCGCACCGCCAGCCGGGCCAGCAGCGTGACCATGTCGGCCACATAGGTCGGGATCTGATAGCCCATCGGGTCGAGCAGGCGCTCCGAGCGGCCGCGCCCGACGACGTCGGGGCAGATCACGCGGTAATGGCCGGCCAGCGCGCGCGCCAGCGTGTCGAAATCGCGCCCCTGGCGCGTCAGCCCGTGCACGCAGACCAGCACACGCGGGTTCTCGCGCTCGCCCCATTCCCAGTAGGCCATCCGGTGCAGGCCGGCGGCGTCCAGGCACGCGACATGCTCGAGTCTCGGTTCGTTCATGGTGATCACTCCTCGATAATCATGCTAACCAAGCCACAGGGACTCTCGATCATGTTGAAAGGCAAGACCGCACTCGTCACCGGCTCGACCAGCGGCATCGGGCTGGGCATCGCGCTCGAACTCGCCCGCCAGGGTGCGGCCGTGATCCTCAACGGCTTCGGCGACGCCGAGGGCCCGCAGGCCGAGGTGCGCGCGGCCGGCGCCGCGCGGGTCGGCTACCACGGTGCCGACATGAGCAAGCCGGCCGAGATCGAGGCGATGATGGCCTGGGCGCAGGCCGAGTTCGGCGGCGTCGACGTGCTGGTCAACAACGCCGGCATCCAGCATGTGTCGCCGGTCGAGGACTTCCCGACCGCGCGGTGGGACGCGATCATCGCGATCAACCTGAGCTCGGCCTTCCACACCACCCGTCTCGCGATCCCGCACATGCGCGCGAAGAACTGGGGGCGCGTGATCAACATCGCCTCGGCGCACGGCCTGGTGGCCTCGGCCGGCAAGTCGGCCTATGTCGCGGCCAAGCACGGCGTCGTCGGCTTCACCAAGTCGGTGGCGCTCGAGACCGCGACCACCGGCGTCACCGTCAATGCCATCTGCCCCGGCTGGGTGCTGACGCCGCTGGTGCAGAAGCAGATCGACGACCGCGCCGCGCGCGAGGGCATCCCGGTCGCCCAGGCCGAGCGCGAGCTGCTCGGCGAGAAGCAGCCCTCGCTGCAGTTCACGACGCCGGCCCAGCTCGGCGCGCTGACGGTGTTCCTGTGCTCGGAGGCCGCCGCCAACGTCAAGGGCCAGGCCTGGGCGATGGACGGCGGCTGGAC
>CAYOXW010000234.1:0-4034 GCA_964408005.1 uncultured Methylibium sp.
GGGGTGGGTCAGTATTGAACGAGCAGACCGGGTCAGTTCACGGCGAGCGTCAACAGACACGGCCAAAGGGTGCTTCTCTACGGCTGCCGCTGCCCGAATCAAGACCCTCAAGTCGGAGCTGGTCGTGCTACGGGCGCCGTTTGCGAAGCAGAAGCTACCGGGCAAAGCGGTGGTCGCGACGCATGAGGGCGGCATTTATCAGCTGACGTCGCCACCAGGCGACATGCACTATGAAGTAAGTGGCAAGGTTATTTCAGCCCGCAGCTTGATCGAGCTGTTCAACAGCACGATCAGCAGTCTGACGCGGGAAGACGTATTAAAGCCACTTGCCTGATGCATCACTGCTATCAGTGGCTGCGATCGGAGTGCTATCAGAATCGCTATCAGTCGCATGAACCTAGCTCCCTACGCCGCGCACCCAGATAAGTCGGTTGGCAGACGCTTCCCGGAAAAGCCTGATTTCATGCGGGATTGCTTCAGGCGAGACAGGGATCGGATCACGCATTCGACGGCGTTTCGGAGACTCGCCTACAAGACCCAGGTCTTCCTCAATCACGAGGGCGACCTGTTTCGCACCCGCTTGACGCACTCGCTCGAGGTGGCGCAGCTCGCGCGCTCGATCGCCCGCGCGCTGGGACTGAACGAGGATCTCACCGAGGCCATCGCGCTGGCGCATGACCTGGGCCACACGCCCTTCGGCCATGCCGGCCAGGAGGCGCTCGATGACTGCCTGCGCGAGGTGGCGCCGGCCGGGGGAGGCTTCGAGCACAACCTGCAGTCGCTGCGCGTGGTCGACCGGCTCGAGGAGCGCTATGCGTCCTTCGACGGACTGAACCTGAGTTTCGAGACGCGCGAGGGCATCCTCAAGCGCTGCGCGCGCCGTCACGCCGAGGCCCTCGAGGCACGCGAGCCGTGCGGCGTCGCGCACCGTTTCCTGCATGGCGGGCAGCCCAGTCTCGAGGCGCAGCTGTGCAACCTGGCCGACGAGATCGCCTACAACGCCCATGACATCGACGATGGCGTGCGCTCGGGACTGCTCGAGATCGAGCAGCTGCGCGAGGTGCCGCTGGTCGCGCGCCATCTCGACGAGGTCGAGCGGGAGCACCCGGGCCTGACGGGCCGCCGGCGGCTGTTCGAGACGCTGCGCCGGCTGCTGTCGGCCCAGGTCTATGACGTGATCGACGCGAGCCGTGCCGCGCTGCGCGAGCACGGCCCGGACGATGTCGACGCGGTGCGCGCCGCGCCGCCCCTGCTGCGCTTCAGCCCTGCGATGCGCGCCGACAGCGTCGCGCTCAAGCGCTTCCTGTTCGCGCGGCTCTATCGCCATCCGCGCGTGATGGCGAGCACGCGCCATGCGCAGACGATGGTGCGCGAGCTGTTCCTGGCCTATGTGGCGGGTTCGGCCGAACTGCCGCCACCGCCCCCGGGCCGCGCGCGCCACCGGGCGGCGGCCGACTACGTCGCCGGCATGACCGACCGCTTCGCCGCGCGTGAGCACCACCGCCTGACCGGGCGAGCGCTGTTCGAGAGCCTGCCCTAGGGGCGGGCTTTGCCGTCCGCCGGCAGGCGCCTGGTCTGAGGCGACTTCGCGGCGTCGCGATCGGCCCGCGCCACCGCTTCTGATACACATCGGGCCTCTGACCCGGCGGCGCGCCTGCCGTCGGGCGATACCGTTGCGAGGATCCGACTCCGATGGCCCGTCTGCCGCGGCTGCTGCTCGACCGTCACGCCCATCTGCTGAGCCAGCAGGTCCAGCAGGGCCAGCTGCTCGCCCGCGACGATGTCGACCGGGCGCGGTGGCTCGAACTGCTGCGCCTGGCGGTGGCGCGCGAAGGGGTGGAGCTGTACGGCTGGGCGTTGACCGACGAGCGCTTCGAGCTGCTTGCTGCCGCCCCGCAGGCGGCGCAGCTCAGCCGGCTGATGCAGTCGCTCGCGCGCGATCACGCCGCTGCCTACAACCGCCGCCATGGCCGCCACGGGGGTCTCTGGCAGGGGCGATTCCGGGCGGCGGTCGTCGAGCCGGGCGACTGGCTGTTGCGCTGCATGCTGCATGTCGATCGCCTGGGCGGCGTGGGAGCCGATCCACGCTGGTCGAGCCGCGCGACACACGAGGGCAACGCGAGCGACGCCGCGCTGTCGACGCCGGGGGCGTACTGGGCGCTGGGCAATACACCGTTCGAGCGCGAGCTGGCCTACCGGGAGCGGCTGCAAGAGTCGCCGGGCACGGCGGAGCAGGCCCGTATCGAGGCGGCGCTTCGGGGGGGCTGGGTGCTGGGCTCGCCCGAGTTCACCGGCCGCCTGGCCGAGGGGGCCGAGAGGCCGGTCGCACCGCGCCCGCGTGGACGACCGCGACGGGTGCCATTGAGTCATCAATGACATGTCCCCATTTAATCAATCTGGAAATAGAGCGACACTTAAATAGAACCTGACACCAATTATTCTGGTTGTCGGCAGTGCTGCAGTGCAGTAATCTTGCGGCAAACCCTAGACAGAGGAGCGCGCCGTGTCCGCCTCGCCGATCATTCCTGCTTCCGCCGAAGCGCTCGCCGTCGCCCAGCGCGACGGCCTCTATCACCCGGCCCATGAGCACGATGCCTGCGGCGTCGGCTTCGTCGCCCATATCAAGGGCCAGAAGGCGCACGACATCGTGCGCCAGGGCCTGAAGATCCTCGAGAACCTCGACCACCGGGGCGCGGTCGGTGCCGACAAGCTGATGGGGGACGGCGCCGGCATCCTGATCCAGATCCCGGACGAGTATTTCCGCGCGGAGATGGCGCAGCAGGGCGTCGAGTTGCCGCCTCCCGGCGAGTACGGCGTCGGCATGGTGTTCCTGCCGAAGGAGCATGCCTCCCGGCTGGCCTGCGAGCAGGAGCTCGAGCGTGCGATCAAGGCCGAGGGCCAGGTGCTGCTCGGCTGGCGCGACGTGCCGGTCGATCGCGACATGCCGATGTCGCCGACCGTGCGCGCGAAGGAGCCGGTGCTGCGCCAGGTCTTCATCGGCCGTGGCGCCGACGTGATCGTGCCGGACGCGCTCGAGCGCAAGCTCTATGTGATCCGCAAGACCGCGTCCAGCGCGATCCAGAAGCTCAAGCTGACCCACAGCCACGAGTACTACGTGCCCAGCATGAGCTGCCGCACGATCATCTACAAGGGCCTGCTGCTCGCGAACCAGGTCGGTACCTACTACAAGGACCTGGCCGACGAGCGTGTGGTCTCGGCACTCGCGCTGGTGCACCAGCGCTTCTCGACCAACACCTTCCCGGAGTGGCCGCTGGCCCACCCCTACCGGATGGTCGCGCACAACGGCGAGATCAACACCGTCAAGGGCAACTTCAACTGGATGCGCGCCCGCGAAGGCGTGATGCGCTCGCCGGTGCTCGGCGACGACCTGAAGAAGCTCTACCCGATCAGCTTCGAGGGGCAGAGCGACACCGCCACCTTCGACAACGCGCTCGAGCTGCTGGTGATGGCCGGCTATCCGCTGGCCCACGCCGCGATGATGATGATCCCGGAGGCCTGGGAGCAGCACGCGACGATGGACGAGCGCCGCCGCGCCTTCTACGAATTCCACGCCGCGATGCTCGAGCCCTGGGACGGCCCGGCCGCGATGGTCTTCACCGACGGCAAGCAGATCGGCGCCACGCTGGACCGCAACGGCCTGCGCCCGGCGCGCTACGCGGTGACGGAAGACGACCTCGTCGTCATGGCGTCCGAGTCCGGCGTGCTGCCCTTCCCCGAGAACAAGATCGTCAAGAAGTGGCGCTTGCAGCCGGGCAAGATGTTCCTGATCGATTTTGACCAGGGCCGCATCGTCGACGACGAAGAACTGAAGACGCAGTTCGCCGCCGCCAAGCCCTACCGGCAGTGGATCGAAAACGTGCGTGTGCGGCTGGACACCATCGAGGTCACCGCCGGCCCGAGCCAGTTTGCTGAATCCCTGCTCGACCGCCAGCAGGCCTTTGGGTACACGCAGGAAGACCTCAAGTTCCTGATGAGCCCGATGGCCGCCAACGGCGAAGAAGGCATCGGCGCCA
>CAYOXW010000235.1:0-4020 GCA_964408005.1 uncultured Methylibium sp.
TGATCGGCCGCGTGCTGTGGGACGAGTTCTTCAGCAACAACGACTGGCCGATGGCCTCGAGCGTCGCCGTGGTGATGATCCTGCTGATCATCGTGCCGCTGGCGCTGTTCAACCGCTACCAGGCGCAGGCGCAGGAACGCCGATGAGCCGGCCTCGACGCACCCTCTTCGGGCCGGCGTTCACGCGGCAGTTCGCGCGCGGCTGGCTCGCCGCCGGCTTCGCCTTCCTCTACCTGCCGATCGTCGCACTGGTCCTCTACTCCTTCAACGACTCGCCGCTGCCCAGCGTCTGGGCCGGCTTCACGCTGAAGTGGTACGCCGCGCTGACGCGCGACCGCGAGATGCTCGCCGGCCTGTGGCTGAGCCTGAAGATCGCCTTCTTCACCGCCTGCGGCTCGGTGGTGCTGGGCACGCTGGCGGCCTTCTCGCTCGTCAAGTACCCGCGCTTCACCGGACGCACGCTGTTCGGCGGCATGGTCAGCGCGCCGCTGGTGATGCCCGAGGTGATCGTCGGGCTGTCGCTGTTGCTGTTCCTGGTCGCCGTCCAGCGCGCCTTGGGCTTCCCCGAGCGCGGCATGCTGACGATCTGGCTCGGCCACCTGCTGCTCGGCATGGCCTATGCCACCGTCGTCGTGCAGGCGCGGCTGCGCGATCTGAACCCGCAGCTCGAGGAGGCGGCGATGGACCTCGGCGCGCGCCCGCACCAGGTGTTCGCGCTGGTCACGCTGCCGATGATCGGCCAGTCGCTGGCCTCGGCCTGGCTGCTGACCTTCACGATCTCGCTCGACGACGTCGTGCTGTCGGCCTTCCTGTCGGGCCCCGGTGCGACCACGATGCCGCTGGTCATCTTCTCGCGCGCACGCCTCGGCATGAACCCGAGCGTCAATGCCATGGCCACGGTCGTCATCGTCGCGGTCGCGATCGGCGTGCTGCTGGCGAGCTGGCTGATCGCACGCGCCGAGCGCCAGCGCGCGCTGGCGCTGGCCGCGGCGGCCCGCGGCGGCTGACCCCGCGCCGAAGCCCAAGCCATTTCAAGACCGTCACGACAGAGGAGCCCAAGAGATGAAGCGCTGGAAGCACCCCCCGCTGACCCTGGCCCTGGCCCTGGCTTTCCCTGCGGCGATGGCCCAGAGCAACGCCGAGCTGCTGAAGGCACTGCAGGATCTGCAGCAGCGCGTGACCGAGCTCGAGGCCCGGCTCAAGGCGAGCGAGGCGGCGCAGGCCGCGCCCGCCGCCGCGCAATGGGGCATGACGCCCGAGCAGGTGCAGGAGTTCAACCGCATCGCCATCAAGACCGAGGCAATGGAGGACAACGTCGAGATGTGGGGCCTCAAGGGCCTGACGATCTCCGGCTACGCCGACCCGACCTACCTCTACAACCGCAACCAGAAGCGCGCCGGCTTCCAGTTCCTCAACCCGCAGAGCGACGGCTTCTTCTACGACACCTCCTACATCGGCTCGGTCGCGATCGATTTCACCAAGGAGACCGACAGCGGCACGCGCTGGAAGCTGACGCTGACGCCGAACCGCGGCGTCGGCGAGGTGATCGGCGCCGGCATCGTCCAGGAGGCCACGGTCTCGATCCCGCTGACCGACCTGCAGACCCGGCTGCTGGTCGGCCAGGTGCCCGACTGGTCGGGCTACGAGTACCAGCAGCCGACGCTGAACCCCTTCATCACCCACAACCTGCTCTACGACTTCACGCTGCCCACCGCCTACACCGGCGTCGGCATCGACTACACCAAGGGCAAGTGGTGGGCGCGCGCGATGCTCGCCAACGTCAACGAGCCCAACGGCAAGCAGGGCGAGCGCCAGCCGGCGCTGGTCTACCGGCTCGACTACTCGAAGGGCGAGTTCAACGGCTGGGGTCTGGCCGGCCTGCACGGACGCACGACCAACTTCAACCTCTGCCGCGACGGCGACTGCACCGAGTTCTTCAAGACCGAGACGCATCTCTTCGAGGTCGACGGCTACTTCATCCGCGGCGACTGGACGGTGCAGGGCCAGCTGAGCTATGGCACGCAGAAGAAGGCCGGCATCGTTCCGGACGCCTCCGGTGAATTCGGCAAGGCCGAGTGGTGGGGCCTCTCGGGGCTGGCCGGCTACCTGATCACGCCGCGCCTGCAGGCGCTGGTGCGCGCCGACTACATCCAGAACGACAAGAACGGCGGCGGCCTGCTGACCTACAGCGGCTACTGGAACGGCGTCGAGGGCGGCTACGGCATCGACGGCCCCTACGGCGACTACCGCAACGGCATCGGCCCCGACCCGACGCTGGGCTGCGAGGACCCGACGGTGGCCGGCTGCTCCAAGGGCGCGGACCGCTACGCGCTGTCCTTCGGGCTGAAGTACGCCTACAACCTGAACACCACCTTCAAGGCCGAGTACCGCTTCGACGGCTCGAACCTGCCGGTGTTCGCCTATGTGAAGGACGGCAGCTTCAGGAAGCACAACCACCTGTTCGGTGCCGCCGTGGTGGTGAGCTTCTGAGCGCGTGCGTCGGCGCGCACCGCCGACGCCGCCGTGCGCGATCATGTTCTCGAAGGAGGTCTCCCGATGAACTCTGTCCGCACCATCGACTGGCGTGAACGCGCCACGACGCTGCGACCCGACGGCCATGCGCTGATCGGGGGCGAACGCCGCACCGCGAGCGACCTCTTCGACAAGCGCTCGCCGATCGACGGCCGCCTGCTCGGCCGCGTCGCGCGCGGCCAGGCGGCCGACATCGATGCGGCGGTGCGGAGCGCCCGCAGCGCCTTCGAGGACGGCCGCTGGTCGCGTCGCCCGCCCGCGGCGCGCAAGCGCGTGCTGCTGGCCTTCGCCGAGAAGATCCTCGCGGCCAAGGAGGAGCTGGCGCTGCTCGAGACCCTGGACATGGGCAAGCCGATCCAGTATTCGCTGTCGGTCGACGTGCCCTCGACCGCGCGCACGATCGCCTGGTACGCGGAAGCCGTGGACAAGGTCTACGACGAGATCGCGCCGACCGGCCCGAACGCGCTGGCGCTGATCCAGCGCGAGCCGATGGGCGTGATCGGCGCGATCGTGCCCTGGAACTACCCGATGATCATGGCCGCCTGGAAGCTCGGGCCGGCGCTGGCGGCGGGCAACTCGGTGGTGCTCAAGCCGAGCGAGAAGAGCCCTTACAGCGCGCTGCGCCTGGCCGAGCTGGCGCTCGAGGCCGGGCTGCCGGCCGGCGTGTTCAACGTCGTGCCCGGCTACGGCCACGAGGCCGGCGAGGCGCTGGCGCTGCACCCGGACGTCGACGCGATCGGCTTCACCGGCTCGACCCGGGTGGGCCGCAAGATGCTCGAGTACGCCGGGCGCAGCAACCTCAAGCGCGTCTACAACGAGCTCGGCGGCAAGAGCGCCTTCCTCGTCTTCCCCGACTTCGACGACCTCGAGCGCTGCGCGAAGACGGTCGCGGCCAGCCTGTTCTTCAACCAGGGCGAGAGCTGCAACGCGCCCTCGCGGGTGCTGGTGCACGAGAGCATCGCCGAGGACTTCGCGCAGCGCGTCGCCGCCGAGGCGCCGGCCTACCGCCCGGCCGATCCGCTCGACGCCACCACGGTGATGGGCGCGCTGGTCGACGAGGGCCAGCTGCACAGCGTGCTCGGCTACATCGACGCCGGGCGCAGCGAGGGCGCGACGCTGCTGGCCGGCGGCAACCGGGCGCGCGCCGACACCGGCGGCTACTACGTCGAGCCGACGGTCTTCACCGGCGTGCGCAACGACATGACGATCGCCCGCGAGGAGATCTTCGGCCCGGTAATGAGCCTCCTGCGCTTCCAGGACGAGGCCGAGGCGATCCGCCTCGCCAACGACTCGCCCTACGGCCTGCAGGCCAGCGTCTGGAGCTCGCAGGTCGACCGCGCCCACCGCGTCGCGCGCGCGCTGCGCGCCGGCACGGTGCACGTGAACCAGTACGACGAGGACGACATCACCGTGCCTTTCGGCGGCTACAAGCAAAGCGGCAACGGCCGCGACAAGTCGCTGCACGCCTTCGACAAGTACACCGAGCTGA
>CAYOXW010000236.1:0-3981 GCA_964408005.1 uncultured Methylibium sp.
GCGCTGGCTGTACATCACCTCCACGCTCCAGTCGGCCTGCAGCTCGGCGTCGGCCACCTGCGCATCGGCCACCGCAGCGGCTTCCTGCTCGCGGCGGGCCGCAATGTCGGGCAGGGCGTCGAGCGCGACGGCCCCATCCACCGCCAGCCACGCGGGGAGCACAAAAGCCGGTCGCGAGCCCAACGGCTCATTGGCCGCGTCGCCGACGTAGCGCGCCAGCCGCGCGGTCGCAACCTCGATGTCGCGCTCGGCCTCGTCGAGCCGGTCGCGCAGTCCCTCGACCTCGCTGCGCGCGGCGTACACGTCGGCCTGGCTGCCCCGGCCACTGTGGTACATCACTTCAGCCGCCTGCACCTGCTGGCCGGCCTGCGCGATCTGCCCGAGCAACTGCTCGCGCACCGACTCGGCGAAGGAGCGGTCCAGCCAGGCCAGCGCCGCGTCGCGCTGCACCGCGGCCACCGCCTGCCGGCGCTCGGCTTCGGCCAACGCCACGTCGCGCTCGGCCCGCGCGCCGCGTGCTGCACGTTTGTCGGCGCGGGTGAGTTCCTGCATCAGACCGACCGAGCGCATGGTCATGAAGTCGCGCGTGACGCTGAAGCGGTCCGGGCCGTCGATCGGCAGGTTGTTCAGGCCGAGCTTGAGGACCGGATCGGGGCGCTGTCCGGCCGCCACGGTCCGCTCCCGCGCGGCACGGACCTGGGCGGTCATCGCATCGACCTGACGAGATTGGCGGGTGGCGATGCCCACGGCGGCATCGAGGGGCAGCGCGGTAGGCGTGGCGGCGAGCGCCTGGGCGAGCGGCCACTGCAACAGCAGCGGCAGCAGCAGCGCACGGCAGACCGCGAGGCGTGCGGCCGCGACCGGCAAACGAGGATTCATGGTCACTCCTGAAGATCGGACGAGGTCGGTGCGGGCATCGCCCGCACCTCAGGCCGGAACTTCAGGAGATCAAATGCGCCAGCAGCAGTGGACGACGCGGTGGTCGTCGGGCGGCGCGCGATCGAGGCGGCGCTCCTGCGCCGACCAGCGACCCTCGGCGTCCGCTTTCGCAAGCGGCACCGACACGATGAAGTAGCCCGCCATCGCTGCGGCGGGCACATGGGTGAACTGCGCCGGATCGGCGGGCGGCTGCGCGGTGTCCGCCTGGCAGTGCTCGTGGCACAGGCCCGGCTGCGCGTCGTCGACCGGCTGTGCGCCCGCCATCATCTCCGCACAGGGCATGCCGGCCATGGATTGCGGGCTCCCGCCGCCGGCCTGACCCTGCGCCGGGCAGGCATAGGCCGCCGTCGCGATCTGCGCGAACAGCAGCACCGCCATCATGGCGCCGACGACCCAGCGGCGAAGCGTACGGTTCAAACCCATGGCGAAAGCTTAGCCCACATCGGACGCATCGGCACCGCGCGCCGCACCGGCCTCACGGCGCCCGCCCGGCGCGCGGTATGCGCAGCCGGTTCTTGCCGCCCGGCTTCGGGCTGCCGCGCCGCGGACGACGGCGATCGCGCCACACGAGGTAGGCCACGAAGCCGATCAGCAGTGCCGCACCTGCGCCACCGCCGACCAGCAGCGTCGTCAGCGTCTCGTGCGACTGCCCGGCGACGGCATGGAGTTCGTGGGCCACGACGCCTCCGCTCAGCCGCGCCCGAGGCTGGCGTGGATGTGACGACCGGTCACTTCACCGCCTCGAGCTCGGTGACGGTGAACTTGCCCGACTCGTTGGCCGCCTTGAACTTCACCTTGTCGCCGGCCTGAACCTTGTCGAGCATCGCCTTGTCCTTGACCTGGAAGACCATGGTCATGCCGGGCATGTCCAGGCTCTTGATCTCGGCATGCTTGATCGTCAGCTTGCCGTTCTCCTTGTCGACCTTGCGGATCTCGCCGTCGGTCATCTCGGTGGCGGCATCGGCGGCCTTGGCACCATGCGAGCCATGCGAGCCGTGGTCGTTCGCGGCCAGTGCCGGCAGCGAAGCCGCCGATGCGGCGAAGGCGATGGCGGCGATCAGGGTGTGCAGTTGGGTCTTCATGAAAGCTCCTTCATCGATAGGATTGGTAAGGGGTGACGCGGCCGTCCTTGCGGACAAGCAGCACGTCGTAGGGGTCCTGGTGACCGCCGTACTCGGGGCCGTCCATGCCCGGCGAGCCACGCGGCATCGCCGGCACCGCCAGACCGACGGCGTCGGGGCGTTCCTTCAGCAGCCGCTTGATCTCGCGAGCCGGCACATGCCCCTCGATCGCGTAGCCGCCCACCTGGGCGGTGTGGCAGGACCCGTAGGCCACCGGTATGCCCAGGCGCGCCCGCGCATCGGTGTTGCCGATGTCGTGCGAGCGGACCTCGAAGCCATGGGCCTCGAGATACCGGACCCAGTCCTTGCAGCAGCCGCAGGTCGGGCTCTTCCACACCGTCACCAGCGCCCCAGGGCCCTGCGCCGCGGCCACCGGCGACAGCAACTGCAGGACGGCCACCGAGGCGGCTGCGAGCATCAGACGGCGCCGCCGCTTCATCGCGCCGCCACCACGATCTTGCCCACCATGCCGGCCTGGTAGTGGCCGGCGATCAGGCAGGCGAAGTCGAACTCGCCCGCGCGGTTGAAGGTCCAGACGATCTCGCCGGTCTTGCCCGGGGCAACGTGCGCCATGTAGGGCGCGTCGTGCTCCATGGTCGGAAACTTCATCATCAGCGCGGCATGCTCGTCGTTCTCGGCCTTGGTGCCGATCACGAACTCGTGCATCACCTTGCCGTCGTTGCGGACGACGAAGCGGACCGTCTCGCCCTGCCGGACGTCGAGGCGATCGGGGCTGAAGCGCATGCTGTCCAGCATCTTCACCTCGACCGTCCGCTTGGCGGCCTTGGCATCGCCGGCGATGCCCCAGTCCTTCTGTTCCTTGATGACGGCCGCGGGCTTCTTGGCGTGGTCCGCCTCGCCATGGGCCTGGGCGACGCCGGAGGCAGCGAGCAGCGCCGCCAGCAGCAGGGTCTTGATGTTCGGCATGGATGTCCTCTTGGGGTGGGTGGTTCGTGATGGCAAGCTCAGTGGCCGGCGTGTCCGCCGCCGCCGCCGCGTACCGGCTTGCGGACCTGGACTTCGATGTCGGTCGCCGGCATGTTCTTCGCGGGCATCGCGCCGGCGCTCTCGGCCTTGAAGCGCGCCGGCTCGGCCAGCGCGCCGGTCCACTCGTAGGCAACCGTGCCGGCCGGGTGCTTGAACCAGCCCGGGTCCTTGTAGTCGCCCGGCTTCTGGTCCTTGCGCACCTTGACCATCGTGAACATGCCGCCCATCTCGACCGAGCCGAACGGCCCGTCGCCGGTCATCATCGGCGCGGTGTTGTCGGGCAGCGGCATCGTCATCTCGGCCATGTCGGCCATGCCGCGCTCGGCCATCACCATGTAGTCGGGCACCAGCTTCGTGATCTGCTTGACGACCTGGCGATGGTCCACGCCGATCATGGTCGGCACGTCGTGCCCCATCGCGTTCATCGTGTGGTGGCTCTTGTGGCAGTGGAAGGCCCAGTCGCCTTCCTCGTCGGCGCGGAACTCGATCTGCCGCATCTGGCCCACCGCGACGTCGGTGGTCACCTCGTACCAGCGCGTGCTCTTGGGCGTCGGGCCGCCATCCGTCCCCGTCACGAGGAATTCGTGGCCGTGCAGGTGGATCGGATGATTGGTCATCGTGAGATTCCCGATGCGGATGCGCACCTTGTCGTTCTTGCGGACGTTCAAGGTATCGATCCCCGGAAACACTCGGCTGTTCCACGACCAGAGGTTGAAGTCCAGCATCGTCATGATCTTGGGCGTGTAGGCGCCGGGATCGATGTCGTAGGCGTTGAGCAGGAACACGAAGTCGCGGTCGACCTCGTCGATCAGCGGGTGCTTCTGCTTGGGATGCGTGATCCAGAAGCCCATCATGCCCATCGCCATCTGCACCATCTCATCGGCATGCGGGTGGTACATGAAGGTGCCGGGGCGGCGCGCCACGAACTCGTAGA
>CAYOXW010000237.1:0-3974 GCA_964408005.1 uncultured Methylibium sp.
CCTGGCCGCGGCGCTGTCGACCGCCGACGGGCTGCTGCTGACGATCGCCAACGCGTTGTCGCACGACCTGTACTACAAGATGATCGACCCGAATGCGCCGACCTCCCGCCGCGTCATGATCTCCAAGATCCTGCTGTTGGTGGTGGCCCTGGCGGCGGCCTATGTGGCGGCGCAGAAGCCGGCGGACATCCTGTTCCTGGTCTCGGCGGCGTTCTCGTTCGCGGCGGCAGGCTTCTTCCCGGCGCTCGTGCTCGGCATCTTCTGGAAGCGGGCCTCCAGTGCCGGCGCGGTGCTCGGCATGGTCGCCGGCCTGGGCACGACCGTGTACTACATGGTCATGAACCAGCCCTGGCTGCGCGGCGTGTTCGGCGTCAGCTCGCCGGTCGAGTTGTGGTGGGGCATCCAGCCGATCTCGGCCGGCCTGTTCGGCGTGCCGATCGGCTTCGCCGTGATCATCCTGGTGAGCCCGTTCACCCCGGGACCGGGCGCGCGGGTGCAGGAGTTGATCGAGCACGTGCGCTACCCGAACCTCAAGGGCACGACCGTGCGGTCGAAGGCGACCTGACTTGGCGTGCCGCGCCCCTGGCGCCCCCGGGGCGCTTTCCTTTTGCACCTATAATCGCTGGCTTTCCCTTGCCGCACCCGGGTCTGACGCTACGGGGCGGCTTCCCCGCTTCGGCGGAATCCACAAGGAGTCGTGATGCGTCACTATGAAATCGTGCTGCTGATCCATCCGGATCAAAGCGAGCAGGTTCCGGCCATGCTGGAACGCTACAAGGGCCTGGTCACCGCCGCCTCCGGCAAGGTGCACCGGGTCGAGGACTGGGGTCGGCGCCAGCTGGCCTACATGATCAACAAGCTCGCGAAGGCGCACTACCTGTGCCTGAACATCGAGTGCAGCAAGGAAACGCTGCAGGAACTCGAGACCGGCTTCAAGTTCAACGACGCGGTGCTGCGCCACCTGACCGTCGCCAAGACCAAGGCCGAGACCGCGCCGTCGGTGATGATGAAGGCCGTCGAGCGCGAGGAATCGCGCAAGGCCCCGCAGCCGCAGGAGGCCGCGGCCTGAGAACGGTAGGGCCCAGGCTGCTGCCGGAGCTTGCATGAACCGCGTGGTTCTGCAGGCGCAGGTGGTGGAGAGAGGCCCCGTGCGCTACACGCCCGCCGGTCTGCCGGCCCTGGACTTGAGCCTCAAGCACGAGTCGCAGGTGACGGAAGACGGGCACCCTCGCAAGGTCTCGCTGGAGATGCGCGCGGTGGGAATCGGAGCGGTGGCCGGGCAAGTCGCGAAGCTGGCGGTGGGCGACACCGCGGGCTTTGCCGGTTTCCTCGGACCGACCCGCAACGGCAAGGGTGTCGTGCTGCACATCACCGAGATCGACGCGTCTCCCGCCCAGTCCCTTTGATTCGGATCACAGATTTCAGGAGTTCACTATGCCCCCGCCCCGTGGTAAAGGCCGTTTCGGCAAGGACAAGAAGCCCAAGCGCAACACGCAATCGCTGCTGTTCCGCCGCAAGCGTTTCTGCCGCTTCACCGTCACCGGCGTCACCGAGATCGACTACAAGGATGTCGACACGCTGCGCGACTTCGTCGCCGAGAACGGCAAGATCACGCCCGCGCGCCTGACCGGCACGCGCGCCTTCTTCCAGCGCCAGCTCTCGACCTGCATCAAGCGCGCGCGCTTCCTGGCCCTGCTGCCGTACAGCGACCAGCACAAGGTCTGAGGAGGACGACACCATGCAGATCATCCTGCTCGAAAAAGTGGCCAACCTCGGCAACCTCGGTGAGGTCGTCAAGGTCAAGGACGGCTACGCCCGCAACTTCCTGATCCCGACCGGTGCCGCGCGCCGCGCGACCGAATCCGCGGTCAAGGAATTCGAAGCCAAGCGCGCCGAACTCGAGAAGGCCGCCGCGGCCAAGCTCGCCGCGGCCCAGGCCGACGGCGAGAAGCTGACCGGCAAGACCGTCAGCGTCACGCAGAAGGCCGGCGTCGACGGCCGCCTGTTCGGCTCGGTCACCAACCATGACATCGCCGAGGCGCTGGTGAAGGCCGGCTTCACGGTCGTCAAGGCCCAGGTGCGCATGCCCACCGGTCCGCTGAAGACCGTCGGCGAGCACGCCGTCACGGTGGCGCTGCACACCGACGTCGTGGTCGACGTGAACGTGACGGTGGTCGGCGAGACCGACTGAGCCGCGCATCGCTCCAGCGCAAGGGCCGGCTCTGCCGGCCCTTGTTTTTTTGTCCCGCGGACTGCACCGCTAACCCACCGGATTTCCACAGGGTTGCGCACACCGCGCCGGCTCCCCGCGCCTTAATATCTTCCGATGTCCGCGATCTTCACCGGCGCCGCCGCGCGCCCCGAACCGCAGGGCGACGACGAGGTCGCCCGGCTGCGCATCCCGCCGCACTCGATCGAGGCCGAGCAGAGCGTGCTCGGCGGCTTGCTGATCGACAACGGCGCCTGGGACCGCGCCGGTGACCTGCTCGGCGACGGCGACTTCTATCGCTACGAGCACCGCCTGATCTACGAGGCGATCGGGCGGCTAATCAACGCCACGAAGCCGGCCGACGTCATCACCGTCTACGAGCAGTTGCAGTCGCTCGGCAAGGCCGAGGAGGTCGGGGGCATCGCCTACCTGAACGCGCTGGCGCAGAGCGTGCCGAGCGCGGCCAACCTGCGGCGCTACGCGGAGATCGTGCGCGAGCGCGCGGTGCTGCGCAAGCTGGTCGCGGCGAGCGACGAGATCGCCACCAACGCCTTCAACCCGCAGGGGCGCTCGGTCTCGCAGATCCTCGACGAGGCCGAGACCAAGATCATGCACATCGGCGAGGAGGGCTCGCGCACGCGCGAGGGCTTCCAGCCGATGGACCGGCTGGTCGTGCAGCTGATCGACCGCGTCACGGAGCTGGCCAACAACGGCGCCGAGGAAGTGACCGGCGTGCGCACCGGCTTCTTCGACCTCGACCGCATGACCGCCGGCCTGCAGCCGGGCGACTTGGTCGTGCTGGCGGCGCGCCCGTCGATGGGCAAGACCGCGTTCGCGCTGAACATCGCCGAGCATGTGGCCGTCAACGAGGGCCTGCCGGCGGTGGTGTTCTCGATGGAAATGGGCGCCTCGCAGCTGGCGCTGCGGATGGTCGGCTCGCTCGGCCGCATCGACCAGTCGGGCCTGCGCACCGGCCGGCTGCGCGACGACGAATGGGGCCGGCTGACCGAGGCGGTCGACAAGCTCGGCCAGGCCAGCATCTTCATCGACGAGAGCGCCGCGCTGACGCCGGGCGAGCTGCGCGCGCGCGCGCGGCGCCAGGCGCGCCAGTGCGGCAAGCTCGGGCTGATCGTGGTCGACTACCTGCAGCTGATGAGCGGCTCCAGCAGCAACGAGGAGAACCGCGCCACCGTGCTCGGCGAGATCTCGCGTGGCCTGAAGTCGCTGGCCAAGGAGCTGAAGTGCCCGGTGATCGCGCTGTCGCAGCTCAACCGCAGCGTCGAGACGCGCACCGACAAGCGCCCGATGATGAGCGACCTGCGCGAGTCGGGCGCGATCGAGCAGGACGCCGACGTCATCATGTTCATCTACCGCGATGACTACTACAACAAGGAGACGTCCAAGGAGCCAGGCGTCGCCGAGATCATCATCGCGAAGCAGCGTAACGGCCCGGTGGGCACGGTGAAGCTGACCTTCCTGAAGCCGCTCACCAAGTTCGACAACCTCGCGCCGGGCAGCGTGGGCGGGAGCGACTACTAGCCTCAGCGGAAGTCCCGCGAGGACGTGTCCAGCCGCCCGAGCCAGGGCGTCAGGTCCTCCAGGTGGCGTGCCACCAGGTGCATCACGCCCTCGGGCGTGCGCTGCCACTGCCCCGCCACCGCCAGCAGCCGTGAGGCGAGCAGGGCCTGGCGTTGGCGCTCGCGCACCCGTTTCCAGACGATCACGTTGACCGAGCCGGTCTCGTCCTCGAGCGTGACGAAGATCG
>CAYOXW010000238.1:0-3967 GCA_964408005.1 uncultured Methylibium sp.
GAGATCACGAGGCGCAGGTTGGCCTCGATCATCTCCTTCTTCGCGTCGCGCGAGGCCTTCTCGCCCTGGTTCATCTTCTTGTTGATGAGCTTCAGGTCGTCGATCGGCACCACCGCCTTGGACTGGATGTCGATGAGCTTTTGCTGCAGGTCCTGCACCGGCGGCAGGTGGCGCGCCAGCACGGCGCTGTAGGACTTGCCGGCGGCGATCTCCTTCTCGGCCCACTTCAGGTTCAGGGCGTTGGGCGGGAAGGTCTTGATGAAGTGGTCCTGCGGCATGCCGCACTTGTCGACCACGATCTTGCGCAGCTCGCGCTCGTAGCGGCGCACGTCGTCGACCTGCGAGCGCAGGATCTGGCACAGCCGCTCGATCGTCTTGACCGTGAAGCGCAGCCCCATGATCACGCTGCTGACGCCCATCTGCGCGCGGTTGTAGGCCGAGGACTTGTAGCCCTCCTTCTCGTAGGCCTTGCGCATGCGGTCGAAATGCTGGCTCAGCTCGTCAAAGCGCACCAGCGCCTGCGACTTCAGCTCTTCGAGCTTCTTGGTCAGCGCCTTGCTGCCGCCGCTGCCGTCGTCATCGTCGGCTTCGTCCTCGTCGAACTCGTCGAAGTCCTCCTCGGCGACGTAGTCGTCGGCCTCCTCGTTCGAGACGAAGCCGTCGACGGCGTCCGAGATCTGCATCTCGCCGGCACGGATCTTGTCGGCCAGCAGCAGGATCTCGGCGATCGTCGTCGGGCTCTCGCTGATCGCCAGCATCATGGCCTGCAGGCCACCCTCAATGCGCTTGGCGATCTCGATCTCGCCTTCACGGGTCAGCAGCTCGACCGTGCCCATCTCGCGCATGTACATGCGCACCGGGTCGGTGGTGCGGCCGAACTCGGAGTCGACGGTGGACAGCGCCGCCTCGGCCTCCTCCTCGGCTTCCTCGTCGGTCGAGGTGCCGGTCGAGCCGCCGGCGATCAGCAGCGTGGCCGCGTCGGGGGCCTGCTCGTAGACCGCGATGCCCATGTCGTTGAGCATCGAGACGATGGCCTCGAGGATCTCGGCCTCGATCAGCTTCTCGGGCAGGTGGTCGTTGATCTCCTGGTGCGTCAGGAAACCCCGCGTCTTGCCCATCTTGATGAGCGTCTTGAGCTCCTGGCGGCGCTTGGCGACCTCGTCCTCGGTGAGCTGGGTCTCGTCGAGCCCGAACTCGCGCATCAGCGCGCGCTCCTTGGCGCGGCTGACCTTCATGCGCAGCGGCTTGGCCTTGGTCTCGCTGACCTCCTCGACCTCGACTTCGGCCTCGAGCTCGGCCTCGACATCACCGAGGTCCTCGTCGAGCATCGGTGCCTCGGTCTTGGCCGGCCCCTTGCCGGCCGCCTTGCCGGCCTTGCCCTTGGGCTCCGGCGGCGCCGTCTTGGTGCTTGCCTTCGCGGCCTTGACCACAGGCTTGTCCGCCGCGGTCGCCGCCGGCTTGGCGGTCGCCGCCTTCGCGGCCGGCTTCGTGGCCTTGGAGGCGGGCTTGGCCGCCTTGGCGGCGGGGGCGGGCTTCTTCGCGGTCATGCGATTCCTTGGGAGACGGCGGTTGCAGTGGGGTGCGAGGGCCGGACGCGATACATGCTCCGCAGCCTGCACGCGGCGACGGAACGGATGGATGCAGCAGCGCAGCGGGCGCCTGCATCGGCAGCGTCGGCGGGCAAGCTCGCGTGAGCTTCGTGTCGGTGCAGTCCTGGCGGGGGAAGTTGGCCGATAGGTGACCCGTGTCGCGGGTGGCCGGGGCCCGGAGGTGCTGCGCTCACTCTTGCCGCATCTGACAAACCCTGAATTATCGGCGAAGAGCGCCCGATCGTCAAAGGCGCGTTTCGGCGCCGCCGATGGCGGCGCTGGCGCGGGCGAGCTCGACCTTCAGCGCATCGGCCTCGGCGCGGGTGCGACGGATCGCGTCCAGCGTCTCGGCCGTCAGCGGCTGGGTGGCCGTCAGCGCCTCGAGGTCGCGCGCCAGCGCGTCGAGGCGCACCCGGTCGGCGATCACGCGCAGCTCGGCCTCGGCATGGCCGCTGCTGTCGACCGCGTGCAGCGCATTGAGCCGCTCGGCGAGTGCCTCGAGGCCGAGCGCCGCGCCGCCGTGACGCATCTCGTCGAGCAGGGTCTGCGGCGACAGCGGGCCCTCGTCATGGAAGCGGCGGTCCAGCCAGCGGAAGAAGGCGCCGTGCGGGTCGAGCAGTTCGCACAGGCGTTCGTGGGTCGCCGCATCGAGGCATTCCCACAGGTCGCAGCGCTGCAGCAGCAGCCAGGCGCCACGGTCGAGGGAGCTGGTCGTGGCGCGCAGCGCCCGGCGTGACGGACGGGGCCGGGCCGCCGCCGCCGACGGTGCGTCGCGGCGCGTCGCCATGCCGCCGCGCCACAGCGCATCGAGCTCGGCGGCCTCGAGCCCGCCGGCGCGCGCCAGTTCGCCGAACAGCTGGCGACGCAGGGCGCCCTCGGGCAGCGCCGACCACAGCGGCTTGGCATTCGCGAGCATCCGGGCGCGTCCCTCGGCGCTGTCGAGCTCGCCGCCCTCGCGCGCCGCCTCGAGCAGCTGGCGCGACAGCGGCACGGCCTGCTGCACGCAGGCCTCGAAGGCCTGCGTGCCGTGCGCGCGGATGTAGGAGTCGGGGTCGTGCTCGGGCGGCAGGAACAGGAAGGCGATGCCGCGGGTGTCGCTGGCATGCGGCAGGGCGGCCTCAAGCGCGCGGCCGGCGGCACGCCGGCCGGCGGCGTCGCCGTCGAAGCTGAAGACGATGCGGTCGGTGAAGCGCAGCAGCTTGCGAACATGTTCCTCGGTGCAGGCGGTGCCGAGCGTCGCGACCGCGTTCGGGAAGCCGAGCTGGGCCAGCGCGACCACGTCCATGTAGCCCTCGACGACCAGCGCATAGCCGTGCTCGCGCAGCGCCGCGCGCGCCTCGTACAGGCCGTAGAGCTCGCGGCCCTTGATGAACACCGGGGTCTCGGGCGAGTTCAGGTACTTGGGCTCGCCCTGGTCGAGCACGCGCCCGCCGAAGCCGATCACCTCGCCCTGCACCGAGCGGATCGGGAACATCACGCGGTCGCGGAAGCGGTCGTAGCGTTTCTGCTCCGGGCCCTCGTCGCCCTGGACGATCACCAGCCCGGCCTCGACCAGCAGCGGGTCATCGTAGCGCGGGAACACGCTGGCCAGGCCACGCCAGCCCTCGGGCGCGTAGCCCAGGCCGAAGCGCGCGGCGATCTCGCCGGTCAGTCCGCGCCCCTTCAGGTAGGCGACCGCCCGCTCGCTGGCCTTGAGCTGCTTGCGCCAATGCTCGCCGGCCTTGGCCAGCACCTCGGTCAGCGTCGCCTGGCGTTCCTTGGCGGCACGTTCGCGCTCGCGCTCCTCGGGCGTGCGGTCGTCGTCGGGCACGGTCATGCCGAGCTGCTGCGCGAGGTCGCGCACCGCGTCGGAGAAGCCCATGCCGGCATGCTCCATCAGGAAGCCGATCGCGTTGCCGTGCACGCCGCAGCCGAAGCAGTGGTAGGTCTGGCGTGTCGGGCTGACGATGAAGCTCGGGGTCTTCTCGCCGTGGAAGGGGCACAGGCCCTTGAGGTTGACGCCGGCCTTCTTGAGCTGCACGTAGCGGCCGACGACCTCGGCGATGTCGGCGCGCGCGAGCAGATCGTCGATGAAGGGCCGGGGAATCACCCGGGCAGTCTAGCGGCCGGGCAGGGGATGCCGGCGCGCCCCGGGCGGGCGGCGCTCAGCGCGGCGCCAGCCGGATCGCCCCGTCGAGCCGGATCACCTCGCCGTTCAGCATCTCGTTCTCGATGATGTGCCGGGCCAGCTTGGCATAGTCCTCGGGCCTGCCCAGGCGGGAGGGGAAGGGCACGCCGGCGGCCAGCGCGGCCTGCACCTCCTCGGGCATGCCGAACAGCATCGGCGTGCCGAAGATGCCCGGCGCGATCGCCATGTTGCGGATGCCGCTGCGCGCCAG
>CAYOXW010000239.1:0-3935 GCA_964408005.1 uncultured Methylibium sp.
GCCATGTCGTTGACCTTCTTGGCGAAGTCGGTCGCGTACTCGTGGAAGATGTCCTTCGACGGCCAAGTGCTCTGGAAGCGCAGGGTGGTGGTCTGCGCGACCGACACCATCGGCGCGGCCAGCGCCGTGGCGCCGACGGCACCGGCCGAGGCGGTTTTCAGGAAGCGGCGGCGTTGGGGGGCGGTCTTCTTGCTCATGGCGATCTCCTGGGTAAGGCGGAGCGAGAGCCGCAACACGGGCGGCCCCGGCAGAGTACGGACGAACGATCTTAGGCACCGCCCCCGATCGAGCACGCTGTCGTTAACCCGATACGTAATCTCCGCAGCCGGGCGGCAGCCGCTGCGTGCTTCCAGCGCCGCCTACTTGCGCCAGAACTGCGGCGTGAACAGCACCAGCACCGCCAGCAGCTCGAGCCGCCCGAGCAGCATCGCGGCGGTCAGCACCCAGGTCTGGAAGTCGCCGAAGTGGCCGAAGTTGGACGCCGGGCCGACCGTCCCCAGGCCGGGGCCCATGCAGTTGATCGAAGCGATCACGGCGCTCATCGCCGTGTCGAGGTCGACGCCGGACAGCAGCAGCAGCAGGGTCAGCCCGAGGATGGTCGCCCCGTAGACCAGCATGAAGCCGAGCACCGCGAAGATCACCGGCGCGTCCACCGTGCGCCCGCCCAGCTGCAGCGGCTGCACCGCACGCGGGTGGATCAGCCGCGTCAGCTCGCGCCGCGCCTGCTTGACCAGGATCAGCAGACGCACCATCTTGATGCCACAGCCGGTCGAGCCAGCGCTCGTCGCCACGCCCGACAGGAGCAGCATCAGCACCGGCGGGAACACCGGCCACTGCAGGTAGTCGACCGTCGCGAAGCCGGTGGTCGACGCGACCGACACGACGTTGAACATCGCATGGCGCAGCGCGGTCAGCGGGTCCGCATAGGTGCCCGCGACGATCAGCACCACGGCCACCAGCAGGCCGCTGCCGATCATCACGCCGAGCGTGGCGCGGGTCTCGACGTCGCCGAACAGGCCGCGCAGCGAGCGCTTGCGCAGCGCGACGAAGTACAGCGCGAAGTTGCAGCTCGCCACCAGCATGAAGAAGATCGCGATCGACTCGAGCAGCGGCGAGCCGAAATGGCCGAAGCTCGCGTCGTGCGAGGACAGTCCGCCGAGGCTGACGGTGGTGAACATGTGGATCCAGGCGTCCAGCGCCGGCATGCCGGCGGCCCAGTAGGCGGCCACGCAGGCGAGCGACAGCCCCGCATAGACGCTCCACAGGCCCTTGGCCGTCTCGGTGATGCGCGGCGTCAGCTTGGCATCCTTCAGCGGCCCCGCCGCCTCGGCCTTGAACAGCTGGCTGCCGCCGACGCCGAGCAGCGGCAGGATCGCCACCGCGAGGATCAGGATGCCCATGCCGCCGAGCCACTGCAGGAAGGCGCGCCAGACGTTGATCGAGGGCGGCAGCGCGTCGAGTCCGCTGAGCACCGTCCCGCCGCTGGTGGTCAGCCCCGAGACCACCTCGAAGTAGGCGTTGGTGAAGCTGATCGGCGTGCCGGCGCGGTCGAAGTGCAGCAGCAGCGGCAGGCTCGCGAACAGCGGCAGCACCGTCCACACCAGCACGACCAGCAGCACGCCGTCGCGCGGCTGCAGCTCGCGGCGCTCGCGGCGCGTCGCCAGCGCCATCGCCAGCCCCACGATCACGGTGAGCGCCAGCGGCGCGGCAAAGGCGCCGAGCGTGGGCTCGCCGCGCGCCCAGGCCACCGCCAGCGGCACCGCCATCGTGAGGCCGAACACGGCCAGCACGGCGCCGAGCACGGCGAGGACCGGCAGCAGCTGGCGCATCAGAAGAAGGTCGCCCCGACCTGGAACAGCCGCTCGACGTCGCGCAGCACGCGCTTGCGCGGCACGAACACGATCACGTGGTCGTCGCGCTCGATCACGGTGTCGTGGTGCGCGATCAGCACCTGCGGCTCGCGCCCCTCGGTCTCGAGGCCGCGCACGATCGCGCCGATCTGCACCCCCTTGGGCAGCGCGATCTGCTCGATGCGCCGGCCGACCACCTTCGAGTTCCGGGCGTCGCCGCGCGCCACCACCTCCAGCGCCTCCGCGACGCCGCGGCGCAGGCTGTGCACCGCCTCGACGTCGCCGCGGCGCACATGGGCGAGCAGCTCACCGAGCACCGCGTGGGCCGGCGACAGCGCGATGTCGATCTGCGTGCCCTCGACCAGCTCGGCATAGGCGCGGCGGTTGATCAGCGCGACCACGCGCTTGGCGCCCAGCCGCTTGGCGAGCAGGCAGGACATGATGTTGTCCTCGTCGTCGCTGGTCAGCGCGAGGAAGAGGTCCATGTCGCGGACGTTCTCGTCCTCCATCAGGTCTTCGTCGGTCGAGTCGCCGTGCAGCACGAGGCAGGTCCCGGCCAGCTGCGAGGCGAGGTAGTCGCAGCGCTTGCGATCGGCCTCGACGAGCTTGACCTGGTGGCTGTCCTGGAGCTCGCGCGCCAGCCGCAGGCCGACGCGCCCGCCACCGGCGACCATCACGCGCCGCACCGGCTGCGCGAGCTCGTCGATCGCGCGCAGCGCGCCGAGCACGGTGCGGATCTGGTCGGTCGCGGCCAGCACGAAGACCTCGTCGCCCGGCTCGATGCGCGTGTCGCCGTCGACCGGCACGCGGCGGTTGCCGCGGTAGATCGCGACGATGCGCATGTCGGCCCCCGGCACCAGCGTCGGGATCTCGGCGAGGTTGTGCTGCACCAGCGGCCCGCCGTGCAGCGCGCGCACCGCGATCAGGCTGACGCGCCCGCCGGCGAACTCGAGCACCTGCAGCGCCTCGGGGTGCTCGATGAGCTTGTGGAGATAGGCGGTGACCGAGGCCTCGGGGCAGATCACCTCGTCGACCGCGAAGCCGCCGTCCTTGCCGAGCAGCGCCGCGCCCTGCTCGAACTCGGACGAGCGCAGCCGCGCGATCGTGGTCGGCACGTTGAACAGGTCGTGCGCGACCTTGCAGACGACGAGATTGGTCTCGTCGGCCGACGCGCAGGCGATCAGCAGGTCGCAGTCGGCGGCCCCGGCCTCGGCCAGGATCGAGGGTAGCGTGCCATTGCCGGCCAGGCCGCGCAGGTCCAGCCGGTCCTGCAGTGCGGCGAGACGCTGCGGATCGGTGTCGATCACGGTGATGTCGTTGCGCTCGGACACGAGGCTCTCGGCCACGCTCTCGCCGACACGCCCGGCCCCGACGATGACGATGTTCATGCGCGGCGATTCTGCCCGCGCGCCCCCGGCCGGCCCTTGACGCCCCCGGCCGCACGCGCGCCGGCCGAGCGCTCGGCCAGCGTCGGCGCGAACCACTCGGTCAGCAGCAGCGGCACGCCGCGGTGCGTGAACACCGCGCGGCGTCCCCACACGCCCGCGCGCGGCCAGATGGGCGCGGCGGCGCTGCCGGCGAGCTGGCGCTGCAGCGCACGCGCGCGCGGGCGAGAACAGCGCAACGCCCCGAGCATGTGGCGCCGCACCGCGCGTGCGCCGAACAGCAAGTCGGCCAGCGGCCGCATGCCCAGGCCGCGCACCGCGCGCCAGGCCAGCCGCGACTGCACCGCCGCCAGCACCGAGCGCGCGACCACCAGCGGACGCCCCTCGGCCCACAGCACCACCTCGCGCCGGTGCACGCGGCGCGTGCCGAGCACGCGCGCCTCGTCGGGGCGCGCCGCGCCGCCGCCCTGGCGGGTGCACTGCACCGAGAAGCCTTCGAAGGCCGCGGCGATGCGCCGGCTCAGCGAACCGCTCGAGTGCAGCCAGGCGCGCAGCCGGCGGTCCAGGGGCTCGGGCCTCACGCCAGCGCGCGCCCGATGAGGATCTTCTGCACGTCCGAGGTGCCCTCGTAGATCTGGCAGACGCGCACGTCGCGCCAGATGCGCTCGACCGGGAAGTCGCTGACGTAGCCGTAGCCGCC
>CAYOXW010000240.1:0-3878 GCA_964408005.1 uncultured Methylibium sp.
TCGGCCGACAGGATGAAGTCGGTGCGGATCGCGCCCTTGACCTTGTCGCGCTCGAGGGCCATCAGGTCGATGTCGGGATCGGTCAGCGCGCGGGTCAGCTCGGCATGGTGGGCCGCGTCCTCGGCGCGGCCGGCCAGCAGCTTGTGGGCCAGCTTCTCGACGCCCTCGAAGCAGAGGAAGGCACCGCCGAGCATCAGCAGCGGCGTGATCAGCGCCGGCAGCAGCGCGCTGATCGCGAGCGCGGCCGGCACCAGGATCGCCTTGTTGATCACCGAGCCCTTCGCGACCGCCCAGACCACCGGCAGCTCGCGGTCGGCGCGCACGCCGGCGACCTGCTGCGCATTGAGCGCCAGGTCGTCGCCGAGCACGCCGGCGGTCTTCTTGGTCGCGACCTTGGTCAGCACGGCGACGTCATCGAGCACGGTCGCGATGTCGTCGAGCAATGCAAGCAGGCTGGAGGCCATGAGGAGACGTTCTCGGAAGCGGCGCGGCCGCGGGCGCCGCGATGGTAGCGGCTGCCATCCCGGCGCCGAGGCCGGGACGGGCCGTCCCGGGGGGCGGCTCAGTGCAGCCCGGCCGGTTGCACCGCCGGCAGCGCGAACTCGCGGCCGACGACCGCACGCGCATACAGGTAGTTGCGGCGCGCCGTCTCGCTCAGGGCGTCGAGCGGCACGTGGCCCTCGGCATCGCAGGGGAAGACCAGGGCACGCCCCTCGTTGAACAGCGACTGGAAGCGCAGCTCATAGCCGAGCGCGGTGGCGGGGGGGTTCGTCGTGTGCAGCATGTCGACCTCCTGGGACGATGTGGCGGGCTCACCTTCCACGGACCGGGGTTCGGCCGCTGGAGAAGTCCACCACGTGCTCATCGTGCGACGTCTCTACCGACTCAACGCGCCGTCGGTGCTGCGCGACGACGCGGGCGTGCACGAAGTCACGCCCCTTGTTCGCACGATCGCGCGTTCAGGGGGGTGTCGAGTCCTCGGCGTCGCGCCGACAGGCCTCCCGCAGCAGCGCCCAGGCCTCGGGGCCGAGACGACGCAGCGTCGCGATGTTGGCGTCGTAGATCGCCTCGGGCTGCGGGAAGGCCGCGACCGCGCGCTCGATGCTGGCCTCGCGCAGCAGGTGCAGCAGCGGCCAGGGAGAACGGTTGGTCGCGTTGGCGATGTCGTCGGGCTCGGCATCGGCAAAGCAGTAGTCCGGGTGGAAGCTCGCGACCTGCAGCACGCCGGCGTGACCGAGCTGCCCGACGGCCGCCTCGGCGACGGCCAGGAAGTCGTTGTAGGCCGCGAAGTCCTGCAGGACCCACGGGTGGATCAGCAGCGTCGTGTCGATCTGCTCGGGGTCGGCCCCGGCCAGCGCATCGAGCTCGTCGCACAGCTCGGCCAGCAGCGCGTCGCTGTCGCGCGCCAGGCTGACGACCCAGCGGATGCGCCCCTTCGCATGCACGGCACGCGCGAACGGGCAGAGGTTCAGACCGATCACGGCGCGCTCGAGCCAGGCGCGCGTCTCGGCCAGCACCCGCTGTGCCTCGGGGGGCACGGCGGCGCGCGGGGATTCGGGAGGAGTCGCTGCATTCATCAGGCCGACACCCTACACTGCCTCGCAGAGGGTGGCGCAACGCATGCCTCGGATCGGGGAGACCTGCATGCCTCTCGTTCTTGCCTGTCGCCGCGCCGCCGTGCCGGCCCTGTTCCTGGCCGGCACGGTCGTGGTCGGCGGTGCCGCCGAGCCGGCCGACGACGGCTGGTTGCTCGTCGGTCACCAGGGCCTGATCGCGCAGGTGCTGGTGCCGTCGCCCCAGGCCCGTGATCGTGCCGCCTACGCCCGCCAGATCGAGCGGCTGTGCGCGGAGCGCGAAACCTGCTTCGTCAACTTCTACACCAACACCACCGGCGCGCCCGTGACACTGCCGCTGCCCGACGCGATCGCCAGCGAGGCGACGGCGACGCTGCGGCGCAGCGCCAAGCAGGGCGTCGAGGCCTTCCGCTGGAGCTGCCGCCTCGCGATGCCCGAACCGGACTGCTTCTGATGCGCCTGCCACCCCGCTCCCTCGCCCTGCTGCTCGGCCTGCTGGGCCTCGCCGCGTCGACGCGCGCCGACGAGGACCCGCGCGGCTTCGTGCAGTTCGTCGAGGAGCATGCCGGGCAGTGCGTGATGCGTGGCGGCGTGCAGATCCTGGTCCGCAGCAGCCATCCCCGCCGCACCATCAAGGTCTGGCTGGATCGCTACGTCAGCGGGGTCGGCACCGGCGACCGTTCGCGCTCGGAGCTCGCCCCGGGCGCCGAGGCCGAAGCGCTGGGCTGCTCGCGCAACAGTGACGCCGCGCAGGAGTGGCGCATCGTGCGCGCCGAATTCATCGACTGAGTGCATCCGTCCGCGTGGCGGCTGCGTAGCACGGTGGTCCTGTCAACCCTGGAGGCGAGATGAATCGGAACCTGAAGCGAGCCGCGACCGCGGTGGTGAGCGTGGCGGTGCTGGGCACGGTGGCGACGGTGGTCGCGCAGGCGCTCGTACCGGCCGGAGCGAACGCGCTGGCCTTTCCTGCCGGCTACGACCAGGGTGTGCTCTACGCCACCCTGGACCGCTGGGACAACAAGCAGTACCGCGAGTTCTGGACCACCCCCGACGTGATCACCGCGGCCAAGGCCGGCCAACCGATCCCCGAGGGCGCGGTGATCACGCTGGCCGCCTACGCCGCCAAGCTCGATGCCGAGGGCAAGCCGCTGAAGGACGCGAGCGGGCGCTTCATCAAGGACAAGCTGGTCGCCGTCAACCCGATGAAGAAGGACAAGGCGGCCGCCGCGGCGATCCCCGCCGAGCTGCGCAACGGCGACTGGATCTACCAGAGCTTCACCGCCGACGGCCAGGTCAACGACAAGGCCAACCTGGGCTCCTGCTACCAGTGCCACCTGCCCTTCGCCAAGGACGACTACCTGACCAACCTCGCGAAGCTCAGGGGCAGCTTCCCGAGCGACGCCCAGGTCGTGGCCGGTCCCAGCGACGTGACGATCTCGAACTGGACCTTCGGTCCCGGCGCGGTGAAGGTCACCGCCGGCCAATCGGTCAGCTGGGTCAACGGCGACGATTCGCCGCACCAGATCGCGCTGCTCGGCGCCGACGGCAAGCCGGGCGCGCGCAGCACGGTGATGCTCAAGGGTCAGAAGGCGACGCTGCAGTTCGACGCGGCCGGCAACATCGCCTACATCTGCGGTCTGCACCCCTCGATGAAGGGCACGATCGAGGTGGCGGCAAAACCCTAGCCGCGTCGGCCCGTCAGCGCCCAACGGTGTCGGCCGGCACCCGGTCGGACGACACCGCCGCCGGCTGCACGCCGGCATCCGGCGGCATGGCAGCGGGACTCTCCTCGCCCGCCTCCGCCCCGAGGAAGCCGCCGCTCTGGTGCGCCCACAGGCGTGCGTACAGGCCGCCACGCGCCAGCAGCGCCGTGTGCGTGCCCTCCTCGACGATGCGCCCGCGGTCGAGCACGATCAGCCGGTCCATCGCCGCAATGGTGCTGAGCCGGTGCGCGATCGCGACCACGGTCTTGCCCTCCATCAGCCGGTACAGGCTGGCCTGGATGGCCTGCTCGACCTCGCTGTCGAGCGCGCTGGTGGCCTCGTCGAGCAGCAGGATCGGCGCGTCCTTGAGCATCACCCGCGCGATCGCGATGCGCTGACGCTGGCCGCCGGAGAGCTTGACGCCGCGCTCGCCGACATGGGCGTCGTAGCCGCTGCGGCCCTTCGGGTCGGTCAGGCCGAGCACGAAGTCGTGCGCCTCGGCGCGCTCGGCCGCGGCGACCATCTCGGCGTCGCCGGCGTCGGGGCGGCCGTACAGGATGTTGTCGCGCACCGAGCGGTGCAGCAGCGAGGTGTCCTGCGT
>CAYOXW010000241.1:0-3808 GCA_964408005.1 uncultured Methylibium sp.
GCGCCGGCCGCTCGATCGCGCGTGGCTGGGGGGCGGGCGCGCGGGTCCTGGCCGGCGGCGCGGGCAGCAGTTCGACGCGGGCACGCGGGGGCAGGCCGGGGTTGCGCGGGCCCCGGCCGGGCGCGGGGCCGCCCAGCTCGGGCGTCTGGCCGATCACCGGGCGCAGGTCCGCGCGCTGCTGCGCACCGAGCGAGATCCGCTCGCGGCCGACCGGCCGGGCGTTGCGGAAGGTGTCCTCGCGCACGACCGTCAGCGCGTCGCGGTGCTGCGCGTAGCGGTAATTCGGCAGGCCCTCGCGCTGCGGGTCGCGTGGCCGGCCGTCGTCGCCGGCGTGCCGCGGGTCGCCGCGCTGCGGATCGTAGGGGCGGGCCGGGTAGCGGGCGGGGCCACGCTCGCGCCACACATTGATGCGCTCGACATAGACCACGCTGTGCCGGTAGGGCGGGTAGTAGAGCTCGTAGGGCGCGAGCGGGAACCAGCCGACCGGCGCGCCGAAGCCGATGCTCCAGCTCAGGTGGCCCGAGTGGCCGCCGACCCAGCCGACCAGCGCCGGCGTCCAGACCGGCCGCGCGACGATCGGGCCCGGCACCCAGCCCCAGCGGTGATCGACCAGCGCCCAGCGGCCGTAGTGGAAGGGCGCGAAGCCCCAGGGGCTGTCGTCGACCCAGGTCCAGCCCCAGGGGGCCAGCCAGGCCCAGTGGCCGTAGCGGTAGGGCGCCCAGCCGTAGGGGACGGCCGCCGGATACCAGATCGCGCCGTAGCCGCCGTCGACCTCCCAGCGGCCGTGCTCGTCGAGGGCCTCGATGCCGGTGGTCTCGGGCGAGACATAGCGGCTCGCGATCAGGCGGTCGTGCTCGCGGTCGCGCGCCTCGGCCCAGCGGTCGAACTCATCGCGCGGACCGATCGCGCGCAGCTGCAGCGCGCCGCCGCCGCGCTCGACCAGGCTCTCCTGGCCGGCCTCCAGGTTGATGCTGTTGGTCGGCGTGACGACGCGCAGCCGGCCCGCCAGCGCACGCACCGTGTAGGCGCGCAGGTCCGGGTCGTAAGCGACGCGGTAGTCGCCGGGCAGCAGCGCCTCGGCGCGCACGCCATCGGCGCTCAGGCTGAAGGCGTCGCCGGTGGGCAGGTTGCGCACGCGCGCGCGCACCGTGCCCTGGGCGACGTCGACCGCGATGCCGTGGTCGTCGAGCTGCGAGAACACCGCCTGCGTGTTGCCGTCCAGGCGGACCGCGGCGCTGCCGATGCGCAGCTCGGCCTGGCTGCCGGGCGGGACCCAGAGAGCGGTCTGGGTCGTGACCGGCTGGTTGGTCCGGGCCGGCTCCCAGGCGGCGCCGCTCTCGCGCGACAGGTCGACCGGGCCGCGCAGCGCGCTGACGCGGCCGACCCGCGCCGGCGGGTCTTGCGCCGCGTCGGGGTCGACCTCGGCATGCACCGGCAGGGCGAGCAGCAGTGCCGGCAACCAGGCCAGCAGCGCGCTCAGGCCGAGGCGCCGGTGCGCCGGGCGGGAGGAGGCCGTGGGGGCAGGGGAGAGCGTGTCGTTCATCGGGC
Source organism: uncultured Methylibium sp. (assembly GCA_964408005.1). GTDB lineage: Bacteria > Pseudomonadota > Gammaproteobacteria > Burkholderiales > Burkholderiaceae_C > Methylibium. The sequence continues at coordinate 1,549 of CAYOXW010000241.1, forward strand.
TACCTCGCGGCCGCGTCGCGGCCTGAACCCGACTAACGCGCGAACCGGCCTGGCGGTGCAATCCCGGCGCACCGGGCACTGCAAAGAAATGCAAACGGCCCGCCGGAGGGCGGGCCGTCGCGAGGGGCGACCCGCCGGGTGGCGGGCGCGTCAACGGCTCAAATCACCGCCGCGATCGCCTTCGCGACCGTGTCGAGGTTCTTCTCGTTCAGCGCGGCGACGCAGATGCGACCCGAATCGACGCCGTAGACGCCGAATTCGCTGCGCAGGCGTTGCATTTGCGTGGCGTTCAGGCCCGAGTAGCTGAACATGCCCTGCTGGGTCGTGATGTAGCTCAGGTCGCCCGGCACGCCGGCGGCCTTGAGCTTGGCGACCAGCGCGACGCGCATCGCCTTGATGCGCTGGCGCATGCCGGCCAGCTCTTCTTCCCACTGCGCGCGCAGCGCCGGCGTCGTCAGCACGGTGGCAACGACCGCGGCGCCATGGGTCGGCGGGTTCGAGTAGTTGGTGCGGATCACGATCTTGAGCTGGCTCAGCACGCGCACCGCCTCGTCCTTGCTCGCGCACACGACGCTGAGCGCGCCGACGCGCTCGCCGTACAGCGAGAAGCTCTTGCTGAAGCTGGTCGAGACGAAGAAGTCCAGGCCGGCGTCCAGGAAGGCCTGCACCACCGCACCGTCCTCGGTGATGCCGTGGCCGAAGCCCTGGTAGGCCATGTCGAGGAAGGGCACCAGGTTCTTCGCCTTCACCGCGGCGATCACCTGCTGCCACTGCGCCGGCGTCAGGTCGTAGCCGGTCGGGTTGTGGCAGCAGGCGTGCAGCACGACGATCGTGCCCGCGGCTGCGGCGTCCAGCGCGCCGAGCAGCGCATCGAAGGCGATGCCGCGCTTGGCGGCGTCGTAATAGGGGTAGGTGCCGACCGTGAAGCCGGCATTAGTGAACAGCGCGCGGTGGTTTTCCCAGCTCGGGTCGCTGATGAGCACCAGGGCCTTCGGATCCAGGCGCTTGAGGAAGTCGGCGCCGACCTTCAGGCCGCCGGTGCCGCCCAGGCCCTGGACGGTCGCGATGCGACCGCTGGCGGCGGCGGCTTCCCCGAACACCAGGGTCTGCACGGCCTTGTCGTAGGCGGCGATGCCGTCGATCGGCAGGTAGCCGCGCGGCACCGGCTTCGCATTCATCTGCGCCTCGGCCGCCGCCACGCATTTCAGCAGCGGCAGCTTGCCGTTCTCGTCGTAGTAGACGCCGACGCCGAGGTTGACCTTGTTCGGGTTCGGGTCGGCGTTGAACTGCTCGTTCAGGCCCAGGATCGGATCACGGGGCGCCATCTCGACGGCGGCAAACAAGGCGGACATGGAGGCTCTTGGTGAGGATGGGTGGAGGGAGCTGGTGCAAATCCGCTACGCTGGCGGATTACCCCAGGGATAACCCCGAATTCTACCGAGCCGCACGATGGCCGCCTTGACCGAAGTCGCCGACCCCACCTCCGCCCCGGGCGCCCCCGAGGGCTCGTTCGCGAGCTTCCCCGATTCGCCCTTCCAGCTCTTCCAGCCTTATGCGCCGGCGGGGGACCAGCCGCAGGCGATCGAGAAGCTGGTCGAGGGCATCCGCGACGGCGAGGTGTTCCAGACCCTGCTCGGCGTCACCGGCTCGGGCAAGACCTACACGATGGCCAACGTGATCGCGCGGCTGGGCCGCCCGGCGATCGTGTTCGCGCCGAACAAGACCCTGGCCGCGCAGCTCTACAGCGAGTTCCGCGAGTTCTTCCCGAAGAACGCGGTCGAGTACTTCGTCAGCTACTACGACTACTACCAGCCCGAGGCCTACGTGCCGCAGCGCGACCTGTTCATCGAGAAGGACAGCGCGATCAACGAGCACATCGAGCAGATGCGGCTGTCGGCCACCAAGAGCCTGCTGGAGCGGCGCGACGTGGTCATCGTCGCCAGCGTCAGCGCGATCTATGGCATCGGCAACCCCAGCGACTACCACCGCATGGTGATGACGCTGCGTGTGGGGGACAAGCTGGGCCAGCGCGACCTGATCGCGCAGCTGATCCGCATGCAGTACACGCGCAACGAGACCGATTTCGCGCGCGGCACCTTCCGGGTGCGCGGCGACACCGTCGACGTGTTCCCGGCCGAACACTCGGAGCTCGCGATCCGCATCGAGCTGTTCGACGACGAGGTCGAGGCCTTGAGCCTGTTCGACCCGCTGACCGGGCGCATCCGCCAGAAGGTGCCGCGCTTCGTCGTCTACCCCTCGA
>CAYOXW010000242.1:0-3789 GCA_964408005.1 uncultured Methylibium sp.
CCTCAATGACGAGCTCTCGGTCGAGCCCGACCGACTGCGCCACCGCGTCGACCGCGGTCTCGTAGTCGTTGGAAAGGCGCAGCGCGCGAGCGATGCACTCGCGGATGCGGTCGCGGGAGACGATCACGCGGCCTCCATCAAGGAAACTTCCATATCCAGACCGGGAGCACAGGCGGCTGACCGCCGCCGTACCGCAAGCGCCGCAGCATCGATGTCGAAGTCGCCGTCGCCGATGAACGAGCGCAGCTGAAATGCGGCGTGCCGCGGGTCGCTCAGGACCTCCTCGAACCGCATGCGCAGCAGCGGCCGGCTGCCGATCAGGCGCAGCGCAGCGCTTGTGTCGCGCGCCAGCGATGCGGCCAGCGCGCGCCGGCCGGCCCGGTCGTAATGGGCGCCGCTCAGGATCTGCAGGAACTTCGCGTGGCTCTTGGCCTGCTGCCGGTGATCGCGGTCGAGCCAGACCACTCGGACATCGGCGGGAAGCCCGATGCGCTGCGGGTCTAGCACCTTGATCGCCTTGCCGGCGTTCGCGGCGACAAACGCGGGCGCGAGGGCGGCGCGCGCTTCGTTGACCTCGAACGAAGGCCAAGGGCCGACGCACGGCATGCCGCCGCGGTGGAGCATCTGCATCAGCATGCTCGTGCCGCAACGGCCGAGGCCAGAGACGATAGTGGTGACGGTGCTCATGGTGCCTCCTGGGGCTTCGCAGCGACGAGCTGCGACGCGGTGATGGCGTCGCGCACGGTCTTGGCGGCGGCGTCCAAGCTGGTGGCAAGATCGGCCAGCCTGGCGAGCGCCTTGTCGCCTTTCCATCCGTTGAGCTTCTGGATCTGCTGGGCCAGCAGTACGACCTCGATAGGCGGCCCGGCATAGGCGTTAAACGACAAGCCGGTTTTCTTCTCGAACTCGGCAATGCGGGCGGTCAGCGTGTCGAGTTCTCGCTTGGCGCTGTGGCGATGCTCGGCCTTGGCCTTCTCGTACTCGGCGCGCAGTTCGGCCACCTTGTCGGCATGGATCGCCGAGGCCTTGCGCTCAATGCCTTCGTGGCTGCGCCGCACGAGCGACGCAAAGAAGCCGCGGGTCAGCGCCTTCGGCTCCAGCTTCGGCGCTGCCTTGACCGTGTAGAGACTGCCGCCGCGGCGCTCCAGCAGGCCCCAGGTCGGCGGCAACTCGCCATCCTTCACCAGCCCCTTCTCGGTCACGACCCACCAGTAGTCGCAGTAGGCGTAGACCTCCTCGGCCTTGGCCGGCTGCTTCAGCTCTCGCAGCCAGTCGCTGCGGTGCACCTTGACCTCGAAGCCGTGCACGGCATGGCCGCGGCTGTGCCACAAGTTCACCGCCACGGCGTCGGCGTAGCGCGTGCCGCCGCCGGTGCGCGGAGCGACTTCTTCCATGTACGCCCACTCACCAGCAGGGTGCCGGCGGCGCAGCAGCTCGTAGACGGAGGGAGGTGCCTCGGCTGGCGCAGGCGTTGCAGCCGCGAGCGCGTCGATCATGTCAAGGTTCTCGGTCATTCGGTTTCCTCGGCAATCGCGTCGGTCCAACTCGCACCTGCATCGACCGCATCGGCAATCCGCCATCTGGCAGGCGCGTCGAGGTCTTTCCACAGGCAGCAGTTCGCGGCCTCGTGGTTGTCGCGGTTCCCTCCACGGCGACACACGGGGCACTGAAAGCCTTCTTCGGTTGGCTCGCCCTCGGCGTCGACAAGCGCGCAGCACTCGGCAGCTTCGTCTTCGTAGTCGTGGCGGTCACCGCACTCCTCGCATTCCCACACGTAGACGCGGATGGGGCCGCTGCGCTTGATGGCGTTGCTGCTGGCCGGGTGCTTTCGCTGCGCCTCGGACTCGGAATCCAGCAACGCCGTCAAGAACAGGCTTGACCGCGTGAGTGGGCTCAGGCGCTGCATTGATCAGGCCTTCGCCGCTTCGGCCTCGGCCGGATCGCAGCAGGTGAAAGGCAGGGGCTTGATGAACTGGCCGAAGGCCTTGCCCTTCGACTCGGCGCCGATGAACTGGGCGGCCAGGTCGGGCTCGACGTTCGGGTAGTGGTAGACCTTCTGGCCGCGCTGGAAGCGCACCGCCAGGGTCTTGCTCGCGGCGTCGTAGCCGTAGCTCTGGATCTGCGAGGACTCGCAGGGGGTCATGGGGATGGTGTTGGCGGTCATGCGTGGGCTTCCTCGGGGTGGGTTGCGCTCGACGCGAGAGCGCGGTCAATGAACTGCTGGGCCTCGCGGGCGGCACGCGCCTCGCGGTATCGGCGGTTGGCGGTCGGCCTCCCGATCGGCGCCGGCATCGGCTTGTCCCGCCGACCGATGCCGAACTGGTAGTTGGCGATCGGCAGCCCCCCGCCGTAGGCGCGGCGCTCCCACTCGGCGATGAAGACCATGTCGAGTTCGCGCAGGCGGCCGATCACGCGGCGAATCGTTCGCTCGAACAGGCCGGTTGCCGCCTCGAGGTCAGCCACGCTGGCCGGCTGCTCCAGTGAGCGCAGCAGCACGGCAAAGCTGACCCCCTCCGATGACAGCGTCGCCCGCGACGGTCCGCGGACGTTGATCGCCTCGCAAGGCTTCCCGTTCGGCCTTGTCGACGGCATGGGCGCATCGGGCAGGTCGCCGATGGCGTAGGACGGCATGTACGGCGCATGCTCCCGCGCCACCCACTCGGCGACGTGGATGATTCGCATGTGGTGTAGCGTGCCCAGGATGCGCCAGGCGGTGGTCCTGGCGATGCGCATGCGATTGATGACTTCGGCGCGGGTGACAGGACCGTTGGCGACGCAGTGCAGAACGTCGGCGTAGCCGACCATGCTCAGGCGCTTGTTCTTGCGGCGGCTCACCATGGGATGTCGTCCCCCATGTCGTCGAAGCCGGTGCCGCTCGACGTGCTCTGCTGCGGCTTTGCGGCAGGTCTCGGTGCCGGCGCAGGTGCAGTCGCGCGCTCACCCCCGCCAGCCAGTTCGATGCTGATGACGCGCCCGACGAGCTTGGTGCCGGTCGTCTTGTCGGAGCGCGTGTACTCCTCGATGTGCGCGTCATCGAGCGTCACCGCGACCGCGGTGCCCTTGGTCAGGTACGGGGCGATGGCCTCGGCCAGCTTGCCCCACAGCACGCCCTCGACCCATTGAGTCGGGCGCTTGCCGTCCTCGCCCTTGCGGCCGTAGCTGAAGGCGAGCGAGAGGTTCAGAACCGGCTCATCGTTGGTGGTGCGGCGCAGTTCGGCGTCACGCCCGATGCGGGCGAGACCGTGGAGGTGCAGGGCCATCAGTTGGCCTCCTTCTTGATCGTGATGTGGTGGATCAGCGCGTCGCAGATGCGCCCGAAGTCCGCCGCGGCGAACAACACCGCGCGCTTGTCGGTGCCGACCGACTTGATGCCCAGCGTCTCGGTGACGAAGGACGCGGTGACGGTGAAGCCAAGACGCTCGCAGATGTCGCCGAGCTTGATCGTCGGGCGGGTGTCGGCTGCGCGTTCGTCGGCGTGCGCAGCCTTGCCCTCGTCACCACTCCCCGGGGCTTCAGCCGCTTCGGCCCCGGTGCTGGCATACGCGCCTGCTGCAGCAGGCAAAGGCACATGGGCCTCCTCGGCGGGTGCGTTCTGTTGTGCGGCAGCAGCGGCGGCGGCCGCCTGGGCCTGGCGCTCAGCGGCCTCGGCGCGCTGGCGCTCCTGTTCGGCGCGAGCCGCAGCCTCGCGCTCCAACCGCGCCGCTTCCTCGGCCCGGATGCGCTCGCGCTCGGCTTCCTGGCGCCGGCGCTCCTGCACCAGCCGGAACTCGATCTGCGCGGCCAGGTCGT
>CAYOXW010000243.1:0-3761 GCA_964408005.1 uncultured Methylibium sp.
CAGCGGCTCTCGCGCGGCGGGCGCAAGAGCACGGTCGCGACGACCACCGAGGTCTACCACTTCCTGCGCCTGCTCTACGTCAAGCTCGGCACGCAGTACTGCCCGAAGTGCAGCGCCGACGCGTCGGTGGCCGTCAAGCCGCAGACGCCGGAGTCGATCGCGGCGCAGCTGCTGCGCGACCACAAGGGCCAGCACATCGGCCTGCTGGCGCCGCTGGTCGTGAACCGCAAGGGCGTCTACACCGACCTGGCGAAGTGGGCCGCGCAGCGCGGCCACACCCATCTGCGCGTCGACGGCGAGTTCGTCAGGACCTCGCCCTGGCCGCGGCTCGACCGCTTCAAGGAGCACACGCTGGAGCTGCCGGTCGGCGACCTGGTCGTCTCGGCCGATCACGAGGCCGCGCTGCGCGAGCTGCTGGCCAAGACGCTGGAACTCGGCAAGGGCGTCGTGCACCTGCTCGCGCCGCTCGACGGCCTGCAGGGCGCGATGGCGGCCGGCGCGGCGACGCACCGCATCGGCCGCGTCAAGGTGTTCTCGACCAAGCGCGCCTGCCCGGCCTGCGGCTGCAGCTACCCCGAGCTGGACCCGCGCATGTTCTCGTACAACAGCAAGCATGGCTGGTGCACCGACTGCGTCGGCACCGGCCTGACGCTGACGCGCGAGCAGCGCAAGGCGCTCGACGATTCGGTGCGCGACGACGACAAGGGCCGCGAGCAGACCTTCGCCGAGCCCGAGGTCGAGGACGTCGCCGACACGCCCTGCGGCAGCTGCCACGGCGCGCGGCTGAACCCGAACTCGCTGGCGGTGCGCTTTGGCCGGGCGGCGGACGGCGAGCAATCGATCGCCCAGGTCGCGGCCCGCTCCGTCACCGACGCCCGTCGCTGGATCGAGGCCCAGAAGCTCGACGGCCGCGAGGCCACGATCGCGCGCGACGTGATCGCCGAGATCCGCGCGCGGCTGAGCTTCCTCGAGCAGGTCGGCCTCGGCTACCTGACGCTGGACCGCGCCGCGCCGACGCTCAGCGGCGGCGAGGCCCAGCGCATCCGCCTCGCGGCCCAGCTCGGCTCCAACCTGCAGGGCGTCTGCTATGTGCTCGACGAGCCGACCATCGGCCTGCACCCGCGCGACAACCAGGTGCTGCTCGACGCGCTGCACACGCTGGGGGCGCAGGGCAACACGCTGGTCGTCGTCGAGCACGACGAGGACACGATCCGCCGCGCCGACCACATCATCGACATCGGTCCCGGCGCCGGCAAGCGCGGCGGCCGCGTGATCGCGCAGGGCACGGCCGAGCAGCTGCGCGCGCAGCCCGACTCGCTGACCGGGCGCTTCCTCGAGCACCCGCTGCGTCACCCGCTGCAGCCGCGCCGCGCGGTCGCGGCCGACGCGCCGGCGATGCACCTGCACCATGCCACGCTGCACAACCTGCGCGGCATCGACGTGCGCGTGCCGCTGCAGCGCCTGGTCGCGGTGACCGGCGTGTCCGGCTCGGGCAAGAGCACGCTGGCGCGCGACGTGCTGCTGGCCAACGTGCAGGCCGCGGTCGCGCTGAAGGGCAGCAAGGCCGGCCGCGAGCAGCTCGCCGCCGGCGGGCCGGCCTGGAGCGGCTGCACGAGGCTCACGGGCTTCGGCGCGGTCGACCGCGTGCTCGAGGTCGACCAGACGCCGATCGGCAAGACGCCGCGCTCCTGCCCGGCCACCTACATCGGCTTCTGGGACACGATCCGCAAGCTCTACACCGAGACGCTGGAAGCCAAGGCACGCGGCTACGCGGCCGGGCGCTTCAGCTTCAACACCGGCGAGGGCCGCTGCCCCGGCTGCGAAGGGCAGGGGATGCGCACCATCGAGATGGCCTTCCTGCCCGACGTGAAAGTGCCCTGCGACCTCTGCCACGGCGCGCGCTTCAACCCCGAGACGCTGGCCGTCACCTGGCGCGGCAAGAGCATCGGCGACGTGCTGCAGATGGAGGTCGACGAGGCGCTGCCCTTCTTCGCGTCGATGCCCTCGATCGCGCACCCGCTGCAGCTCCTGCAGGATGTCGGCCTGGGCTACCTGACGCTGGGCCAGCCGTCGCCGACGCTCAGCGGCGGCGAGGCGCAGCGCATCAAGCTCGTCACCGAGCTCAGCAAGGTGCGCGACGACCTCACGCGGCGCGGCCAGAAGCCGCCGCACACGCTCTACGTGCTCGACGAGCCGACGGTGGGCCTGCACATGGCCGACGTCGAGAAGCTGATCCGCGTGCTGCACCGCCTGGTCGACGGCGGCCACAGCGTCGTCGTGATCGAGCACGACCTCGACGTGATCGCCGAGGCCGACTGGGTCATCGACCTCGGGCCCGAGGGCGGGGCCGGCGGCGGCCAGGTCGTCGCGGCCGGCACGCCCGAGGCGGTGGTCGCGGCCGGCACGCATACCGGGGTGGCCTTGGCACCGGTGTTGGCAAGGGCGTGAGGGAGAGGAAGACCGAGAGCGGTCTGCGGGGATCGCTCGTCCCTTCGAGGTATCGCGTACTAGAGCGACGTGTGGCGCATCCCCGATGGCGTCACTGAGAAAGTCGGCCTGCGGAGTGCGCTGCGTCGAGGACAAGAGCGATCCTGTGGAAGCAGGACGGTGCGTGCTCAAGGGCTGCTATCGACCCTGAGCTGCCGGTCGGTTTCTCGACCTGGCATGCCTGGGAGCGGTCACTCAACGTTCGCCATGAGCGGCGGCCCCGGGCATGCAAAGCCTGCCGGAGGCTGCCCGCTCAATGGAACGATTGCCGTTGCCCGTGCCGTCTGACGTATCGCTCATTCGCCCATGACGTGCCGACGCAGGCTCATAGGGTCAGATTTCCGCGAGGAATCAGGTCGGCTTCGGCTTGGTCTTCTTTGGACGCACGAAGATCGGCGAAATCCGCTTCTGCCGAACCATTGCGAAGCTGTCGAACGCCCCGCGCAGCTTGAAGACTTCCACCGGCCGATTCGATGGTGGCACCAGGGCCGCGAAGTCCTTGACCGTCTCCTTGCACCGTGCACCCAAGATGATCTCGCGAAGCTGGATGCACGGCTCGAATTTCAGGTAATAGAGCCCGTCTTCCGCGTGGCGCTCACCAAGCTTGGCAAACAGACGCCATTCCCGCTCGTACTCCCAGTCCTTGAACTTCGTCGTCAGTAGCAGTTCAAGCTGCTTTTCGGTCATCGGGTTCTTTGGCCCGAGGTTGTCGAATAGGCCCTTGATCCGCTCCGGCTCGTACTTCACCCGCAACGGCTGGCGCCGTTCATCATCCACGACGAAGTCGAAGCCAAGGCAAACGCCTTGGTGTTTGTGTCCGTAGTGCGCCCACATGACCGGGCTGTCGTACGACGTGCTCGTACAAAAAATGCCGATGTTCTTGTGCCAGTGGTCGTGCAGAACCTTCGCAACCTTGCGGGCCTGCTTCGCTCCTATGCACGCCCCAATGAACTCAAACGGGTCGTTGAGGTCGTTCAACGTGGACAGCTTGAACCGCTGTTCTTGAAGGATCTTCTTTGCCCATCTGGCCTCGGTCATGTAGTACAGGCGCATAGGCTTCATCTTGTTCTCACAGGCTGCCGCTCAGCGGAAGTTGGTGAGAGGCCGGTCACGGCGAATCCGTCGTCGGCCGCCGCGCGGCGGCGCCCCTCGTGGTCAACGGATCGGGCGCTCAAGCAACCCCGTTGACGAGCGCCTGCACGCTGGGGGAAGCGTCATTTGACTTGCGCCAGACCAGCGTGAAGTTGTTGGCCGGCATCGGCACGGTTTCCTCC
>CAYOXW010000244.1:0-3752 GCA_964408005.1 uncultured Methylibium sp.
GCGTCACCGACACATTGGGCCGGAACGGCCGGTCGCGGAAGTCGACCGCGTCGGGCCGCGCGGCGCGCTGGATGGCGCGCGCCGACGGTGCTGCGGCGCTGCGGCGGGTGCGGGAGGCGGGCTTGCTGCTCTTGGCCATCGCGGATCTCCGCGCCGCGGCGAGCGGCGCGCTGCGATGGTCGGAAGCACACGCCGGAGGGTCAAGACCCCACGGGCTGGGACTGACAGGCCGGGCTCAGCCGGCGCTACGCGCCAGCGGTGCGTCGAGCGCCCGGCGCAGCGTGTCGGCGCTGTCCTCGAGGTGGGCTCGCGCGGCCGTGCCCGGACCCGGGCGCTTCAGCGCGGCCTCGATCCCGGCCAGCAAGCGGCGCGACTGCGCGCGCAGCAGGCTGCGCGCATCGGCACGGCTCGACGGCGCGGGGCGCAGCAGCAGCGCCGTGAGCCGGTTCACGTGCTCGCGCTGCAACTCACGGCGCGGCGCCGCGATGTCGCCGCCGCGCTTGAGCTCGCTCCAGATGTCGTTGAACAGGCGCTCGTGCAGCTCCGCCAGAGGCAGGTGGTCGGCACGTTCGCTCGACTTGGCCTCGCTGTCGAGCAGGCGCGCCGCGACGCCCTCGCTCATCAGCTGGCCGAGCACGCCGCGCTGCAGTTCGAGCAGCGCGCCGGCCAGCGAGTAATCGGTCGCCACCGGTCCCTGCCCGGCGGCCAGCGCGTCCGCGCGCTCCGCGTAGTCGGGGGCGAGCCGGCGCTGCAGCCGTGGCGACAGCGCGATGCCGTCGGCCGCCAGCAGCCCGCGCGCCAGCACGTCGAGCGCATCGCGCTGCAGCGCGGCCGGCACCGGCTGCAGCGGGTCGCGGCCCGTGCCCGGCGCATCGCGCAGCGTGCGCACGCCGCCGATCTGACGCGCCAGCACCGTGCTCACCCGGCCCAGGTCGTTGAGCGCGTAGGCGACCGAGCGGCGCAGCACCGCGTACTCGCCGTCCGGCCGCAGCTCGCGCGCCTCCTGCCGCGCCAGCAGATCGCGCGCAATGGCGAAGCGCTTGCGCGCGAAGACGATCGGGTCGGCGCCGAGGTCGAAGTGCAGCGTCTCCGGGTCGACGCCGAGCGCGTTGTCCTCGTCGGTGCCGTAGGCGAGCTGCGGCTCCGCGCTGCGCGCGGCGATGCGGGCGAGCTCGCCGGCCTCGGCCTCGGGCGCGGCCGGCTTGTAGCCATACTCGATCGCCCAGTAGTCGTAGGGCCCGAGCGTGGCCTGGAAGCCGCGCACCGGCGGCTGGCCCGGTCCGGCCAGATTGATCGGCGGGTACTCCATCACCGAGCCGGTCAGCGGCTCGCTCGCGGCGTAGACCGGGTCGGCGATCTGCGCCTCGCTGAACACGCGCGAGGCACGGAAGTTGTGGCGCAGCCCGAGCGTGTGGCCGACCTCGTGCATCGTCACCCACTTGTAGTAGTCGAGCACGAAGCGCTCGACCTCGGGGCTGTCGGGCTCGAAGTCCCCCCGCGCGGCCAGCACGTCGAGCGCGTAGCCGAGTTCCTCGGCCGCATGCTCGGCGTGGCGGCACAGCTGCGGATCGTGCGCCGGCTCGGCCTCGCCGGCGCTCGCCGGCCGCGCGAGGATCTGCGAGCGTGCCGCGCGCAGGTTGCGCGCGCTCAGGCTCTCGAAGCCGATGTCGGCGTCGAGGATCTCGCCGCTGCGCGGATCGACGTGGCTCGGACCGATCGCACCGAAGCTCGGCGTCGCGTTGGTCATCCACTTCAACGAGGCGTGCCGGGTGTCGAGGGTGTCGAAGTCGGCATCGTCGGGCTGCTGCCGCACGACGATCGCGTCCTTGAAGCCGATCGCCTCGAAGGCCTTGTTCCACTCGAGCACGCCCTCGGTCAGCGCGGCGCGGTACTTCTGCGGCACGTTGCGATCGAGCCAGTAGGTGATCGGCTTGACCGGCTCGGACCGCGCCTCGGCCGGGTCCTTCTTCTCGAGCCGCCAGCGGTTCACGTGACGCTGGCGCGGGCTGCGCTGCAGGTCGTCGCTGAAGTCGGCGTAGGCGGTCTCGAAGTAGCCGATGCGCGCATCGGCCTTGCGCGCCCGCATCGGCTCGGCGGGCAGCGGCGTCAGCGACAGGTGGGTGGCAAGGAACAGGCTGCGCGGGTCGGGCGTGGTCGAGGGCACGCTCGGCGCCGGCGTGCCCGGCGGCGCATTCGGCTGTGCGACCGCGATCGACGGGCTGCTGTAGTGGCCGAGCAGCTCGAGCGTCAGCTGGTCGGCCTCGTTGCGCACCGTGGTGATGGCCGAGTGGCGCGCATCGAAGCTGTAGCTCTGGCGGTAGGCGCGCTGCAGCGCGATGCCATAGCCCGGCCAGTCCCCGAGAAAGAGGCTGCCGGCGTCGAGCAGGATGGACTGGCGCTCCGGGTGAGGCTGGCTCGCGACCGCGGAGCTGCCGACCAAGCTGGGCGAATACGCCGCATCGACCGCGCGCGCGGCCGGCGTGCCGGGCGTGGCGGCGTAGTCGAGATTCAGCGCGATCAGCTGCACCTGGTTGTGGATGCGGCGGAACTGCACCGCCTGCGGCGCCGCGCCGGAGCCCATCCAGCCGCCGAACATCAGCCCGCCGTAGAGCATGCGCTCGCCGAGGCCGGAGGCGATCTTGGGGCTGAGGAAGTAGCGCCGCCCGAAGTCCTCGGGCTTCAGCTCGATCCAGACCTTCTCGTCCTTGCGCCAGACGGTGAACAGGCCCTCGCTGGACTTGGCGTCCTTGATCACCGTCGCGAAGGCCGGCGGCGTGCCTGCCGCCGGCGCAGCGGCAGGCGCCGGTGCGGCGCCCGAGCCGGGCGGTGCCGAGGCGCCCGGCGTCCCCCCGGCGACAAAGGTCGGCGGGGCCGTGCCGCCCGGCGACCAGCTGGCGCAGCCGGCGAGCAGCAGCGGCGCGAGCATGAGCGCGACGCGCCCCAGCGGGGCAAGGACGGTCGGGACGCAACTACGGCTCATGGCTCGCCTCGTGAGTGGACAGGGAGCGGCACACACCGCCGTCGGCGCGGCGGCCTGTGCCGGGCGCCGGTCCGAGCGCCCGCCGCTGCTTTGGTTCCCCGCCGCTCAGACCTTCAGCGCCTTGTAGCGCAGGCGGTGCGGGCGCGCGCCCTCCTCGCCCAGGCGACGCTTCTTGTCGGCCTCGTACTCCTGGTAGTTGCCGTCGAAGAAGAACCACTTGGAGTCCCCCTCGCAGGCCAGGATGTGGGTCGCGATGCGGTCGAGGAACCAGCGGTCGTGCGAGATCACCATCACGCTGCCGGCGAACTCGAGCAGCGCGTCTTCGAGCGCGCGCAGGGTTTCCACGTCGAGGTCGTTCGACGGTTCGTCGAGCATCAGCACGTTGCCGCCGGCGATCAGCGTCTTCGCCAGATGCAACCGGCCGCGCTCACCACCCGACAAATTGCCGACCAGCTTCTGCTGGTCGTTGCCCTTGAAGTTGAAGCGGCCCAGGTAGGCACGCGAGGGCATCATGAACTTGCCGATCACCAGGTTGTCGAGACCGCCGGAGACGTCTTCCCAGACCGTCTTGTCACCTTCCAGCGACTCGCGGCTCTGGTCGACGAAGGCCATCTTGACGGTCGAGCCGGTCTTGACCGTGCCGCTGTCGGGCTGCTCCTTGCCGGCGATCATGCGGAACAGCGTCGACTTGCCGGCGCCGTTCGGGCCGATGATGCCGAACGCCGACGCGATGAGCGCCTTCCGCCCCGGCGTGCCCGACGACGAGCAGGCC
>CAYOXW010000245.1:0-3744 GCA_964408005.1 uncultured Methylibium sp.
CGTGAGGCGCGTGGTCTCGGACAGGTTGTCGTCGTCGAGCTGGAACGGCGGCGTGACGCTCGGGTTCAGCACCTCGAGCTCGTGGCACAGGATCTCGACCTTGCCGCTGACGAGGTTGGCGTTCTCGGTGCCGGCCGGGCGCGCGCGCACCTTGCCGACAATCTTCAGGCAGAACTCGTTGCGCACGTCCTCGGCGGCGGCGAACATCGCCGGGCGGTCGGGATCGCAGACGACCTGGACCAGGCCCTCGCGGTCGCGCAGGTCGACGAAGATCACCCCGCCATGGTCGCGGCGGCGGTGGGCCCAGCCCATCAGGGTCACGGTCTGGCCCATCAGCGCTTCGCTGACGAGTCCGCAATAAGTGGTACGCATGGGTGCTCCGGCTATCGGTCTTGTTCGGGGGCCGCGCGGGCGGCGGGTCGGGGCGCTGTCAGGCGGGGGCCTGGGGCTTGAACGCTCGCCGCGCGTTCAAGCGGTGGGATTTCGCGGTACGGCCGGCAGCGCCGCCGGCGGAGCCACCACGCCCATCGAGATGATGTACTTCAGCGCTTCGTCGACGCTCATGCGCAGCGCGACCACATCGCTGCGCGGGACCATCAGGAAAAAGCCCGAGGTCGGGTTCGGCGTGGTCGGCACGTAGAGGCTCAGGTAATCGCCGCTGAGGTGCTCGGCGGCCTCGCCGCCGGGCTTGCCGGTGACGAAGGCGATGGTCCAGGAACCCTGGCGCGGGTACTGCACCAGCACCGCCTCGCGGAAGGCGTTGCCGCTGCTCGAGAACAAGGTGTCCGAAACCTGCTTGACCGAGCTGTAGATCGACTTGACGATCGGGATGCGGTGCAGCAGCCGCCCGCCCTGGCGCAGCCACCACTGCCCGACGATGTTGGCCGCGAACATGCCGGTCAGCAGCAGCGCCGCCAGCATCACGATCACGCCGAGGCCGGGGATGCTCTTGAGCATCTCCAGCGACGCCTCGGCACCGGCCGGCAGCACCGCCTGCGAGGCGCCGAGCAGCCACGCGAACAGGCCGTCGAGCAGGCCCAGCACCGCGTGCAGGACCCAGACGGTGACGGCCAGGGGCAGCCACACCAGCAGGCCGGCGATCAGGTATTTCTTCACGACGGCTCGGCCGCGGCGCGGTTCAGTGGCAGGCGCAGGAGCTGCCGCAGCCGCCGGCGGCCGCCGCGGGCGGCGCTGCCGGCGTGGCGGCCGGCGTCGCGGTCTTCGCGGCCTCACCCGACGGGGCCGCCGCGGGGGCGGTCGAGCCGCCGTTGCGGAAGTCGGTCGCGTACCAGCCCGAGCCCTTGAGCTGGAAGCCCGCCGCGGTGAGCTGCTTCGTGAAGGCCTCGGCGCCGCAGGCCGGGCAGGTGCTCAGCAGCGGGTCGGAAATCTTCTGCAGCACGTCTTTCGCATGGCCGCAGGCCTGGCAGCGATAGGCGTAGATCGGCATGGCTAAGCCCTTGATTTGAAAAGCGGAATTGTAGTCGGGTGACTGCTGGCGGCGCCCGCCGGGGGCCTTGCCGGCCTCAGGCGTTGACGCCGACGATGTGGTGGTGGCTGCCATGGCGGTTCCTGACCACGGCCTGCGGGCCCAGCGAGCCGACCAGGATACCGACGATGGCCGCGAGGAAGCCCGCCAGCTGCGCCGGGAAGGCCTCGCCGGCCGGCGTCAGCATGAACAGCAGCCAGGTCAGGATGCCCAGCACGATCGAGAACACCGCCCCTTGGGTGGTCGCCTTGCGCCAGTACAGACCGGCGACCAGCGGCACGAAGGCGCCGACCAGCGTCACCTGGTAGGCGCTGGAGACCATGTCGTAGATCGGCGTGCCCTCGAGCGCGATCGCGTAGGCGCACACGCAGACGCTGAACACCAGCACCGCCACGCGCATGGTCCACAGCTCGCGCTTGTCGCCGGTGCGCGGGAAGAACTGGCGCCAGATGTTCTCGACGAAGGTGACCGAGGGCGCCAGCAGCGTCGCCGACGCGGTGGACTTCAGCGCCGACAGCAGCGCGCCGAAGAACAGCACCTGCATCACGAAGGGCATCTTCTCCATCACCAGCGTCGGGATGACCTTCTGCGGGTCCTCCTTGATCAGCGTGGCGGCCTGCTCCGGCATGATGATCAGCGCGCTGGTCACCAGGAACATCGGCACGAAGGCGAAGGCGATGTAGCACAGCCCGCCGATCACCGGGCCGCGGGTGGCGGCCTGCACGCTGTTGGCCGACATCACGCGCTGGAACACGTCCTGCTGCGGGATCGAGCCGAACATCATCGTGATCGCCGCGGCGACGAAGAAGGCCACGTCGGTGAAGGTCGGCGGCGGCAGGAAATTGAACAGGTCCTTGCTGGTCGCCAGCGCGACCACCTTGTCGGCGCCGCCGGCCTGGTCGGCGGCGAACACCGCGATGACCGACAGCCCGACCACCAGGATGATCATCTGGATGAAGTCGGTGACCGCGACCGACCACATGCCGCCGAACAGTGTGTAGGCCAGGATCGACGCGGTGCCCAGCACCATGCCCATCGGGATGCTGATCGCGCCGCCCGACAGCAGGTTGAACACCAGCCCGAGCGCGGTGACCTGGGCCGACACCCAGCCGAGGTAGCTCAGGATGATGATCAGCGAGCACACCACCTCGATGCCGCGGCCGTAGCGCTCGCGGTAGTAGTCGCTGATGGTCAGCAGCGTCATCTTGTAGAGCTTGGCGGCGAAGAACAGGCCGACCAGGATCAGGCAGGTGCCGGCGCCGAACGGGTCCTCGACGACACCGCCCAGCCCGCCCTCGACGAACTTGGCCGGGATGCCGAGCACCGTCTCGGAGCCGAACCAGGTCGCGAAGGTGGTCGTCACGATCATGATCAGCGGCAGGTGCCGGCCGGCGATCGCGAAGTCGGCGGTGGTCTTGACCCGCTTGGCGGCCCACAGGCCGATGGCGATGGTGACGAGCAGGTAGGCGATGACCAGGGTCAGCAGCATGGAACGGCTCCGCAAGGACGGCAGCAGGGGCGAGGGCGGCGGGATTATCCCCGCTTCGCCAGCGCGGCGACCCGGCCGCCGCGGCTCAGACTCAGATCCAGCGAAGCAGGACTTGTGCCGTGAGCAGGCCGGCGGCAAAGCCGAGCGCACCCCAGGCGCAGGCGCGCAGCCACCGCTGCGCGCGCGTCTGCTGCTCGAGCAGCGCGACCCACTCGGGCGGGACCGCCGGTGCGGTCCGCGCCGCCAGGGCCTCGTGCAGCCGCCGCGGCAGCTCGGGCAGCAGCTTGGCGTAGCGCGGCGCCTCGGCGCGCAGGCGCTCGATCAGGCCGCGCCAGCCGACCTGCTCGGCCATCCAGCGCTCCAGGAAGGGCTGGGCGGTGCTCCACAGGTCGAGCTCGGGGTCGAGCTGGCGACCCAGCCCCTCGACGTTGAGCAAGGTCTTCTGCAGCAGCACCAGCTGGGGCTGGATCTCCACGTTGAAGCGCCGCGAGGCCTGGAACAGCCGCAGCAGCACCTGGCCGAGCGAGATCTCCTTCAGCGGGCGAGCGAAACAGGGCTCGCAGCAGGCACGCACCGCGCCCTCGAGCTCGTCGACGCGCGTGCCCGGCGGCACCCAGCCGCTCTCGAGGTGCAGCTCGGCGACGCGCTTGTAGTCGCGCCGGAAGAAGGCGATGAAGTTCTGCGCCAGGTAGTCCTTGTCGGACTCGGACAGCGTGCCGATGATCCCGAAGTCCAGCGCGATGTAGCGACCGAACGTGCCCGGCTCCAG
>CAYOXW010000246.1:0-3738 GCA_964408005.1 uncultured Methylibium sp.
CGGCCCAGGCCGCCCCCGCCGAACCGCCCGTCGAGCCGCCCCCCGGGGCGTCGTCCGCGCCGCGGCCCGACGAAGCGGTCGCGGCTCCCGCTGCGCTCGCCGAGGCGGCCTCGGCGCCACCGGCGGCCGCGTCGGCGCCGGCGTTCACATGGCCGCTGTCGACGCGGCTGCGCTACACGCTCAGCGGCGACGTGCGCGGGCCGGTCGAGGGGCACGCGAGCGTCGAATGGCTGCGCGAGAGCGACCGCTACCAGGTCCAGCTCGAAGTCATCGTCGGCCCCTCGTTCGCGCCGCTGGTGCAGCGGCGCATGCTCAGCGACGGCCTGATCGGCGCGGCCGGGCTGATGCCGCGCCGCTACGAGGAGGAGACGCGCATCGCCTTCGCGCCGACGCGCCGCAGCGGCGTCAGCTTCGACGGTGAGGAGGTCGCGCTCGCCAACGGCCGGCGCCTGCCGGCGCTGCCGGGCCTGCAGGACACCGCGAGCCAGTTCGTCCAGCTGACCTGGCTGTTCGCCACCGGGGCGGTGCCGCTGCACGCCGGTGCCGAGATCCGCGTGCCGCTGGCGCTGCCGCGCCGCGTGGACGGCTGGATCTACGACGTGATCGGCGAGGAGCCGCTCGCCACGCCTTTCGGCACGGTGCCCGCCTGGCACCTGAAGCCGCGTCGCGAGGGCACGCCCAGCGCGCTGAGCATCGAGACCTGGTTCGCGCCGAGCCTGCAGTACCTGCCGGTGCGCATCGTGATCCGGCAGGGGCCGGACAGTCACATCGACCTGATGATCGAGCGCCTGCCGCAGCAGGCCGCGCCCTGAGGGCCGGGCGGTCAGCCCGGCGGCAGGCCGAGGTGCTGGCGGAAGGCCTGCGAGCGTGCGATGCCGAGCTGTTGCTGCACGAAGCGGTCGGCCTGGTCGAGCGCGGTGCGCAGCTCGTCGACGGTGCGGGCCGTCTCGATGCGCAGGGTCAGCGGATCGCCGGAGGGGCCGAGCGCGTCGCCGAGCCAGTGCAGCGCGCGCCGGCGCACCTCGTCGAGCGTCAGCATGATCGGCGCGGCCCCCGGCAGCGCCTCGATGAAGCCCTCGGCGAGCAGCGCGGCGAGCACCTCGTCGGCCGGCGGCCGGATCAGCTGGCCGAGCTCGCCGTCGCTGCGACGGCCGTCGACGAGGATCAGCGCCGAGCGCAGCCGTGGCGCCAGGCGGTGGGCGCGGGTCACGATCTCCTGCTGGCCCTTGTCGGTCTTTCGGTAGACGGTCGGCATGCGTGCCCCGTGCAACGGCAACAGCCGCGAGCGTAGCGCAGCACACCCGAGCCCCGGCGCCGCGACGCGGGGCGGCGGTACAGTCCGAGGCCTGTTGCCCGGGAGACCCCCATGAGCTTCGAACACCTGCTGATCGACCGCCGCGGCAGCGCGCCGCTGGCGACCGGCTGGATCACGCTGAACCGGCCGAAGGTGCTGAACGCGCTGAACGACGCGCTGATGGACGAGCTGGGCGAGGCGCTGACTGCCTTCGACGCCGACGACGGCGTCGGCTGCATCGTCATCACGGGGAGCGAGCGCGCCTTTGCGGCCGGCGCCGACATCGCTGCGATGGCGTCGCTGGGCTTCACCGACGCCTTCAAGCAGGACTTCATCACGCGCAACTGGGAGACGATCCGCCGCGTGCGCAAGCCGGTGATCGCGGCGGTCTCGGGCTATGCGCTCGGCGGCGGCTGCGAGCTGGCGCTGCTGTGCGACCTGATCATCGCCGCCGACACCGCGAAGTTCGGCCTGCCCGAGACCACGCTGGGCATCATTCCCGGCGCCGGCGGCACGCAGCGCATGCCGCGTGCGGTCGGCAAGGCCAAGGCGATGGACCTGGTGCTGACCGGCCGGATGATGGACGCCGCCGAGGCCGAGCGCAGCGGCCTGGTGGCGCGCGTGGTGCCGGCGGCCGAGCTGCTGACGGAGGTGCAGAACGCCGCCGACGCGATCGGTCAGCGCTCGCTGCCCAGCCTGCTGGCGGCCAAGGAATGCATCAATCGCGCCTGGGAAACCACGCTGGCCGAGGGCGTGGGTTTCGAGCGCCGCATGTTCCATGCGATGTTCGCGACCGAGGACCAGAAGGAAGGCATGGACGCCTTCGTCAACAAGCGCAAGCCGGTGTTCAAGCACCGCTGAGCGGGTCCGGGCCCCGCTCGCCGGGGCGCCGCCGCGCCGGCTAGGGCTGCAGCCAGCGTGCGCCGTCGGCGTCGAAGCGCGCGCGGCGGTTGCCCTCGGCATGCAGCTCGAGCCAGTCGAGCGAGCGCACGCGCGCGGTCAGCACCGCGAAGCTCTCGCGCGTTGCCGCCAGCGGCAGCGTGCCGGCGGGCTGCAGCGGCGCGCCGGGCGTGATCGGCGACAGGTAGTCGACCGCGTTCGGCGTCAGCTTGACGCGCGCCCAGCGCGTCGTCACCGCGAGGCCGTCGACCTCGACGGCCACGTCGAGCCGCAGCCGCAGCTGCCAGCCGAGGGCGCGCGACCACAGCAGCGCCGTGGCCGCGGGCTGCGCGCCGAGCTGTTCGATCTTGCCGGCGCGCGCATCGCTGTAGAACACCAGCTCGCGGCGCCGCGCCTCGGTCTCGCGCAGCACGACGGTGCGCACGTCGACGCCGTCGCGATCCACGGTGGCGAGGGCCATGAAGCGCCAGGCATGCTCGCGGTCCTGGGCGGCGGCGGCGAGCTCGCGCCACACCGCCGACTCGATGGCCGCCAGCGTCGCCAAGCGCTCGGCCGCCATCGCGCGTGCCTCGCCGCTCAGCCCTCCCGGCGCAGCGCCGGGAACAGGATGACGTCGCGGATGTTCGGCGCGTCGGTCAGCAGCATCATCAACCGGTCGATGCCGATGCCGCAGCCGCCGGTCGGCGGCAGGCCGTGCTCGAGGGCGCGGATGTAGGCGGCGTCGTAGTGCATCGCCTCCTCGTCGCCATCGTCCTTGTTCGCGGCCTGGGCCTGGAAGCGCGCGGCCTGGTCCTCGGGGTCGTTGAGCTCCGAGAAGCCGTTGCCGAACTCGCGCCCGGTGATGAAGAGCTCGAAGCGCTCGGTGATCGCCGGGTTGCCGTCCGATGCCCGCGCCAGCGGCGAGACCTCGACGGGGTAGTCGATGATGAAGGTCGGCTGCCAGAGCTGCTCCTCGACCGCGGCCTCGAACAGCGCGAACTGCAGCTCGGCCAGGCCGTGGCGCGCCGGCGGCTCCTCGCCGTGGGCCTTGAGCTTGGAGCGCAACACCGCGGCGTCATCGGCCTCGGAGGCGCTCAGGCCCGCGTACTTCACCAGCGAGTCGCGCACGCTCAGGCGCGCGAACGGCGCCTCCAGGTCGACCGGCTTGCCGCCGTAGCTGAGCTGCGCCGTGCCCACCGACTTGCGCGCAGCGTTGCGCAGGATGGCCTCGGTGTAGTCCATCAGGTCGTGGTGGTTCCACCACGCGGCGTAGAACTCCATCATCGTGAACTCGGGGTTGTGACGGACCGAGACGCCCTCGTTGCGGAAATTGCGGTTGATCTCGAACACGCGCTCGAAGCCGCCGACCACCAGGCGCTTCAGGTACAACTCTGGCGCAATGCGCAGGAACATCTCTTGATCCAGCGCATTGTGGTGAGTGACGAAGGGCTTGGCGTTCGCGCCGCCGGGGATCGGGTGCAGCATCGGCGTCTCGACCTCGAGGAAGCCATGCTCGACCATGAACTGGCGGATCGAGCTGACCGCCTTGCTGCGCGCGCGGAAGC
>CAYOXW010000247.1:0-3709 GCA_964408005.1 uncultured Methylibium sp.
GAGGGAAACCGCGAATTATAGCTCGCGCCTCGGCTCAGCCGCCGCGACGCATCATGTCGAAGAAGTCGAAGTTGTTCTTCGTCGCCTTCATCTTCTCGAGGATGAACTCCATCGCCTCGATCTCGTCCATCGGGTACAGCAGTTTGCGCAGGATCCAGGTCTTCTGCAGGATCTCGGGCTTGAGCAGCAGTTCCTCGCGCCGCGTGCCGCTCTTGTTGATCAGGATCGAGGGGTAGACACGCTTCTCGGCCATGCGGCGGTCGAGGTGGATCTCGCAGTTGCCGGTGCCCTTGAATTCCTCGTAGATCACCTCGTCCATGCGGCTGCCGGTGTCGACCAGCGCGGTGCCGATGATGGTCAGCGAGCCGCCTTCTTCGATATTGCGCGCCGCGCCGAAGAAGCGCTTCGGACGCTGCAGCGCGTTGGCGTCGACACCGCCGGTCAGCACCTTGCCGGAGGAGGGCAGCACGTTGTTGTAGGCGCGCGCCAGGCGGGTGATCGAGTCGAGCAGGATCACCACGTCCGTCCTCAGCTCGACCAGGCGCTTGGCGCGCTCGATCACCATCTCGGCCACCTGCACGTGGCGCGCGGCCGGCTCGTCGAAGGTCGAGCTGATGACCTCGCCGCGCACAGTGCGCTGCATTTCGGTCACTTCCTCGGGACGCTCGTCGACCAGCAGCACGATCAGGTGCGCGTCCGGGTGGTTGGCGGTGATCGCGTGGGCGAGCTGCTGCATCATCACTGTCTTGCCGCTCTTGGGCGGCGCGACCAGCAGCGCGCGCTGGCCCTTGCCCAGCGGCGCGACCAGGTCGATGATGCGCGCGGTGATGTTCTCGTCCGACTTGACGTCACGCTCGAGCCTGAACTGTTCCTTCGGGAACAGCGGGGTCAGGTTCTCGAACATGATCTTCTGCTTGTTCTCCTCGGGCGTGATGCCGTTGACGATGTCAACCTTCACCAGCGCGAAGTAGCGCTCGCCGTCCTTGGGCACGCGCACCTCGCCCTCGATCATGTCGCCGGTGTGCAGGTTGAAGCGGCGGATCTGGCTGGGCGACAGGTAGATGTCGTCGGTGCTCGCCAGGTAGCTGGCATCGGGCGAGCGCAGGAAGCCGAAGCCGTCGGGCAGGACCTCGAGCACGCCGTCGCCGAACACCTGCTCGCCCTGCTTGGCGCGCTTCTTCATGATCGCGAACATCAGCTCCTGCTTGCGCATGCGGCTGGCGTTCTCGATCTCGAGCGTCTCGGCAGACTTGATCAGCGCGGAGATGTGCTGCGACTTCAGTTCGGACAGATGCATGGTGCGCAGGGGGCTGATGCCGCCTCGGCAGGAGGCTGGCTCGGTGCGCTGATCCGGCAGGGTGGCCGGTTCGCGCTCGGTGTCGCACCGCTCGTGCGGCCGACGTTGCTGGAGAGAAAGCTTGGAGGGGGGGCCGGGTCCACGCACCGATGCGGCGTGGCGGCGATCTCGCGGGTGCTCGGGGCGGGCGGTTCGCCGCACCCCGGCACGTTTGCGCAGATTATAGGTGGCCGTCGACGAAGGCCGTCAACTTGGCCTTCGGATGGGCGCCGACCAGGGTGCCGGCGAGTTGTCCGTCCTTGAAGAGCATCAGCGTCGGGATGCCGCGGATGCCGAACTTGGCCGGCACCTCGCGGTTGTCGTCGACGTTCATCTTGGCGATCTGCAGCTTGCCGCCGTAGCTCTGCGCCAGCTCGTCGAGGATCGGCGCGATCGCCTTGCAGGGGCCGCACCACTCGGCCCAGTAGTCGACCAGCACGGGCGTGCCGGACTTGAGCACGTCGTCGTCGAACGAGGCGTCGGAGATATGTTTGATCAGGTCGCTGGCCATCGAATGTCCTTCGGCTGGGTTGCCCGACGGGCCCGGCACGGGCGCCGAGGCACAATGAATTTTGACACAAGGCCCCGCCGCGGGGCGCCTGCCGCACCCCTTGCGCCGCTATGGCTGCCATTGACGAAGCACCCTGCCGCGACGCCCCGACCGTCGAGCTCCTGAGCCCCGAGGCCGCCACCGACGCGCTGTGGCTCGGGCTGGTGCACGCGCTGCGGTGTTTCATCGAGCGCGAGCGCGTGCCGGTCGCCGAGGTGGTGGTGCTGCTGCCCTTCGCCGAGCACCTGCCGCTCGCGCGCGCAGCCTGGGCGGCGCGGCACCCGGACGCATGGATGCCGCGCTTCGAGACGACGCGCACGCTGGCCGAGGCGCTCGCACCGCCGGCGCTGCCCGTCGAGGGGGCGCCGAGTCTCGACGTCGCGACCGACCGGTTGCTCGCCGCGCGCATGCTGGCGATGAGCGTGCCGGACTGGCCGCGCCGCGACGCGCGCGGCTTCGCCCTCGCGGTGCGCCGGCTTGTCGAGTTGACGCACGCCCTGGTGCGCGCGCGCGCCGCGCAGCCGCCGGCGCACCGTGGCGACTGGGATGCGCACGCCCGCGAGCGCCTGGCCGGCGCGGCGGGTCCGGCCCAGGCCGAGCGCACCCTGGCGCGGCTGGCGTTGGCCTGGGCCCAGGCGGCACCGACCGACGCCGCCGACGCGCTGTTCGCCCACCGCCCGGCGGCCTGGGTCGGCCTGCGCGCCGGCGGGCGCGAGGCGCTTGCCGAGGCGGTGCTCGGGGCGGCGCAAGGGCCGGTGCTGTGGCTCGACGCCGAGCGCGACCCGGCGGTGCCGCCGCAGGCGGCCGCGGTCGCGGTCTGCGCCGATTTCGAGGACGAGGCCGAGCAGGCCGCCGCCACGCTCGTCGAGCATCTGCGCGGCGGGCTCGGGCCGGTCGCGCTGATCGCGCTCGACCGCGGCCTGGTGCGGCGGGTGCGCGCGCTGCTCGAGCGCGCCGGCGTCGCGCTGGCCGACGAGACCGGCTGGAAGCTCTCGACCACGCGCGCGGCGGCGCTGGTGCTCGGCCTGCTGCGTGCCGCCGATCCGCGCGCCGAGGCCGATGCCCTGCTCGACGCGCTGAAGGCGCTGCCACTCGATGTCGATGCGCTCGAGGCGGCACTGCGCCGCTGGGGCTGGACTGCGGCCGCGCAGGTCGACGCCGAGCGGCTGCCCCCGGACGCGCAGGCCGCCTGGGCGCACTGGCTTGCCGCCGCCGAGCCGCTGCGGGCCGCGCGCGACACGCTGGCCGGCTGGCGCCGACGCCTGCACGAGGCGCTGCAGCGCGCCGGCGTGCTCGAGGCGTTGGCCGCCGATGCCGCCGGCGCGCAGGTGCTCGCGGCGCTGCGGCTCGCGGCCGACGGCGGGGACGGCGCCTTCGAGGCGGCCGCGGCCGCGACGCCCTTGTCCGCGGGGGGCTTCGCGGCCTGGATCGACGAGGCGCTCGAGCTGGCGCCGTTCCGCCCGCCCGGCGATGCGCGTCCGGCGCAGGTGGTGATCACGCCGCTGGCGCGCGCGCTGCTGCGGCCCTTTGCGGCGATCGTCTGCCCCGGGGCCGACGAGGCCCACCTCGGGGCGCTGCCGGCGCCCGAGCCGCTGCTGGGCGACGCGCTGGCGGTCGCGTTCGGCCTGCCGGGCGTCGCGGCGCAGCGCGAGGCCGAGCGGCGCGCCTTCGCCCAGCTGGCGCGCCTGCCGCGGCTGACGCTGCTGTACCGCCTCGACGACGGGGGCCAGCCGCTCGGCCCGAGCCCGCTGCTGCAGCGCTGGCGGCTCGCCGCCGCGAAGGCGGGCCGGCCGCTGCCGGCCGCGGCCGACCCGCGCGTCGTC
>CAYOXW010000248.1:0-3686 GCA_964408005.1 uncultured Methylibium sp.
CAAGCGCGTGCTGTCGATGCTGGAGGACCTGGCGAACAGCGAGGACGTGGCGCAGCGCGACAAGTACGCGAGCTTCTGGAAGGAGTTCGGCGCGGTGCTGAAGGAAGGCATCGGCGAGGACCACGCCAACCAGGAGCGCCTCGCGAAACTGCTGCGCTTTGCCTCGACGCATGCCGACGAGGGCGTGTCCTTCGCCGACTATGTGTCGCGCATGAAGGAAGGCCAGGAGGTGATCTACTACATCACCGCCGACTCGCTGGCCGCGGCGCGCCACAGCCCGCAGCTCGAGGTCTTCCGCAAGAAGGGGATCGAGGTGCTGCTGCTCACCGACCGGGTCGACGAGTGGATGCTCGCGCACCTGTTCGAGTTCGACGGCAAGCCGCTGCAAAGCGTCGCCAAGGGCGCCATCGACCTCGGCAAGCTGCAGGACGAGGCCGAGAAGAAGGAGGCCGAGGCCGCGGCCGAGGCCTTCAAGCCGGTGCTTGAGAAGCTCAAGGAGGCGCTGAAGGAGCGCGCCAAGGACGTGCGCGTGACGACCCGGCTGGTCGACTCACCGGCCTGCCTGGTGGTCGAAGAGGGTGACATGAGCGGCCACCTCGCGCGCCTGCTGAAGCAGACCGGCCAGGGCGCGCCGGCGAGCCGACCGATCCTCGAGGTGAACACCGGTCACGCGCTGGTCCAGCGCCTCGAAGGCAGCGCGCGCTTCGACGACCTGGCCCAGGTGCTGTTCGACCAGGCGGTGCTGGCCGAGGGCGGCCAGCTCGAGGACCCGGCGGCCTATGTGCGCCGGGTCAACGGGCTGC
The DNA here is from genome assembly GCA_964408005.1 of uncultured Methylibium sp. Classification (GTDB taxonomy): domain Bacteria; phylum Pseudomonadota; class Gammaproteobacteria; order Burkholderiales; family Burkholderiaceae_C; genus Methylibium. The sequence continues at coordinate 804 of CAYOXW010000248.1, forward strand.
TGACCGGCTGAGCAAGTCCTTAGGGGCGCGCGTGTTCAATGCTCGAGCAGCCGGAGCTGCTGCTCGAGCTGCTCGACCTGCTGTGACCAGTAGGCAGGCGTGCCGAACCAGGTGAAGGCGGCCGGAAAGGCCGGGTCGGACCAGCGCTGTGCCAGCCAGGCGCTGTGGTGGATCATGCGCAAGGAGCGCAGCGGCTCGATCAGCGCGAGCTCGCGGCGGTCGAACTCGCAGAAGGTCTCGTAGCCCTCGAGCAGCGACGCCAGCGCGCGGCGGCTGGCGTCGGCGTCACCCGGCAGCAGCATCCAGAGATCCTGGACCGCCGGGCCGCTGGTGCAGTCGTCCAGGTCGACGAAGTGCGGTCCGTCGGGCGTCCACAGCAGGTTGCCCGGGTGGCAGTCGCCGTGCAGCCGCAGCAGGCGCAGGCCGGCCATGTCATCGAAGTGCTGTTGCGCGGCCCGCAGGACACGCGCCGACAGATCGGCCCAGCGCTGCGCCGCCGGTTCGGGCAGGTCGCCGTGGGCCAGCAGCCAGTCGCGCGAGGTCCGGCCGACCGAGTCGACGTCCAGGGGCCGCCGCGTCCTGAACGCGGCGCGCCGACCGACCTCGTGCAGCCGCCCGATGAAGCGCCCGATCCAGGCCAGCACCTCGTCATCGTCGAGCTCCGGCGGACGGCCGGCCCGGCGGGGCGCCACCGCATAGCGTTGCGTGCCGCGCAGTGCGAGCGTCGCCGGCGCGCCGACGCAGTGCACCGAGGTGTCGTGCGCGTCGGCCTGCAGCGGCAGCGGCGCGACGACCGGCACCTCGGCGGCCGCCAGTTCCAGCGCGAAGGCGTGCTCCTCGAGGATCTGCGCGTCGCTCCAGCGCCCCGGACGGTAGAACTTCGCGACCACCGTGTCACCGCGCTCGAGCGCGACCTGGAACACCCGGTTCTCGTAGGAATTCAGCTGCAGCAGGCGCCCGTCGCCGTGCAGGCCGACGGCGGCCAGTGCGTCGAGCACGGCATGCGGCGTCAGCGCGTGGAACGGGGCCGGAGCGTCGCTCATCGGTGACGGCGGGTTCAGGCCCGAGCGGCCTCGGTATCGGGCGTCGAGCCCGGCGGGAACTCGCTGACCGGGCCGTCGAGCCGGCTGTCGGGAGCGAAGAAGGAGTCGGGCGGCAGCCCCGAGTCGGCCCAGAGCGTCGAGCGCGAGGCACGGCGGGCCTTCACTGTGTCGGAGAGCGTGCTGCGGGCTGATTGCAGGTGGGCGGCCTGTGGCGACATCGGTACCGCGCGCGCCACGCTGCCTTGCGCCGGCAGCAGGAGCTGCAACTCGGCCGGCCCCGGCAGGGTCTGCGGCGTGCAGTGCAGGAAACGGATGCGGCAGGCGTCGAGCACGGCCCGCTTGATGGCCAGAGCGCGGCGCGAGCTGTTCGATTCGGAGTCGAGATCCACGACGGCCAGCACGCGGCCGTTCGCACTGCATACCGCGAAGCTGACGTGCAGCGAGCCGAGCAGCTCGTACCAGTACGCGGCGCGCTGGGCGTCATGCGGCTGGCACAGCCGCACCAGGGGCAGCTTGGCGAGCACGATGTGCTGCGGCAGCGCCTCACGCAGCACGCGCAGCGCACGGCGCTCCTCCGTGTTGAGCACCGGCCGGCCCATCAGCGGCCAGTCGCCGGGCAGCGGGCGGCGGCCGCGCCGCGACGCCGCCCAGCGCCCGAGCCCGTAGCCGAGCAGCAGCAACGCAAGGACGATCGGCAGCAGGGACCAGGTCGGGAGATTCATCGCGGCGGTACGGACCGGGGCGATGCTAGCCGAGCAGGGCGGCCGCGCGGTGCCCTCAGACGCGGTCGCCCTCGATCTGACGCCCGACCTGGGCGCGCGCCTCGCCGACGGCTTCCATCAGCTGCTCGAGCCGCAGCGCGTGACGCTTGAACTGGTAGTTGACCTCGGCCGCGTGCGCTTCGACCAGCTCCTCGAGCTGGCTGCCCAGCGTGTCCGGCGGCAGCTGCAGCCAGGCTTCGGACTCCGGACCGTCGCGCTGCACCACGGCGCCGGCGCTGCGCGCGATCTGCAGCATGGCCTTGTTCTCGGTCAGCGCATGGATCATCAGCCGGTCGGTGCCACGGTTGCGCGCGTGCGTCACGGCGTGGTTGAACAACCGGCTGCCGTAGCCCCGGCCGCGCGCCGCCGCCGCGACCGAGACACCGAACTCGGCCAGGGCCGGGTGCGTGGCGGCGGGCGCGAGCTCGGGATAGGCGAGGTGCGCCATCGCCAGGAGCTCGAGTCGCCGGTTGAAGATGCCGAACACCTCGTCGCGCTCGAAGTCGAGTCCGCCGACATAGGCCTCGATCTGCGCGTCGCTGGCGGCGTAGCCGAAGCGCAGGTAGCGGTCGTCGGGATCCAGGGCCAGCAGGTGCGTCAGGATGCGCTCGCGGTGGCGGGGCGCCAGCGAGCGGATCGGGACCCAACGAAGGGGGTGGCTGAGAGGCATGGCGCAGATTTTAGGGTTTACCCTAAATCCTGGTTGGCGAATGGCCGGGGCAAGCGGGGTCTGATGTCGGCTCGGACGCGCTGGCGTTCGCTGTATACTCAACGGCTTTCCTCAATTTCGGCCCGGGGAAAGCCGAGCCGGTTCCGTTCGAACCGGCTCACGGGGGGTGAGAGGCCTCGGCCGCCGCGCTATCCGCGCGGAGGGTCGCACAAGAGGCACCGATCCCCCTGCATGGTCAGGGCCGGGTTCCACTCAGGATGTTCATGAAAACCTTCAGCGCCAAACCGGCCGAAGTGACGCACGAGTGGTTTGTGATCGACGCGACCGACAAGGTTCTCGGCAGGGTTGCCAGCGAAGTGGCCCTCCGTCTGCGTGGCAAGCACAAGCCCATCTACACGCCTCACGTCGA
>CAYOXW010000249.1:0-3682 GCA_964408005.1 uncultured Methylibium sp.
TGCCGGCCGCGGCCGACCCGCGCGTCGTCCGGGCGCTGAGCGCGCGGCCGACGCCGCGTCCGCAGCCGCGCGCCGCGGCCCTGCTGCCCGCGGCCCTGAGCGCGAGCCGCTACGAGCAGTTGCGCGCCTGCCCCTACCGTTTCCACGCCCTGACGCTGCTGCGCCTCGACGAGGCCGAGGAGCTCGACGACGCGCTCGAGAAGCGCGATGCCGGCACCTGGCTGCATGCGCTGCTGCAGCGCTTCCACACCGAACGGGTCGTGGGCGAGGAGGCCGAGGCCGATCTCGAGCGGCTGCGCCGGGTCGCCGCGGAGGAGGCGCGCCTGCGCTTCGGCGACGGTCCGGCCGCGGCCGACTTCCTGCCCTACGAGGCCTGGTTCGATGCGCTCGCGCCCGCCTATGTCGCATGGCTGCGGGCCACCGAGGCCGAGGGCTGGTCGGTGCAGGCCGGCGAGCTCGACCTGCGCGCGCCGGCCCCCGAGCCCGGGCTCCGGCTCGAAGGCCGTCTCGATCGCGTCGATGGCCGCCGCGGCGCCGGCGGGCCGCAGCGCCGCGTGCTCGACTACAAGCTGCGCAGCAAGGGCGCGCTGCAGGTGCAGGTCCGCGTGCCCTTCGAGGACACCCAGCTCGCGTTCTACGCCGCGCTGCTGGACGCCGCCGAGGGCGCGCCCGCGGGCGGCATCGAGGCCGGCTACCTGGCGCTCGACGGCCGCGACGGCGTCGCCTGGGTGCCGCATGCGGAGGTGGCCGAGAGCGCCGCGGCGCTGCTCGAGGGTCTGGCGGCGGACATCGGCCGGCTGCGCGCCGGCGCGGCGCTGCCGGCGCTGGGCGAGGGCGCGGCCTGCGAGCACTGCGCGGCGCGCGGCCTGTGCCGGCGCGACTTCTGGGAGCCCGGCGCGTGACGGCCGCCTACCGCATCGACGGCGCGCCGGCCGAGGCGAGCGACTTCTACCGCGTCGCCTGCGATCCGCGCCGCAGCGTCGTGGTCGAGGCCTGCGCCGGCGCGGGCAAGACCTGGATGCTGGTGTCGCGCATCCTGCGCGCGCTGCTCGACGGCGTCGAGCCGGCGCAGATCCTGGCCATCACCTTCACCCGCAAGGCAGCTGGCGAGATGCGCGAGCGGCTCGCGAAGGAGCTGCACACGCTGGCGCTGGCGACACCCGGGCAGCGCATCGAGGCCTTGCGCCAGCGCGGTCTCGACGAGGCGGCGGCGCGCGAGGCCGAGCCGCGGCTCGCGACGCTGGCCGAGCGGCTGCTCGACGGCGGCCGCGGGGTCGAGATCCGCACCTTCCACGGCTGGTTCGGCCAGCTGCTGCGCGCCGCGCCGCAGGCGCTGCTCGAGGCCCAGGGCCTGAGCGCCGAGCTGGCCGTGATCGAGGACAGCACCGAACTCGAGCCGCGGCTGTGGCGGCGCTTCCTGCAGGCCGTCGCGGCCGACCCCGGGCTGCGCGCCGACCATGCGGCGCTGGTGCGCCGGCGCGGCCGCAGCGTCGCGCGCGACTGGCTGTTCGCCGCGCTCGCGCAGCGTGCCGAGATCGAGCGCGCCGACGCCGCCGGCGCCTTCGAGTCCAGCGTTCCGTCCGCCGCCGACTGGGCGCCGGCCCTCGCGGCCTTCGGCGAGCCGGCCGCGGCGCTGCGTGCCGAGCCGCTGTGCGGGCAGCTCGGCGCGCTGGCCCGCCGGCTCGGTGCGTCGAGCGGCAAGAAGGCCCGCGACGCCGCCACGCAACTCGAGCAGGCGCTCGGCGCGGCCGACCTCGACGCGGCCTGGTCCGCGCTCGTCACCGACAAGGGCACACCGCGCAAGCTCGGCGACGAGCATGTCGATGCGATCGAGGCCGCCATCGAGGCGCTGGGCGCGCTGCGTGACGCGCTCGAGCAGCAGGCCGCGCACGAGGAGCATGGCCGCCTCGTGCGCCTGTCGCGCACGCTGCTCGGCACCTGGCGCGCGCTCAAGCGCGACGAGGGGGTCGCCGACATGGCCGACCTCGAGGCCTGCGCCGAGCGCCTGCTGGCCGATGCCGACCTGTCGGCCTGGGTGCAGGAGCGCCTCGACGCGCGGCTCGCGCACCTGCTGATCGACGAGTTCCAGGACACCAACCCGACGCAGTGGCGTGCGCTGCATGCCTGGCTCGACGGCTATGCCGGCGCCGGTGGCGGCGCGAGCGGACAGCGGCCGCTCGCGGTCTTCCTCGTCGGCGATCCGAAGCAGAGCATCTACCGCTTCCGCCGGGCCGACCCGCGCGTGTTCGGCGCGGCCAGCGCCTTCGTGCGCGAGGCGCTGGCCGGCGCGCAGCTGAGCTGCGACCACACGCGGCGCAATGCGCCGGCGGTGATCGAGGCCCTGAACGCGGTGTTCACACCGCTGGCGGCGAGCGGGCGCTACGCAGGGTTTCGCACGCACACGACCGAGAGCCGCGCGCCGGGCGTTGTGCAGCGGCTGGCCAAGGTCGAGCGCATCAAGGCCGCGAAGGAGGCCGCGCCGAGCCACTGGCGCGACAGCCTGACGACGCCGCGCGTCCTCGCCGAGGAGGCGCTGCGGCTCGCCGAGGCGCGCCGCGTCGCCGACGCGATCGCCCGCTGCCTGGCCGGCGCCGACGGCCAGGCAGCGCTGCCGCCCGGCGAGGTGATGGTGCTGGCGCGCAAGCGCGCGCCGCTGCAATGGGTGGCGCAGGCGCTGCAGGAGCGCGGCATTCCCTGCAATGCGCCGGCCGAGCATCCGCTGGCCGAGCTGCCGGTCGCGCGCGACCTGATCGCGCTGCTCGACGCGCTGGTCTCGCCGCGCCACGATCTCTCGCTCGCCCAGGCGCTGAAGAGCCCGGTATTCGAGGCCGACGACGACGATCTGCAGGCGCTGTGCCGGGCGGCCGGCGAGGGCCGCGGCCGCTGGTGGCAGGCGCTGCAGGCCGGTGCCGGCACCGGCCGCCCGGCGCTGGACCGCGCCCGCGCGCTGCTGCCGGGCTGGGCCGAGGCGGCGCGGCGGCTGCCGCCGCACGACCTGCTCGACCGCGTCTACGCCGAGGGCGATGTGCTTGCGCGCATGCTCGCCGCCGTCCCCGCGCCGCAGCGCGGGCTCGCCCGGGCGACGCTGGCCGCGTTGCTGGCCCAGGCGCTCGATCTCGACGGCGGTCGCTACGCGACCCCCTACCGCTTCGTGCGCGCGCTCAAGCGCCGCCCGCTCGCCCTGCCGCCGGGCGCGGCACCGGGCGCGGTGCGGCTCCTGACCATCCACGGCGCGAAGGGGCTCGAGGCCGAGGCGGTGTTCCTGGTCGACGGCCTGCCCGAGCCGCCGCGCGCCGGCAGCGCGACGCTGCTGATCGACTGGCCCGCCGATGCCGCGGCGCCGCGGCGCTGCGCCTTCGTCGCCAGCGAGTCGCGCTGCCCGCCCTCGCTGCGCGAACTGCTCGAGGAGGAGCGCCGCGAGCGCGCTCGCGAGGAACTCAACGGCCTGTATGTCGCGATGACGCGCGCGAAGTCGCGCTGGGTCGTCAGTGCGACCGAGGCGAGCCGGCCCGATCCCGAGCCGGGCCCCTGGCGGCGCGCCGCCGAGGCCGGCGTCCCCGAGGCCGACGCCACACCGGTGCCCGCCGCGGCCCACCCGGCGGGGGCCGCCGCGTCGGGCCTGAGCGTGGCGGACCTGCCGCCGCTGCCGAGCGGCCCGGTGGTGGCGGCGCCGGCGGCGGCG
>CAYOXW010000250.1:0-3633 GCA_964408005.1 uncultured Methylibium sp.
GGCTGCTCAAGGCCGGCACGACCAACATGGACGTGCTCAAGGCCACCTTCCCGGCCGGCACGGTCAGCGGCGCGCCGAAGATCCGCGCGATGGAGATCATCGACGAGCTCGAGCCGGTGCAGCGCGGCGTCTACGGCGGCGCCTGCGGCTACCTGAGCTTTGCCGGCGACATGGACGTCGCGATCGCGATCCGCTCCGGCATCGTCAAGGACGGGCGGCTGTACGTGCAGGCCGCGGCGGGCATCGTGGCCGACTCGGTGCCCGAGTCGGAGTGGCTCGAGACCGAGGCCAAGGCGCGCGCGGTGCTGCGTGCGGCGGAACTCGTGGAACAGGGGTTCTGATCATGCTGCTGATGATCGACAACTACGACTCCTTCACCTACAACCTGGTGCAGTACTTCGCCGAGCTCGGCGAGGACGTGCGGGTGTTTCGCAACGACGAGATCAGCGTCGCCGAGATCGAGGCACTGCGCCCCGAGCGGCTGGTGCTCTCGCCCGGGCCCTGCTCGCCCACCGAGGCCGGCATCTGCATCGAGGCGATCCGCCATTTCGCCGGCCGGCTGCCGATCCTCGGCGTGTGCCTGGGCCACCAGAGCATCGGCGCGGCGCTCGGCGGGCGCATCGTGCGCGCGAAGGTGCAGATGCATGGCAAGACCAGCGTCATCCGCACCGACCGCCAGGGCGTGTTCAGCGACCTGCCCGAGGCGTTCACGGTGATCCGCTACCACTCGCTGGCGATCGAGCCGGCCACGCTGCCGGCCGAGTTGGTCGTCACCGCGACCGCCGAGGACGGCGAGATCATGGGCGTGCGCCACAAGACCCTGCCGATCCACGGCGTGCAATTCCATCCCGAGTCCATCCTCACCGAGCATGGGCACGCGATGCTGAAGAACTTCCTCGTCCATACCCACTGACCGGGGCAAGCCATGGCGATCACCGAGAGCGAGGCCCTGACCCGCGTCATCGAGCACCGCGAGATCTTCCACGACGAGATGCTGCACCTGATGCGCCGCATCATGGGCGGCGAGATGTCGCCGGTGATGATGGCGGCGCTGCTCGTCGGCCTGCGCGTCAAGAAGGAGACGATCGGCGAGATCAGCGCCGCCGCGCAGGTGATGCGCGAGTTCTCGACCAAGGTCGAGGTCGCCGACCGCCGGCACCTGGTCGACATCGTCGGCACCGGCGGCGACGGCTCGCACACTTTCAACATCTCGACCTGCGCGATGTTCGTCGCCGCGGCCGCCGGCGCGCGCGTGTCCAAGCACGGCAACCGCAGCGTCTCCAGCAAGTCCGGCAGCGCCGACGTGCTCGAGGCGCTGGGCGTGAACCTGATGCTCCAGCCCGAGGCGATCGCGCGCTGCATCGCCGACACCGGCATCGGTTTCATGTTCGCGCCCAACCACCACCCGGCGATGAAGAACGTCGCGCCGGTGCGCCGCGAGCTCGGCGTGCGCACGATCTTCAACATCCTCGGGCCGCTGACCAACCCGGCCGGCGCGCCCAACATCCTGATGGGCGTGTTCCACGCCGACCTGGTCGGCATCCAGGTGCGCGCGCTGCAGCGCCTGGGCGCCGAGCATGCGCTGGTGGTCTACGGCCGCGACGGCATGGACGAGGTCTCGCTCGGCGCCGCGACGATGGTCGGCGAGCTCAAGGACGGCGTCATCACCGAGTACGAGATCCATCCCGAGGACTTCGGCCTCGCGATGGCAAGCAGCCGCGCGCTCAAGGTCGAGACGCCGCAGCACAGCGAGGCGCTGCTGCGTGCGGTGCTGGCGGGCGAGCCCGGCCCGGCGCGTGACATCGTGATCCTGAATGCCGGCGTCGCGCTGTACGCGGCCAATGTGACGGCCTCGATCTCCGACGGCCTCGCGCAGGCGCGCGAGGCGCTGGCCTCGGGCAAGGCCCAGGCCAAGATGGAGCAGTTCATCGCCCGCACGAAGGAGCTGGCGCAGTGAGCGCAGCGCCGGGCCGCCCCAAGCAAGCGAACCTTCCCTCGGGGGAGTGGCCGCAGCATGCGGCCGAGGGGCCGACATCGTGAGCGACATCCTCGACAAGATCGTCGCCGTCAAGCGCGATGAGATCGCCGCGGCCAAGGCGCGGCGCTCGCTCGCCTCGCTGCGCGGGGAGGCCGAGTCGCGCGAGTTGCGCGCCAACCTGCGCGACTTCGCCGGCGCGCTGCGTGGCCGCGTTGCCGCCGGCCGTGCCGCGGTCATCGCCGAGGTCAAGAAGGCCAGCCCGAGCAAGGGCGTGCTGCGCGAGCACTTCGTGCCCGGCGCGATCGCCGAGAGCTACGCGAAGCATGGCGCGGCCTGCCTGTCGGTGCTGACCGACGAGCGCTTCTTCCAGGGGGCCGAGGCCTACCTGCGCGAGGCGCGCGCCGCCTGCGGGCTGCCGGTGCTGCGCAAGGACTTCATGGTCGACGAGTACCAGGTCTTTGATGCGCGCGCGATGGGGGCCGACTGCATCCTGCTGATCGCCGCCTGCCTGGACGATGCGCAGATGGCCGACCTGGAGGCCGCGGCCTTCGCGCTCGGCATGTCGGTACTGGTCGAGGTGCACGACGGGGCCGAACTCGACCGCGCGCTGCGGCTGAAGACGCCGCTGGTCGGCATCAACAACCGCAACCTGCGGACCTTCGACGTGACGCTGGACACCACGCTCGGCCTGCTGCCGCGCGTGCCGGCCGACCGCCTGCTGGTCACCGAGAGCGGCATCCTCGCGCCGGCCGACGTCAAGCGCATGCGCGACGCGAACGTCCACGCCTTCCTCGTCGGCGAGGCCTTCATGCGCGCGCCCGACCCGGGCGCGGCGCTCGCGGCCTTGTTCGGGTGAGGCTGGCGCAGCCGCTCGATGCCGTCTTCGACGCGGTCGAGGGCGGCTGGCGGCCGGTCACCGAGGCCTTCCGCGCCAGCCCGGCCGGCCGGGCGCTGATCGAGTTCATCGACGGCCGCGTGCGCGCCGGCGCGACCGTCTATCCCCCCGAGCCGCTGCGGGCGCTGGCGCTGACGCCGCTCGAGTCGGTCCGCGTGGTGATCCTCGGCCAGGATCCGTACCACGGCCCCGGTCAGGCCGAGGGCCTGGCGTTCTCGGTGCCCACCGGGGTGCGTTCGCCGCCGAGCCTGCGCAACCTCCACAAGGAGTTGCAGCGCGACCTGGGGCTGGCGGCGCCCGCCTCGCCGAGCCTCGTGCCCTGGGCTGAGCGCGGCGTCTTGCTGCTCAACACCTCCCTCACGGTCGAGGATGGATGCCCTGCCAGTCATGCGAAACGGGGATGGGAAGCGCTCACTGACATGCTGATCGATGCGGTGGTGGCGCAGCCGCAGCCGGTCGCCTTCCTGCTGTGGGGGGCTCATGCCCAGGCCAAGGCGGACCGGGTCGTGACCGGGCGCGGGCACCGGGTCTGGATGGCCAACCACCCCTCGCCGCTGTCGGCGACGCGGCCGCCGCAACCCTTCATCGGCTGCGGGCACTTCTCGGCGGCGGCGCGCTTCCTGGCCGAGGCTGGCCGGCCGGTCGACTGGGGACTCGGGGATCCTCTTGCCGTGAGCCGCGTCGTGCTATAGTCACAGGCTCGTCCCGGAGGGGTGCCCGAGTGGCTAAAGGGGGCAGACTGTAAATCTGTTGGCTTACG
>CAYOXW010000251.1:0-3606 GCA_964408005.1 uncultured Methylibium sp.
CGGGTGTCGGTGAAGCGGAAGTCGACGAACTTGACTTCGTTGTCCTTCACCATCTTCATCACGTCGGCGACGGTCTTGGCCATCAAGTGCTCCTAGCGAGGCGGTTCGTGGGTTCTGGGAAATAAGCTGCTCGGGGCGTGACCACGCCCGGCGCCGGCCCGAAAAAGGCACGCGGGAATTTAGCAGAAAGCATGCCCAAAGCTGGGCGCCGCCAGGGTCGTTTACGGGGCGTCAGCGGCGACTGTCCGTGAGCCTCGGTGAGCAACGCACCACGCAAGTGCGTTTAAGCACCACATAGGCCCAAGTCAGCGATCGATTAGCGCACCATTTCGGGGCCGTAGACGATGCCGAGATCGGTCAGCCCGTCCGTCAGCATCCGATAGGCCTCGGGCACCACGGCCGGCGGGCCCTTGACGCCCAGCTCGATGTGGCGGCCATGGACCGGGTGGTCGACGCTCGGCAGGCTGAATACCTTGACGTCAGGGTGGCGCGCCTCGACCGCCAGCATCAGCGGCGTCAGCGTGGCCTCCATGGCGCCGGGCACGACCACCGAGCGCTCGACGATCCGGCCCAGACCATGCAGCGCCACGTAGCGGGTGTCGAGCAGCCCCTCGATCATCGGCCAGGCCATGACCGGGAAGCCGGGCACGAAGTGCACCGCGCCGCCATTCGCGCCCGCGCAGCTGAAGCCCGGGATCTTGTTGTACGGGTTGGGGATGATCGAGGCCCCGGCCGGAAACCGCCCCATCTCGAGCCGGTGCACGTTGTCGGCCCGCTCGGGTTCGAACGCGACCCCCTGCTCGGCCGCCACCTCGCGCATGCGCTCGACGATGAGCTCGCGCGCCTGCGGGTGCAGCTCCAGCGGCACGCCGAGCGCGGCCGCGGCGCATTGCCGGGTGTGATCGTCCGGCGTCGCGCCAATGCCGCCGCAACTGAACACCACGGCGCCGCTCGCGAAGGCGTCGCGCAGGTCGGCGGTGATGCGCTCGCGCTCGTCGCCGGCGTAGCGGGCCCAGGCCAGCTGCAGGCCGCGCGCGCCGAGCAGCTCGACCACCTTGCTGAAGTGCTTGTCGGCGCGCTTGCCGGAAAGGATTTCGTCGCCGATGACGAGCAGGCCGAAGCGAGGTGTCTTCATGGTGGAGGCAATGCGTCGAGGACCTCGAACGTCGGCGCAGGCCGCGGCGCCAGCGCCGCTTCACGCGCGCGCATCGCGGCGAGCGCCGCGAGCGCGTAATGGATGAACCACAGGGCCGAGAACGCGAATACCAGCGTGTACAGCCACATCGACAGCACGATCAGGAACGGCGCGAGGGCCAGCGCCACGGCGCCCACCGCCCACACCAGCACCGGCGCCGCCCCGAGATAGCCGGTCAGCACGCCGATGCCCAGCAGGGGCAGGCGGTGCTCACGCATCAGGCGGTTGCGCTCGTCGCGGCTGGCATGCTCGGCCAGCGCGTCGAAGCTCATCACGCGGTAGCTCAGCCACCCCCAGATCAGCGGCGGGATCAGCAGCGCCAGCGGCGGGATCAGCCACAGCGGCAGCGTGAGCAGCAGCGCGCCCAGCGCGGCGACAGTGGCCGCAAGCGAGGCCAGCAGCGAGCGCCACAGCGGCTCGCCGTGGCGGCGCTCGAGCGCCGGAAAGCGCCGCGCGGCGACCAGATCGACCAGCTTCGGCATCATGACCGTCGCGACGATCAGCAGTGCCGTCACCACCAGCACCGGCACGGCCAGCAGCACCACGATCAGCGGCGCCAGCAGGGCCCGCAGCGCATCCAGTCCGACCGCCGACAGCCAGTCCAGTACGCTGCCGACCAGCGCCCAGGCATCGAGCTGGGCGCGCACCGCCGCGACCGCCGATTCCCAGTACAGCCAGCCGAGCAGCAACGCGAACAGCCCCCCGAGCAGCAGCGGCAGCAGCGACAGCAGGATCACGCGCGGGTGCAGGCAGTAGGCCGCCGCCCGCCCGCAGGAGCCGATCAGTTCCTTCATGGCGCGAGGATACCCAAGCGCCGTGGCTCTACAGTGTGGCCACGATGAAGCCCCGTCGCGACGCCACGTCCGCCCTCGGCATCGATCTGGGCGGCAGCAAGATCGAGGCACGGCTGTTCGACGCCGCACGCCGTGAACTCTGGCGCGAGCGCGTCGCGACCCCGCAGGGCGACTACGCGGCGACGCTCGCGGCGATCACGGCACTGGTCGGCCGCGCCCGCGCGCTGGTCCCTGGCATGCCCCCGTCCATCGGCATCGGCACGCCCGGCAGCCGCGGCCTCGACGGCCGCATCAAGAACGCCAACTCGACCTGCCTGAACGGCCGGGCGCTGCAGGCCGATCTCGAGGCCGCGCTCGGCCAGCCGCTCGCGCTGGCCAACGACGCGAACTGCCTGGCGCTGTCCGAGGCGCTCGACGGCGCCGCCGCCGGCGCGCGCAGCGTGTTCGCGGTGATCCTCGGCACCGGGGTCGGCGCCGGCATCGCCGTCGGCGGCCAGGTGCTCGCCGGGCCGAACGGCCTGGCCGGTGAATGGGGGCACAACCCGCTGCCGGCGCCGACCGACGACGAGCGCCCCGGCCCGCCCTGCTACTGCGGTCGCCGCGGCTGCATCGAGGCCTGGCTCAGCGGGCCGGCGCTCGCGGCCGACCATGTCGTGCACGGCGGCGCGGCCCTCGAGTCCCTCGCGATCGCCAGCGCCGCCGCCACGGGCGACCCCGCCTGCGCGGCAACGCTCGCACGCCACACCGAGCGGCTGGCGCGCGCGCTCGCGGCGGTGATCAACCTGCTGGATCCGGACGCCATCGTCCTGGCAGGCGGCGTGTCCTTGCGCCCGGGTCTGCTTGCCGACCTCGAGGCGCGGATCGCACCGCATGTCTTCGGCCTCGCCGACGACCCGCCGCTGCGCACGCGCTTCGCCCTCGCCGCGCATGGCGACGCCTCGGGCGTGCGCGGTGCCGCCTGGCTGGGCCGCGCCCTCGCGCTGCCTGCGCCGCGCTAGGGCGCTTGTCGGTCGAGCGCGCCCCCCTCGCGCCGGCGGCCGCCGGCGACGTCAGGTCCCCCGGATGAAGGCGATCACGCGCGCCAGCGCCCCCGGGTCCTCGTCGAAGCCCCCGTGCGTCGTGCTGGTGACCTGCGGGCCGGGCGAGAGCAGCTGGCTCGTGTTCGGCAGCCTGCGCTTCGCCTGCCAGGCGTCGAAATGGGCCTGCATGCCGAGGATGGGCGTGCGCACGCCGCCCTCAAAGGACTCGCTGACCAGGTGCAGCAGCGAACGCCGGTAGGGCCCGCAGCTCGGGTCGTCCTCCTCGGCGCGCTCGGTCAGGTTCATCGCCTGGAAGCGCTGGACGACGCCGGCCTGGATCTGCGGCGCGACCAGCCGCTCGAAGGTGTCGACGCGCACCGCCGGCGCCATCAGGCTCAGTGACTCGAGGCGCATGCCGTCGGCCACCAGGCGATCGATCATGAAGCTCGCGACGATGCTGCCGGCCGAGTGGCCGACCAGGTGCAGCCGCACCTGCTTGTCGGCGACCTGGTGCTTGAAGTGGCGGTAGAGCAGCACGGCGCCGGCCTGCTCGTCGTCGGGCACGCCGGGGCGGAAGGCGCTCATCGCGTCGGCGTTC
>CAYOXW010000252.1:0-3591 GCA_964408005.1 uncultured Methylibium sp.
CGGCATCTCTGTCGGCGGCATGGTCGCCCACCGCAAGATGTTCGGCCACCTGCTGGCTGGCGTGGACCACATCCGCCACACCCACGACCCGCGCAACGCCTATTCGGTCGGCCAGCCGGCCCATGGCGCCGAGCTGGCCGACGACCTCGAGCGCCTGGTCGCGCTGCACGACGCGAGCACGATCGCCGCGGTGATCGTCGAGCCGGTGGCCGGCTCGACCGGCGTGCTGCTGCCGCCCCAGGGCTATCTGCAGCGGCTGCGCGAGATCTGCGACCGCCACGGCATCCTGCTGATCTTCGACGAGGTCATCACCGGCTTCGGCCGCACCGGCGCGCCCTTCGCGGCGCAGCGCTTCGGCGTCACGCCGGACCTGATGACGGTGGCCAAGGGCCTGACCAACGGCTGCGTGCCGATGGGCGCGGTGTTCGCGACGCAGGCGGTCCACGACACCTTCATGCAGGGCCCCGAGCACCTGATCGAGTTCTTCCACGGCTACACCTACTCGGGCCATCCGCTGGCCTGCGCCGCCGCGCTGGGCACGCTCGACACCTATGCCGACGAGGGCCTGCTGACGCGCGCCGCCGAGCTGGAAGGCTATTTCGCCGACGCGCTGCACGGCCTCAAGGGGCTACCGCATGTGATCGACATCCGCAACCTCGGCCTGGTCGGCGGCGTCGAGCTGCAGCCGCTCGAGGGCCAGCCGACCCAGCGCGCCTTCCAGGTCTTCCTGGACTGCTGGGAGCGCGGCGTGCTGATCCGCACCACCGGCGACACGATCGCGCTGTCGCCGCCGCTGATCATCGGGCGGCCGCACATCGACCGGATCGTCGGGACGATCGCCGACGCGCTCAGGCGCCACGCGTGAACACGGCCACACCGCACGAGGGCACCGCCTAGCGCATACCGTATGAGCCTCCTTCGCGCCGACCAGGACCTCACGCGAGACTCTTACTACGTGGCGACGGCGCCGCGCGGGGACGGCTTCCCCGTGCTGCAGGACGATGTCGACGCCGATGTCGCGATCGTCGGCGGCGGGCTCGCCGGGCTGTCGGCGGCGATCGAGCTGGCCGAGCGCGGCTTCTCGGTCGTGCTGCTGGAGGCGCGCACCGTCGGCTCCGGCGCCTCGGGGCGCAACGGCGGCCAGGCCATCCACGGCCTGGCCTGCGACCAGACCGAGATCGAGGCCCAGCTCGGGCTCGCGGCCTCCCAGCGCGTCTGGGCCATGTCGATCGAGGCGCTGGAGCTGATCCGCGCGCGCTGCCGGCGCTTCGCGATCGACTGCGACTGGCGCGACGGTTGGCTCGGCCTGGCGGTCGACGCCAAGCGCGCCGCCGCGCTGCGCCGCTGGCAGGAGCGCATGGCCGGCGTCTACGGCTACCCGACCGACTGGATCGCGCCGCAGGAGATCGGCCGCTGGATCGCCAGCCCGCGCTTCCACAGCGGCCTGCACGACGCCCGCTCCGGCCACCTGCATCCGCTGAAGTACAGCCTCGGGCTGGCGCGCGCGGCGCGCTCGCTCGGCGTGCGCCTGCACGAGGACTCGGCCGTGACCGCCCTCGAGCCGGCCGTCGCGCCAGGCACCTCGACGGTGCTGCGCACCGCGCAGGGCCGGGTGCGCGCGCGCCAGGTGCTGCTGGCCGGCAACGTCTACCTGCAGGAGTTCGCCCCGGCCCTGGCGCCAGCGCTGAGCGCACGGATCATGCCGGTCGGCACCTACATCGTCTGCTCGGAACGGCTCGCGCCGGAGCGGGCGGCCGCGCTGATTCCCTCGCGCGCGGCGGTCTGCGACACCAACTTCGTGCTCGACTACTTCCGCCCGACCGCCGACGACCGGCTGCTCTACGGCGGGCGGGTCAGCTACAGCACCGTGACGCCGAGGCACCTGCTGGCCAGCCTGCGCCGGCGCATGACGCTGAGCTTCCCGCAGCTCGCGACCACGAGGATCGAGCACGCCTGGGGCGGCTTCGTCGACATCTCGATGAACCGCGCCCCCGACTTCGGCCGCCTGCCCGTGCACGGCACGGCCTGCTCGAGCATCTACTACCTGCAGGGCTTTTCGGGCCACGGCCTCGCGCTGACCGGCCTGGCGGGCAAGCTGGTCGCCGAGGCGATGGCCGGCGACGCCTCGCGCTTCGACACCTTCGCGCGCCTGAAGCACCGCCCCTTCCCCGGCGGGCGGCTGCTGCGCCGGCCGGCGCTGGTGCTGGGGATGGCCTACTACCGCCTGAGGGACCTGCTGTGAGCCCCGTCGTGAAGCCCGCATGCACCGAATCGAGGCCGCCTGACGCCGCACCGCGCGGCAGGCATGGCATGACGCTTGCAGCCTGCCCCTCGCGCCGCGCGGCCTCTGCGCCGCGGGGGCATGAGCACCGCGCCGACGCATGAACCGCCCCAACGCCCTCCCCCCGTCCCGGCGCCCCGTCGTGCTGCTGCCCGCGTGCAACCGCGTGCTCGGCCACCACCCCTTCCACGTCGCCGGACAGAAGTACGTCGACGCGGTGCGCCTCGCCGGCTGCCTGCCGCTGGTCGTGCCGGTGGCCCACGCGCACGAGATCGACGAACTGCTCGCGCTCGCCGACGGGGTGTTCCTGACCGGTTCGCCCTCGAACGTGCACCCGCGCCACTTCGACGAGGTGGTGCACGACAGCACGCTGCCGCTGGACACGCACCGCGACGACTGGACGCTGCCGCTGATCCCGCGCGCGCTCGAGCGCGGCCTCCCGCTGTTCGCGATCTGCCGCGGCTTCCAGGAAGCCAACGTCGCGCTCGGCGGCTCGCTGCACCAGGCGGTCCAGGAGCAGCCCGGCCTGCTGGACCACCGCAGCCCGGCGCAGCAGCCGGTCGAGGTCCAGTACGGCCCGGCCCACCCGGTGCGGGTCGTGCCGGGCGGGCTGCTCGAGACCCTGCTCGGGCAGAGCGAGTTCATGGTCAACAGCGTGCACGGCCAGGGCATCAAGCGACTGGCCGACACGCTGCGCGCCGAGGCCCTGGCTCCCGACGGCGTCATCGAGGCCTTCACCGCGCCGGGCGCACCCGGCTTCAATCTCGGCGTGCAGTGGCATCCCGAGTGGCAGGCGCGCGACAACCCGATCTCGATGAAGCTGCTGCGTGCCTTCGGCGACGCCTGCCGCGCCTGGCACGAGCTGCATCGCGAGAACGCCCGGGAGCCTCCCCGCGGGCCCTAGCGCCTCGCCCCGATGCCCCCGCGCGCCGCGTCCTCCGCAAGAGCGTGCATCACAGCGACAGGTGATCTATGGTGGTCCGCGACAACTTCACATTCAGCGAACTCGAGCAGTGGCTCGACGAGCGCCGCGTGACGGAGATCGAGTGCCTGGTGCCCGACCTGACCGGCGTGGCGCGCGGCAAGATCCTGCCGCGGCAGAAGTTCACCGAGGACCGCGGCATGCGGCTCCCCGAGGCGGTGGTCGCGATGGGCGTGACGGGCGAGTTCCCCGAGGAGGGGCCGTACTACGACGTCATCACGCCGACCGACCGCGACATGCACCTGCGGCCCGACCCGAGCACGGTGCGCATCGTCCCCTGGGCGACCGATCCGACCGCGCAGGTCATCCACGACTGCTTCGACCGCGA
>CAYOXW010000253.1:0-3587 GCA_964408005.1 uncultured Methylibium sp.
GGCGCGCCGCGCACGCCGTCCGGCAGCAGCAGGTACATGGGCCGGCTCAGGTCCGTCGCCCGGGTGTTCGGCGTGACGCGCCACACCGGGATGTCCGCCGGCGCCGCGTTGGAGATGCGCTCGTCGTCGCGACCCCAGACCGCGAGCAGTTGCGGGTCCCCGATCGGCAGCGTCCGGTGGCGCGCTGCTATCTCGGCGATGAAGACGGCCATGTTCGGCGCGTCGGTCAGCCGGTTCAGGTCCGCGCGCAGCTCGGGCGTCAGGCCGTCCCAGCGCACCGCATGCAGCCGCTTGGTGACGACGTAGCCGTCGTTGCAGTACCAGGCCGCCCAGGCGCCGACCTCGTTGAGGCCGACCTGCGGCTTGGTGCCTTGACCCCAGGGCGCCGGGGCGCAGGCCTGCGCAGGTTGCGCGAAGCTCAGCACGACGGCGAGCAGCAGGAAGGCGAACAGTCGGATCATGGGAGGTCCTTTCCACGGAGCTGGTCTCGCGCGTCGGCCGCGAGCTGTGCGATGTCCTTCGAGCGGCGGTGGTCGAACCAGCGCATCAGCGCCGCGACGATCCAGAAGCCGACCAACGCGGGCAGCGCAATGAAAGGCGTGGCCGCGGCCAGGTAGATCCACAGCACATGCTCGCCGGCGAGAATCGTTTGCCAGGGCGTCAGGTAACCGGGCCACATCTCGATGACCTTGATGGCTGCCACCGGACCAACCGTGAAGCTGCAGAGCAGCCCGGCAGCGAGCCGGCGCGCGGCGTCCTCTCGTTCTCGCCCAGGCGTGAGAGGTATGACGGTGAAGCCGACAGCGACGGCGAGGATCGCCACCATCGCGGCGCCGACGCCGGCGATGAGGCCGGACTTGAGGCCGACGCCTGCGGCGGCTGAGGATGCGGGATCTGGCATGGGCATGGTCGAGGTTGATCTAGCGGTTGAGGAATCAAGAGATCACGAGCAGGGAGGACGGCGATGAAATCCAGCGCTCATTCCCTCGTACATTCGCCACGTGCAGACCTACCGACCAGACATCGATGGCCTGAGGGCGGTCGCCGTGCTGGCGGTAGTGGTGTTCCACGCGGTCCCCACGGCTCTGCCGGGCGGGTTCACGGGTGTGGACGTCTTCTTTGTGATCTCGGGCTACCTGATCACGCACGACATCGTGGAGCGCCAGCAAGCCGGCACCTTCACCCTGCTCGACTTCTATGTCCGTCGGGTGCGCCGCATCTTCCCGGCGCTGCTGACCGTGCTGCTCGCGGTCTGGGCCTTCGGCGCGGTCGTCCTGTACCGCCCTGAGTTCGAGCAGTTGAGCGCGCACACGCTGGCCAGCGCTGTGTTCTCGCAGAACTTCCAGCTGCTCGGCGAGGCTGGCTACTTCGACACCGACGCAGCGCGCAAGCCGCTGTTGCACCTGTGGTCGCTGGCGATCGAAGAGCAGTTCTACCTTCTGTGGCCGCTGGCACTGCTGCTGGTGCGCCGCGCGCTGTGGCTGGCCGGCGCGGTGCTGGCGCTGTCCTTCGCCGCCAACATCGTGCTGGGCGATGCGGCCTACTTCCTGCCGGTCAGCCGCTTCTGGCAGATCATGGCCGGCGCCGCGCTGGCGCTGAGCGGGTTGCGCGAGGCGCGTCTGGCCTGGCCGGGCGCCCTGCTTGTGGTCGGCAGCCTGGCATTCGTCACAGAGCACGGCTATCCCGGCTGGCAGGCGCTGGCGCCAACCGTCGGCGCGGTGCTGCTGATCGCCAGCGGCCCGGCTGGCGCCGTCGCCAGCGCGCTGTCCGCCAAGCCGCTGGTCACCGTCGGCCTGGTGAGCTACAGCCTCTACCTGTGGCACTGGCCCGCGCTGGCCTTCCTGCGCATCCTCGCGCCGGAGCCGAACGCCCTGGCGATCGGCGCCGCCCTGGCAATCGCGGCTGGCCTGAGCGCGCTGACCTACCGCTACATCGAGCAGCCGCTGCGCCGCGCGCGATCGCAGCGCTGGCTGGCCGGCGCGATGGCATCGGTGGCCGGCGCTGCCGTCGTCGTTGCGGCGATCGGCGACCCGCGCCCGGGCGACCGCTGGGACGCCTACGCTGCGCGCATCGCAGACCTCGAGCCCGCCAAGGCGCCGCTGCCGCCGTGCGACGCGAGCCTGCGCAGCGCCGCGCCCAGGCTCACCCGCTGCGTCCAGTCCGGCGAACCGACCGCCGCGCTGATCGGAGACAGCCACGCCGACCACCTCGTCGACGCACTCAGCGCGCAGCCAGGTTGGTTGATGGCCACGCAGAACGGCTGCCCGCCGGTGCTTGGCACCCGCGCGCAGATGATGCGCACCGACTGCGCCGACTCGGCAGAACGCCTGATCGGGCACCTGGCCGCAAGGGACGACATCGGCACCGTGGTGCTCGCCTTCTACGGCGGCTACGCGGAGACCACCAACTTCGCCGCCGACCACATCGCATCGGCTCGCGGGCCGGCGCAGATCACGCTCAACGGCTCTTTCGATGGCAAGGCTCAAACCATGGAGGCCGGCCTCGACCGCACAGTCTCCACGCTCATCGCTGCGGGCAAGCGCGTCGCGGTGGTTCTGGACGTCCCGGAACTCCCCTTCTTGCCCCGCGATTGCATCGGCCGTCCACTGCAGCTTCGCCGGCCGGCCTGCGAGATCAACCGCGCAGAGGTGCTCGAGCGGCAGACCTCGATGCGTCGCATCGTAGAGCGTGTTTCGCAGAGACACCGCGGCTTGCAGGTGATCGATTCGCTGGACGCCTTGTGCTCCGAGACTTGCTCGGCCACGCGGGGCGACGTGCTCGTCTATCGCGACAGCCACCACCTGAGCCGACGCGGCAGCGAGCCCGTGGCCGAGCTGTTGAGCGGGATGATCGATCGCCAGCATGCTCGTGGAATCAGTCCGGCCAGCCAGCCGTGAACCCTGAGCTAGCCGGTGTGAGGAAGTCTGTCGGCGTCAGCAACTGCACCGTCGAGCCGTCGTAGTACATATCGGCGGCCAGCGTGTAAGAGGCGCCGGGCGTCCATGTGTAGAGGGGCGATGCTCCTGTCGCCGGGTTGCCTGTACGCCACCCGTAGCCGTTGATGCCACCCCAAGCCTTTCCAGCGCCCAAGTCAATCTCGAACCACACCTCGGTGTCGCTCGTGAAGGCGCCGCCAGCGAAAGCTCCAGGCGCGAGGCTTGACCCGTTGCTGAAGAATTGGTCGTTCGTCCCACCAGAACTGTTTGCCCATAACGCCAGGCCGCCAGCGCTCGCACCCAGGTAAGCGCCGATGGACCCGCTCAGGATGCCTGCCGCGCTCGCCTGAGAAGACGCGCCAGCCGCCTTGACCAAGAATCGGACCGCGTACTTCCCCGCCGACCTTGATACCGGGTGATATACCCCCCGCACACCATTGCTGCCGCCGGATCGCGTGAGCTTGTAGCCCGCCTCGCTTGCCGTGACGTTGGCCGGCAGACTTCCGGCATTCCACGGCGAGTAGGCCAGCGAGCCCCCGCCACCGAAGCGGAACGGGTTCAGCAGGAAGCCGCGCTGCCGCGACCGCAGCGCGCCCCGAATGTCAGTGCTGCGCGAGATCACGCCGGCCGCCCCAGCAGATAGACCTTCAG
>CAYOXW010000254.1:0-3575 GCA_964408005.1 uncultured Methylibium sp.
TGCCGCCGCACAAGAGCCTGTTCAACGCGCCGGCCGACCACGGCCTGCCGATCGGAAACCTGTCCTCGCAGTTCTTCGCCAACGTGCTGCTCGACGAGTTGGACCAGTTCGTCAAGCACCAGCTGCGCGCGCCGCACTACGTGCGCTACGTCGACGACTTCATCCTGTTGCACGAGAGCGCGCAGTGGCTCAACGCGGCCAAGGCCGAGGTCGAGCAGAAGCTGACCGAGCTGCACCTGGCGCTCAATCCGCGCAAGACGATCCTGCAGCCGGCGAGCCGCGGCGTGGACTTCGTCGGGCACGTCATCAAGCCGTGGCGGCGCACCACCCGCGCGCGCACCGTGCAGGCCGCGCTACAGCGCGTGGACTCTGCACCGGCAGCCGACTTGCACCAAATCGCAAACAGCTACTTCGGCCTGCTGCGCCAGGCGAGCCACAGCCACCACGACCGCGCCCTGATCGCCAACGCGCTGCGCAAGCGCGGGCTGTGCGTCAAGGCGGATCTGACCAAGCCTACCGGAGCCCCTTGAAATGATCGTCTCCCGCGACCGCATCCGCGAGCACCTCGCCCGCGCGCTGCGCCTGACCGTCGAGAACAGCCTGATGTCGCTAAACCAAATCCATGAAGCTGATGAAGTTGCCATCCCTCTGCCCAGCAGCTATCCGGTCAAGGCTACCGGTTATTCCACCGATCTCCACAGCTGCGGCCAACAACTGACTCCGGTGCTCGAAGGTTGCCCAAGGCGTGGTCTCGGATGGCAGATGACGCATCGTCTCCTCAATCAGTTCGATCGCCGATCCGATCACCATGAATTCATCGCCAGTCGCGTAGTCGCGCAGCTGGAGGCTCATGAGAGCACGCCACGATCGATCGACTCTCCCGCGCAATACCCTCCACTGGCCGATATCAGAGAACTTGGCCTCAGCGGGGCCTCCGTCTGTATTAGTCACGACGAGAGCGGCCATTTCTCTGAACGCTGTCTCCACAAGGAGCACTGGAGCGCGGCGAGCTTGAACGGCGGCCCCCGCTGCTTCGCGCTTCTCGTGCTCCGTCCTGCGCTCCGCTCTACTAGCAATGACGGCAGTCGCTGCGATAGCCACGACAGAAAAGATAGCCTGGACCCAAGCCGCCCAGTCCTGCGAACCCAACGGGTCGCCGCTTCCGGCCAAGGTGATGCCGCACGCGACAAGGACGACAAGAGCAGCCACCGCGAGCGCCCACACAGCCAACTCGCCCCGTGCTGGTATGCGTGAACGCCCCATCCTCTTCTCCGCCGCCATGGTGCGCTCCATTCTGGCCGAGACGAAGTCGCAGACGCGCCGGGCGATGAATCCGCAGCCGCGCCGGGTGGACGGCGGCGTGCCGTTTGGCGACGCGCCAGCATGGGCGCACGCGGAGCCGGGGAGCATGGTGATGCGCTGTCCCTACGGCAAGCGCGGCGACCGGCTACGCGTGAAGGAAGCCGCCTGGATGTGGTGCGAGCGCCGCCCTAACGGCAAGACCAAGGCAGGCCGCGACAAGTGGCTGTACGTGCCTATGCGCGAGGCGCCAGTGCGCTACGCGGCCGATCTTCCCGCGCGGCCGGCGGTCGCCGTGGTGAGCCCCGACACCGGCAATCAGTGGGGCTGGCGGCTCAAGATCGGCCTCCTGCCGGCCTGGGCCAGCCGCATCACGCTGGAAGTGACCGGCGTGCGCGTCGAGCGGCTGCAGGACATCAGCGAAGAGGACGCGATCGCAGAAGGAATTTACTGCCTCCAGAACGGGCAGTACCTGCCAATGCGCGGGGGCTTCAGCGGCGGATGCCTAACCGCCCGAACTGCCTATTCCCACCTGCGGAATGAGATCAACGGCGCCGGCAGCTGGGAGGCAAACCCCTGGGTCTGGGCCGTCGAATTTCGGCGTATCGAATCGGAGGCGGCGCAAGAGCGCCGAGCAGCATGAGCAGGACCGCCACCATCTCCACCCCGCCCATCCTCGTGGCCCGGGATAAGGCCGCCGTCGCGCTGGGCATCAGCGAGCGCACCTTCGAGACTCTCGTCGCCCAGGGCAAACTCCCTGCCCCACGCAAGATCAGCGCCGGGCGCGTCGGCTGGCTGTGGCGGGAGCTGGTGCAGGCGGCCGAGCAACTGCCGGTGAGCGACCTGCCACCGGGCCCCGGCCAGGCGCGGCCAGGGACTCGAGCCGAGCAGCCAGTTTCGTGAGCCATGCCAGCCGCTCGCCGTCGTACTGATGCCGGTTGTAGACGCCCTGCACGCCCGGCGGCAGATGACCCAGGATGGCCTCCGCCACCTCGGCCGGGCAGCCCATGGCCGCCAGCAGCGTGCGGCCCGTGCGCCGCAGATCGTGCGGTGCCCACCGGGCCACAGGTAGCCGCGGCCGCGCCCACTCCGGCCGCGACTCGCACGCCGGCATGTGCGCCCACACCGCCACGCCCAGCGCCTTCTGCTCGAGGTGGCCGCTGCGCGAGTGGCTCGCGAACAGGTAGCCCGTCGGCGTGACGGCCAGCCGCCGGCGCACTACAGCCTCAGCGCGCCCCACCAGCGGCACGCGCAGGTCCACCGTCAGCGGGTGGCGCAGCATCTTGAGCTTGGCCTTCGGCAGCGTCCACCACAGCACGCCGGCCTCCTCGGCCAGCTCCTCGGCCTCCATGGACACGATCTCGGCGCCGCGGCAGCACGTCCACAGGTACAGCGTCAGCGCGTCGGCCACGTCGCGCGTGAAGTTGGGCACCCAGGGCAGCAGCAGCGCCAGCTCGGCCTCTGAGAGCACGCGCTTGGTGGCAGCGCCCTCGCGCTGGCCAGCCACCACCTTGCCCTTGCTGGCCAGCTTGCCGCGCAGCACCAAGCGCCACCAGTTCGGCACCTCGGGCGGCAGGCGTCCCGCGTCGATCGCGCGGTCCCACACCGCGCCCAGGGTCTGCCGCAGCCGGCCAGCCTGCACCGGCCGGTCACGCATCGAATTGAGCAGCGCGAAGGCGTCGCTGCGCTTCACCTCGGCCGCAGGCATATGGGCCAGCTCGCCGAGGTCGCGCTCGAGCGTGCGCGCAGCCTCGGCGTAGGTTTTCGGGGCTACGCTGCCCTCGTAGTCGGCCAGGAACTCGTCGCAGGCCACGCGCACCGTGAGGGCCTGGGTCTGCGCGGTGGCAGCCGCCTCGCGCCGGCGATTGCGCTTCTCCTTCGCCGGGTCGGCGCCGGCATCACGCGCGGTCTTCACCGCCTGCCAGGCCGCCAGCGCGGCTGGAAAGCCCATCGCCGGCCAGCGGCCCAGCTTGACCTGGCGCATGCGGCCATCGGCCGCCTTGTAGCGGTACGTCCAGGTGAGCGTGCTCGCCGTGGCCACCAAGCGCAAGCCCGGCGCCTCAGCGATCGTCATAACATCGCCAGCCCCCAGCGCCTTCGCCGCACGCGCCTCGAACATGTCAGGAAACCTACGCCGCCCAGTGAAACCGACGCCAATACTACGCCGGATTCATGCGCGCGCCTGCGTTTGGATGCGCCAGGATGCGGAGCGCGCCTAGGTGATTTCAGAGGAGAGCGGGGTGGATCAGAGGGCCCACACCCCCATGATGGCGCAG
>CAYOXW010000255.1:0-3571 GCA_964408005.1 uncultured Methylibium sp.
AACCTCAATCCCGCTGTCGACCGCGGCGATCGCGCCGCTGAGCGCGGCGGCAGAGGCAGGCGGCCGCGGCTACTTCTCGCCGATGTGCGCCCTGCAGAACGCGAGCGGTTGCCGCGAGTGGCCGGCCGAGTCGCTGACGCGCGCGCTGGCCGCGCGGCTGCCGGCCTGAGGGGACGATCCGGCCCGCGGTCGCACCGCGCGACCGCGTTGTAAGGCCCGGCTCAGCCTAGGCGTCCAAGCTGGCACCCATCATGGATGCCCCGAAGCCCGCTGCCCGAGCCCCGCTGCGAACCGAGCTCGACGACCTCCTCGGCAGCCTGGTCCACGCGCGCCGCAACGGCGATCTGGGCCGGCTCGCGCTGCTGACCTACTGGGAGGTGCGCCGCTGGGCGCGCGCGGCGCATCTGCCGGCGCTGGCCGAGCACTCCGCGCAGATCATCATCGACCGACCGCACGCCTCGCGCGAGCGCTTCCTGGAGCTGGTCGACGGCGTCATCGCAGAGCTCGAGGACCTCCGCCGCACGCTGCACTGAGGCGGCGTGGGCGGCGGCGCGCCGCTCAGTGCTTGTGGTCGCCGTGGTCGGGCATCGCCGTCGGCGACTCGACCGCGACGTCGACGCGGACCTCGCCGGCCTTCTCGAAGCGCAGCGTCAGCGGCACGCGGCTGCCGGCCGTCAGAGGCGCCTTCAGGCCCATGAACATCAGGTGCAGGCCACCGGGCTCGAGCTTGACGGTGGCGCCGGCGGGCAGATCGATCCCATCGACCTGGCGCATGCGCATCACGTCGCCTTCCATCTTCATGCTGTGCAGCTCGACGCGCTCGGCCGCCGGCGTGCTGGCCGCGAGCAGCCGGTCGGCGACGTTGGCGCGGTTGTGCAGCACGAGGAAGCCGCCGCCGGCGGGCTGGCCGCTCACGGTGGGGCGGGCCCAGGGGCGCTCGATGCGGATCGAGTCCTGCGCCGCGGCCAGCGCGGACGCGGCGACCAGCACCGCGCCCAGGAGGAGGGAGGGGATCTTCATGGGCGGCATTGTCCGTCGGCGCACCCGGCTCAGGCCGCGTGGCCGACGCGGTCGGCACCGCCGCCGTCGCTGAACTCGTCGTGCTCGGCGCCGTCGAGATGCGAGGTGTCTCCCCAGCCGACCAGCGTGAAGCCTTCCTCGGAGTAGAGCAGCCGGTTCACCGCGGCATTGCCGAGCTGCCAGCTGCGCGGCGCCTGCAGCTCGACGCGCGCCGCGGCGCGGTACAGGCAGTCGAGCACGCCGCCATGCGCGACCAGCACGATGGTCTGCCCCGGGTGGCGCGCCGCGATCTCGCCGGCGCTGCTGACCACGCGGTTGTAGAAGCGTGCGAGCGTCTCGCCGCCGCTCGGGCCGTACTCCGGCTCGCGGGCGCGCCAGCGCGCGCTGTGGTCGGGGAAGTCGCGCTCGATCTCGGCCCAGGTGCGGCCCTCGAACACGCCGAAGGAGCGCTCGCGCAGGCCGAACTCGCGCTGCACCCGCAGGCCGCCGGCGGCGCGGCCGATCACGACCGCGGTGTCGTAGGCGCGCACCAGGTCGCTCGCGTAGACCGCGTGCAGCTCCTCGTCGGCCAGCGCCTGCGCGACGCGCTCGGCCTGCCAGCGGCCCTTGTCGTTGAGGCAGATGTTGAGCTGCCCCTGGATGCGGGTCTCGACGTTCCACGCGGTCTCGCCATGGCGGACCGCCAGCACTCGGGTTGCGCTTTCCATCAGACCAGCCTCGCGTTGAGGGTGTAGCTGCCCCGGTAGCTCGCCTCGGCGAGCACATGCCCGGCCATCGCCGTGCGGACATGCGCGCCGGTGAAGCTGCCCGCGACCTCGAGGCGCTCGACGTCCAGCGCGTAGAGCGTGAAGACGTAGCGGTGCACCAGCGTGTCGTTGAAGGGCGGGAAGGGGCCGTCGTAGCCGTGGTAGGCCCCGCGCATCGCGGGGTCGCTCGCGAACCAGCCGGTGTAGTCGTTCAGGCCGTGGCGCGCGCCGTGCGGCGCGGCGGGGCCGGGCTTGCCGCACGGCACGAAGCCGTGGCTGCCCTCGCCCTCGGCCAGGCCGCACAGCGTGGCCGGCAGGTCGACCAGCACCCAGTGGAAGAACTCGACGCGCGGCAGCGTGCCGGGCACCTCGCGGTCGGGCTGGTTGACATCGTCGGTGCGGCTGGGGACGTCCAGGTCGCGCACGAGCAGCGCGAAGCTCCTGGTGCCCTCCGGCACGCCGCTCCATTCGAGCGGCGGCGACAGGTCGTCGGCGAAGGTCACGGTGGTCGCGGCGTCGGGCTGGCCCGCTGCGTAGCGCGCCGGGATGCGACCGCCGTTGGGCCAGCCGCTGCTGGTGAGCTGCATCGGGTCTCTCTCCTTTGACTGCGGGGCTCAGGCGCCCCAGACGATGTTCTCGCGGGCGGCCGCGGCGCGCTCGAGCATCTGCACCAGCGGCCAGGCGCGCTGGCGCAGCGTGACGCCCTCGCGCGGCGGCGGCTCGAGCCCGGCGGCACGCGCCTCGGCCTCGGCCGCGGCGCGGCGCTGCTCCTCGGCCAGCACCGCCGCCTCGAGCGCGGCGCGCAGCGCCGGCATCTGTTCGGGCGTGAAGATCCCCTGCGGCGCCGGCTCGCGCCCGAGCTGGCGCATGATCGCGTCGCCGACCGGACCGGTCATGATCACGTCGCCGCAGGCCTTGGACCTGAACTTGTAGAGCATGCGGTCGATTGTGCCCGGGCGTGCGGTTTGCATGCAGCGACCCTGCCCAGAATCCTTCCGCCACCGCCCCCGAACAAGGAGACGACGACGATGAAACTGGTCCGCTACGGTGCCGCCGGGCGTGAGCGCCCCGGCCTGATCGACAAGGACGGCGCGCTGCGCGACCTGTCCGCCCACGCCGAGGCCCAGGGCCTGCACCTGCCGACGCTGGGCCTGGCCGGCTTGAGGAAGCTGGCCCGCCTGGACCCGGCCACGCTGCCCAGGGTCAAGGGCAGCCCGCGGCTGGGCGTGCCCTTCACCGGCATCAGCAAGCTGGTCGGCATCGGGCTGAACTACGCCGACCACGCGGCCGAGTCGGGCATGAAGGTGCCGACCGAGCCGATCGTGTTCATGAAGGCGACCACCTGCATCAGCGGCCCGGGCGACGACATCGTGATCCCCCGGGACTCGGTCAAGACCGACTGGGAGGTCGAGCTCGGCGTCGTGATCGGCAAGACCGCGCGCTCGGTCGGCCCGGCCGAGGCGCTGCAGCACGTGGCCGGCTACTGCGTCGTCAACGACGTCAGCGAGCGCGAATGGCAGGGCGAGCGCGGCGGCACCTGGGACAAGGGCAAGGGCTTCGACACCTTCGGGCCGCTCGGCCCCTGGCTCGTGACCCCCGACGAGGTGGGCGACCCGCAGGCGCTGGACCTGTGGCTGGACGTCAACGGCGAGCAGCGCCAGCGTGGCAACACCCGCACGATGATCTTCGGCGTGGCCGAGCTGATCGCCTACGTCAGCCGCTGCATGACGCTGCTGCCCGGCGACGTGATCGCCACCGGCACGCCCCCCGGCGTGGGCTTCGGCATGCGCCCGCAGGTCTACCTG
>CAYOXW010000256.1:0-3551 GCA_964408005.1 uncultured Methylibium sp.
GACCCGCTGACCGGCCGCATCCGCCAGAAGGTGCCGCGCTTCGTGGTCTACCCGTCCAGCCACTACGTGACGCCGCGCGAGCAGGTGCTGCGCGCGATCGACGGCATCAAGGAGGAGCTG
This sequence comes from uncultured Methylibium sp., assembly GCA_964408005.1. GTDB lineage: Bacteria > Pseudomonadota > Gammaproteobacteria > Burkholderiales > Burkholderiaceae_C > Methylibium. The sequence continues at coordinate 121 of CAYOXW010000256.1, forward strand.
CGCACGCGGCTGGCCGAGTTCGTCGCAGCCGGCAAGCTGGTCGAGGCGCAGCGCATCGAGCAGCGCACCCGCTTCGACCTCGAGATGCTGCAGGAGATCGGCCACTGCAAGGGCATCGAGAACTACACCCGCCACCTGAGTGGCGCCGCACCCGGCGAGCCGCCGCCGACGCTGGTCGACTACCTGCCCGGCGACGCGCTGATGTTCCTCGACGAGAGCCATGTGCTGATCGGCCAGCTCGGCGGCATGTACAACGGCGACCGCGCGCGCAAGACCACGCTGGTCGAGTATGGCTTTCGCCTGCCTTCGGCGATCGACAACCGGCCGCTGAAGTTCGAGGAATTCGAGCGCAAGGTGCGCCAGGCGGTCTTCGTCTCGGCGACGCCGGCCGACTACGAGAAGCAGCACGCCGGCCAGGTGGTCGAGCAGCTGGTGCGGCCCACCGGCCTCGTGGACCCGGTGGTCGAGGTGCGCCCCGCGACCCACCAGGTCGACGACGTGCTGCAGGAGATCCGCGAGCGCGTCGACCTCAACGAGCGCGTGCTGATCACGACGCTGACCAAGCGCATGGCCGAGCAGCTGACCGACTACCTGGCCGACAACGGCGTCAAGGTGCGCTACCTGCACAGCGACGTCGACACCGTCGAGCGCGTCGAGATCCTGCGCGACCTGCGGCTCGGCAGCTTCGACGTGCTGGTCGGCATCAACCTGCTGCGCGAGGGCCTGGACATCCCCGAGGTGTCGCTCGTGGCGATCCTCGACGCCGACAAGGAAGGCTTCCTGCGTGCCGAGCGCAGCCTGATCCAGACCATCGGCCGCGCCGCGCGCAACCTCAACGGCAAGGCCATCCTCTACGCCGACCGCATCACCGACTCGATGCGCAAGGCCATCGACGAGACCGAGCGCCGCCGTGCCAAGCAGCTCGCCTTCAACGCCGAGCACGGCATCACCGCGCGCAGCATCAAGAAGGAGATCCGTGACCTGATCGACGGCGTCTACTCGGAGAAGGGGCGCGGCGACGACCTGAAGGCCGCGCAGGCCGCCGCCGAGGTCGAGGCGCTGTCCGAGAGGGATCTTGGCAAGCGCATCAAGCAGCTCGAGCGCCAGATGCTCGAGCACGCGAAGAACCTCGAGTTCGAGAAGGCCGCACGCGTGCGCGATCAGCTCGCGCTGCTGCGCGAACAGGCCTTCGGCGGCGCCGGCCACGACCCGCTGTTGCCGCCACCGAGCGAGCCCAACGTTGCGCGTCGCTAGGACCACGCACACCCGGCCGGGGGCTTCTGCGCCTCGCGTATGATCGTCGGGTAGTCATCCGCGGACTCCTCTGATCGGTTTGCCTCCCTTGCTGCCAGGCGCGCTCGCGCCGGCCGGTTCCGGTCGAAATCTCTCCGAAGAATCTCCTGGTGTCGCTGCAGACGAACGGCGCCGTCGTGGGTCTGCATCCGGAAATTCCGACCAGGAGGCAGGATGGCCAAGGAAGAACTGATCGAGATGCAGGGCCGCGTGAGCGAGATCCTGCCGGACTCGCGGTTTCGCGTGAAGCTCGACAACGGGCACGAGCTCGTGGCCTATGCTTCGGGCCGGATGCGCAAGCACCACATCCGCATCCTTGCGGGGGACGCGGTGCAGCTCGAGCTCTCGCCCTATGACCTGAGCAAGGGCCGCATCACCTTCCGCCACCTCGATCGCCGCGGCCCGCCGCCGGGCTTCGGGCGCGCGAACTGAGTCAGGCCAGGCGCGTGGGTCTCGATCGCCCGAGCGCAGCGCCCCCGGCCGTCGCGAGCGGCGTCGAGCCGGTCGTGCTCGCGGTGACCCGCGTGGCCACCTTCGACGGCACCCGGCCGCTGACGCACGCGAGCGGCTTCTTCTTCCAGCGCGATGCGCGGCTCTACCTCGTCACGAGCCGCCACGTCGTGAGCGACCGGCCCAGCGGGCACTGGCCCGATCGCCTCGAGATCGAGCTGCACCTGCACCCCAGCGACCTGACGCGGGTGAGCGGCTTCTCGATCCCGCTGTACCGCGGCGGGCAGGCGCTTTGGCGCCAGGGCGTCGACAGCGGCGGCGAGATCGACGTCGCGGCGATCGAAATCGAGCGCGCGGCGCTGCCGCCAGGCACCCAGCTCCAGGCCTTCACGCCGGCGCACCTGCTGCCGTCGCTGGAGGGCGTGGACCTCGGCCAGCAGCTGGTCGTGCCCTGTTTCCCGCTGTCCTTCCATGACACCGTGCACCACCTGCCGATCGCGCGCCAGGCGGCGCTGGCGTCGTCGCTGGGCCTGCGTTTCCAGGGGCAGGGCTATTTCCTGACGGACGCGCGCATGCACCGCGGGGCCAGCGGCGCGCCGGTGCTGCTGCATGGGCCGCGGCCGCGCAGCGCCGCCGAGCCGCTGCCCTGGCTGTTGCTGGGCGTGCATTCGGCACGCATGGATATCCGGGGGCGCGACGACCTGCAGGACGAGGCCTTGGGCCTGAACTGCGCCTGGTACGCGGACATCCTGCTGACGCTGACAGCCGCATGAGCCCCCGCCCGCCCCCGCCCCTGCCGCCGCCTGCCGTGGTGCTCATGGCGACGCCGCCCAGCGAGGCCGAACTCGAACGTTCGCTGCCGGTGGCCATCGAACTGCTGCGCAGCCAGCGGGCCGCGGATATCCCGGCCGGCCACCTCGACGCCTATGTCGCGCGGGGCTGGATGCGCTGGGCGGCCGGCCGGCTGATCGTCACGGTGCAGGGGCAGGCCGTGCGCGACCACGTCAACGAACGCGACGACCGGCCGCTGAGCTGCTGAGCAGCGCCCTGTGACGCCGGGGTCCCGGCGCCGCCAGAGTTTGCGCCGATTTGTCCAGGACAATGTTCGGCGAAGGGGAACTTCCCGCCGGGTGACCGACCGAATCAGTCGGCTTCCCCTATAATCGAGTCATTCAGTCGGGATTGAGTGCCCGGCCGAGGCTCGGCGGGGCAGGTCCCCGGTCAGCCACCGGTCCGACCGCCCCGGCCTCCTAGGAGTACACCATGCGTCTCACCACCAAAGGTCGCTTCGCCGTGACCGCCATGATCGATCTGGCGCTGCGCGAGCACAGTGGGCCGGTCGCGCTGGCGGCGATCAGCGCGCGGCAGCAGATCTCGCTGTCGTATCTGGAGCAGCTGTTCGGCAAGCTGCGCCGGCACGAGCTGGTCGAGTCCACCCGCGGCCCGGGCGGCGGTTATTCGCTCGGCCGCAAGGCCGAGGAGATCACCGTGGCCGACATCATCGTCGCGGTCGACGAGCCGATCGACGCGACGGGCTGCGGCGGCAAGGAGAACTGCATGGGCGACGACAGCGGTCGCTGCATGACGCACGACCTCTGGGCCAGCCTGAACACCAAGATGATCGAATTCCTCGACTCGATCTCGTTGCGCAAGCTGGTCGACGACCAGCTCGCCAAGGGCGTGTCGAT
>CAYOXW010000257.1:0-3518 GCA_964408005.1 uncultured Methylibium sp.
GGCTGGCCTACGAGCGGCACACCGATCTGACGCTCGAGCTGATGGTGCAGTCGGCCTTCAAGGTGATGAGCAACGACGTGCTGATCTCGGTGCCGCTGTTCGTCTTCATGGGCTACCTGGTCGAGCGAGCGAACCTGATCGACAAGCTGTTCAAGTCGCTGCACCTCGCGCTCGCACGTGTGCCGGGTTCGCTGGCGGTGGCCACGCTGGTGACCTGCGCGGTGTTCGCCACTGCCACCGGCATCGTCGGCGCGGTCGTCACGCTGATGGGCCTGCTGGCCTTCCCGCAGATGCTCAAGGCCGGCTACGACACCAAGATGGCCGCGGGCGCGATCACCGCCGGCGGCTGCCTGGGCATCCTGATCCCGCCCTCGGTGCTGCTGATCGTCTACGGCGCGACCGCCGGCGTGTCGGTCGTGCAGCTCTACGCCGGCGCCTTCCTCCCCGGGTTGATGCTGGCGGGGCTGTACATCCTGTACGTGATCATCCTCTCGAAGATCAATCCGCGGCTCGCGCCGCCGCTGACCGCCGAGCAACGGGCCGTGTCGCTGCCGGCGCCGCTGCAGCGCCTGGCCGACACCGTCGGGCGGCGCGCACTGCCGGCACTGCTCACGGGCCTGCGTCGCGCGGCCGATGCCGACCGCCGCTACCTGCGCCGCCAGCTGCTGGTGGCGTTGATGCCGGCGCTGCTGTTCGCGCTGGTCGCCTGGATGTCCTACGGGGGGAGTCGCGCCGACACGGCCGCCGCGGCGCCGCTCGCCCAGCGCAGCGTGGCGGGACTGGCCGAGCCGGCGGGCGGGCTGCGGGAGCCCGGTGGACTGCAGGAACCGCCGGCCGCCGGCGGATTGCAGGAGCCGCCCGCCACCGGCGGGCTGCAGGAGCCGCCGAGCAGTGGCGGCCTGCAGGAGCCGGCCGGTGCCGGCGGCCTGAACGAACCCCCGGGCAGCGCCGATGCGGGGCTGAAGGAACCGGCGGCGGCCGGCGTGCAGGAGCCACCGGCCGCCGGGGCTGCGCCGGCGTCGACCCCCGCGCCGGCGCAGGGCGGCTCGAACGGCTGGTGGATCGGCCTGGGCGTCGGGCTGCTCGCGCTGCTGGCCTTCTATGCGGCGCTGAGCCTCGAGCGCTTCGAAGTCTTCAAGATGCTGCTGACCAGCTTTTTCCCGCTGCTGGTGCTGATCCTCGCGGTGCTCGGCTCGATCGTGTTCGGCCTCGCGACGCCGACCGAGGCGGCCGCGGTCGGGGCCTTCGGTGGCTATGTGCTGGCCTGCATCTACGCGCTGGTGGCCAAGAAGAAGGGCCGCTTGCGCGGCACTCTGGCGCTGTGGGGGCTGCTGTGGGCGCCGGCGCTGGTGTCGATCGGCTGGTTCCTGCTGGCGCGCGGCGGTGCGGTCGGCCCGGTGCCCGAGGTGCTGGGCTGGATGGCCGTCGCCGCGGTCGGCGTGTGGACGCTGTTCGCCTACCGCCAGGCTGGGCTGCAGACCGAGGTGAAGGAGTCGGTCTTCCTGACCGCCAAGACCAGCGCGATGGTGTGCTGGCTGTTCGTCGGCTCGGCGATCTTCTCGGCCGCTTTCGCGCTGCTCGGCGGCCAGGAGCTCGTCGAGCGCTGGGTGCTCGGGATGAACCTCTCGAAGACCGAGTTCCTGATCCTCAGCCAGGTGATCATCTTCGTGCTCGGCTGGCCGCTGGAGTGGACCGAGATCATCGTGATCTTCATGCCGATCTTCATCCCGCTGCTGGACAACTTCGGCGTCGATCCATTGTTCTTCGGCCTGCTGGTCGCGCTGAACCTGCAGACCGCCTTCCTGAGCCCGCCGGTGGCGATGAGCGCCTTCTACCTGAAGGGCGTGAGCCCGCCGCATGTGACGTTGAACCAGATCTTCGCGGGCATGCTGCCCTTCATGGGCATCCAGATCCTCGCGATCGTGCTGCTCTACCAGTTCCCCGCGATCGGTCTGTGGCTGCCGCAGGTGCTCTACAAGTGAGCTGAGCGCGCGGCGGCCGCGCGACGTCGTCCCGACCCGCTGGCCCGGCGCCGGCGAGCGGGTCGAGGCCGGCCGCGGCCGGCCTCGGCGTCGCCGGCGAGGGGTGCCGATGCACCGACCCCCATCCCGGCGCGAGCGCGGGCTCGCGAGCGGGCCGCCCCGAACGAGGCAGATGGCCGGGCCATGCCGGACCGTGCGGGCGCACTAAACTTGACGTTTACGTAAACGTCAAACATGCTGTGCGCCAGCGCGCAGGAGACACCATGCCGGTCCTCGCCACCCAGATCGATCCGCGCGGAGCGGAGTTCCAGGCCAATGCCGCGGCGATGCGCGCCCTGGTCGAGGACCTGAACGCGCGGCTCGCGACCGTGGCGCTCGGCGGTGGCGAGGCGGCGCGCGCCCGGCATGTCGCGCGCGGCAAGCTGCTGCCGCGCGAGCGCGTGGAGCGGCTGCTCGATCCGGGCACGCCCTTCCTCGAGATCGCGCCGCTGGCCGCGCAGGGCGTCTACACCGAGCCCGACGGCCGCGACACCGCACCGGGCGCCGGCCTGGTCGCCGGCATCGGGCGCATCGCCGGCGTCGAATGCATGATCGTCTGCAACGACGCCACCGTGAAGGGCGGCACCTACTACCCGCTGACGGTCAAGAAGCATCTGCGCGCCCAGGAGATCGCGCGCGAGAACCGCCTGCCCTGCCTCTACCTGGTCGACTCCGGCGGCGCCAACCTGCCGAACCAGGACGAGGTCTTCCCCGATCGCGAGCACTTCGGCCGCATCTTCTACAACCAGGCGCAGATGTCGGCCGCGGGCATCGCGCAGATCGCCGTCGTGATGGGCTCGTGCACCGCCGGCGGCGCCTACGTCCCCGCGATGAGCGACGAGACCGTCATCGTCAAGGAGCAGGGCACGATCTTCCTCGCGGGCCCGCCGCTGGTGAAGGCCGCCACCGGCGAGGTGGTCAGTGCCGAGGAGCTGGGCGGCGGCGACGTGCACACGCGGCTGTCGGGCGTGGCCGACCACCTGGCGCAGGACGACAGCCATGCGCTGGCGCTCGCGCGGCGCATCGTCGGCCACCTCAACGTGCGCAAGCCCGAGCCGTTGCGCCTGCAGCCGGCGCGCGCGCCGCGGCACGACCCGGCCGAGCTCCATGGCGTGATCCCGAGCGACCCTCGCAAGGCCTACGATGTGCGCGAGGTGATCGCGCGCCTGGTCGACGGCAGCGAGTTCGACGAATTCAAGGCGCGCTTCGGCCCGACGCTCGTCACCGGCTTCGCGCACCTCGAGGGCCTGCCGGTGGGGCTCGTCGCGAACAACGGCATCCTGTTCAGCGACGCGGCGCTCAAGGGCGCGCATTTCATCGAGCTGTGCTGCCAGCGCCGCGTGCCGCTGGTCTTCCTGCAGAACATCACCGGCTTCATGGTCGGGCGCAAGGCCGAGGCCGAGGGCATCGCCAAGCACGGCGCGAAGATGGTGACGGCGGTCGCCACCGCGACGGTGCCCAAGTTCACGGTCATCATCGGCGGCAGCTTCGGCGCCG
>CAYOXW010000258.1:0-3482 GCA_964408005.1 uncultured Methylibium sp.
CCGGAATAGCTGTAGGCGTCCGGGTCGTCCTGGGCAAAGGTCTCCAGCTTGCGGATGTCGACCTTGCCGACCAGCGAGGAGATGTCCTGGTTGTTCTCGTCGCCAGGCTCGGTCTTGGCCACGCCGACCTGCTTGAGCACCGAGGGCAGGCGCTTGACGACCTTGAACTTGCGGATGTCGCCACCGTATTCGTCGAGCCGCTTGACGGCCCAGGGCGACAGGATGCGCGTCAGGTAACGGCGCGGGATGCCGTATTCCTTCTCGAGGATCGGGCCGTCCTCGTCGGCGCTGAACAGGCCGAGCGGTGACTCGTTCACCGGCGAGCCCTTCAGCGCGTAGAAGGGCACATGCTCCATCAGCTGCTTCAGGCGCTCCGCGATCGAGCTCTTGCCGCCGCCGACCGGACCCAGCAGGTAGAGGATCTGCTTCTTCTCCTCCAGCCCCTGCGCCGCGTGGCGGAAGTAGGAGACGACCTGCTCGATCGAGTCCTCCATGCCATAGAACTCGGCGAAGGCCGGATAGCGCTTGATGACCTTGTTGGCGAACAGCCGCGACAGCCGCGGGTCGTTGCGCGTGTCGACCATCTCCGGATCGCCGATGGCCTTGAGCATGCGCTCGGCCGCGGTGGCGTAGGCGATCGGCTCGCGCTTGCAGATCTGGAGGTACTCCTCCAGCGTGAGTTCCTCTTCGCGGTTGCGCTCGTAGCGCGCGGCGAAATTGCTGATCACATCCATCGCTTCCTCCAGTTCAGGCGCGGGGTGGCGGCCCAGGGTCGGCGCGAAGAGCGGGCCTTGGTGCGGCGCTGCCTTGCCATGACGATCCTACAGACTTTGCCGGTCAAAGCACGCAATAGCGTTGCAAGCCTTGTTCATCTCGTCGATTCGAACCGCGTCGACCGAGCTGAGTTCAACTACAGCATTTCGCGTGCCCGACACCCCCTCAACGCGCCAGCGGCGCGGAGGATCACCGGAGCTTCCCGCCGCACCGGGCTCAGCCGCGCGCCGGCCCGCGCAGCCGATCGAGCAGGCCCGAGAGTTCGTCGAGCGATCCGAAGCCGATCGCGACCTCGCCCTGCGTCGCGCCCTTGCGGCCGCGCGTCTTCACACGGATCTCGACCGCCGCGGTCAGCAAGTCGGCCAGCTCCTCCTCCAGCCGCGCGATGTCGCGCGGCTTGGCTGCCGGTGCGCGCAGCAGCGGCGACTGGCGCTGCGGGCTGCCATGGCGGGCCACCAGCTTCTCGGCCTCGCGCACGCTGAGCTTGCGCGCCACCACCTCGGTGGCCGCGGTGATCTGCTGGGCGCGCTCGAGCGCCAGCAGCGCGCGCGCGTGGCCCATGTCGAGATCGCCGGCCACCAGCATCTGCTGCACCGGCTCGGCCAGGTTCAGCAGCCGCAGCAGGTTGGACGCGGCGCTGCGCGAGCGGCCCACCGCCTGCGCCGCCGCCTCGTGGGTCAGGCCGAACTCATCGACCAGCCGCTTCAGGCCCTGGGCCTCTTCCAGCGGGTTCAGGTCCTCGCGCTGCATGTTCTCGATCAGCGCCATCACCGCGGCCGCCTCGTCCGGCACCTCGCGCACGAGCACCGGCACCTCGGCCAGCCCGGCGAGCCGCGCGGCACGCACGCGCCGTTCGCCGGCGATGATCTCGTAGCGCGGCACCCCGGCACCGCCGTCGACGGGCCGCACCAGCACCGGCTGCATCACGCCCTGGCTCTTGATGCTCTCGGCCAGCTCGTACAGCGAGCCCTCGTCCATGCGGGTGCGTGGCTGGTACTTGCCGGGCTGGAGCTGCTCGAGCCGCAGGGAGTTCGGTGCGCCGGCCGCGGCGCCAGACGCGGCCTCGTCCTTCACCTTGGGGCCGAGCAGCGCTTCGAGGCCGAGGCCGAGGCCCTTGGGTTTCTTCGTCACCATGGTGTCGCCGTCAATCGGATAGGAGTTCGTGGAGCAGCGCCAGGCCCGCGGGCCAGTCGCCGAGATCGGAGTCGCTGTTGAGATGGCCGCGCGCGCCGGCCACGACCAGCGAGGCGCCCCAGGCCTGGGCCAGGCCGCCGGCACGCTCGAGGCTGCAATAGGGATCGTCGGTGCTGGCGACCAGCGTCGCGGGAAAAGGCAGGCGTTGCACGGGCATCGGGCGCCACAGGCTCAGCGCCGGCGGCGTGTCGGCGCGCTCGGTATCCGGCGGTGCGACGAGCAGCGCGGCGGCCACCCGTGCGGCGTGGCGGCTGTGCGCCGCCCAAGCCGCGACGAGCTGCGCGCCGAGGCTGTGTGCGACCAGCACGGCCGGTCGCGCGTCGCCGCCGTCGTCGAGCAGCACTTCGTCGAGCCGCGCCATCCAGTCGCCGCGACGTGGCTGCTGCCAGTCGTGCTGCTCGACCCGCTCGAAGCCGTGCCGCGCCTCCCAGCGCGACTGCCAGTGGGCGGGATCGGAGCCCTTCCAACCCGGCAAAGTGAGTATTCGCCTCTGCATCAGACGAGCTCCGGCGAGGCACTGCGGTAGTGGTAGCCGTAGGCATCCGCAAAACCGAGTCGCGCGTAGAGTCGCCGCGCAACGGTATTGCCGGCGTCGACCTGCAGGTAGGCGCAGCCCGCCCCCGCCGCGCGTGCCGCGTGCAGCAGGTACAGGCACAAGGCGTAGGCCAGGCCCCGACCGCGGTGGGGCGCCGCGGTACAGATGTCGTACAGGCCGGCCAGCCCGTCCGCGAGCGCGAATTGGCCGCAGGCGAGCAGCTCACCCGCACGACACAACAGGGTGCCGCGATAGGGCACCGGCGCAGCGCGCAGGCGCTCGGCATGCGCCTGCCTTTGTGCCGGCGACGAGCCCCGCAGCCGGCCGATCGCCTCGGCGAAGTCCTCGGCGCAGGCCGGCTCGAAGCCGGCCCCGGGCGGCAGCGCCGGCGTGGCGGGCAGGTGCTCGAGCGAGGCCCTCACCATCACGCGGCTGTCGTCGAAGCGGCGCAGGCCGCGCGCGGCGAGCGTCGCATCCAGCGTCGGAGGCTGGGTGAAGGGCGTGATGCGGACGATGAAGGGCAGCCCGGCCTCGCGGTAGGCCGCCTCGGCGCGCGCGAGCACCTCCTCGAGCGGCAGCCGGCCGGCGGCCAGGGCATTGACGCAGCGCGCCCGCTTGGCCTTGCCGGGCGACAGCCTCAGCACCCAGCCATCGAGCGTGCGCTGTTGCGGCGGTGCGGCGGCGTCGAGCCCGGCCAACTCGATGCGCGCGAGCAGCGCGGCGCCGAAGTCCGGGGACAGCCCCTCGGGCGCTGCCGTCACTGCAGGCTGCCGATGCGCGCCACCATCTCGTGCGCGAATTGCACGAAAGCCTGCGCGCCCTTGGACTGGGCGTCGAACACCACGCCGGGCAGGCCGTAGCTCGGCGCCTCGGCGAGCCGCACGTTGCGCGGGATCACGGTGTTGAACACCTTCTCGCCGAAGTGCGCCTTGAGCTGCTCGCTGACCTGCTGCTGCAGCGTGATGCGCGGGTCGAACAT
>CAYOXW010000259.1:0-3481 GCA_964408005.1 uncultured Methylibium sp.
ATGCGCTCGACATCCAGTACGCCCAGAAGCTCGGGGTCAACCTGCAGGAGCTGCTGATCTCCCAGCCCGATACCGGCGAGCAGGCGCTCGAGATCGTCGACGCGCTGGTGCGCTCCGGGTCGGTCGACCTGGTGGTGGTCGACTCGGTTGCCGCGCTGACGCCCAAGGCCGAAATCGAGGGCGAGATGGGCGATTCGCTGCCCGGCCTGCAGGCGCGGCTGATGAGCCAGGCGCTGCGCAAGCTCACCGCGACGATCAAGAAGACCAACTGCATGGTCGTCTTCATCAACCAGATCCGCATGAAGATCGGCGTGATGTTCGGCTCGCCCGAGACCACCACCGGCGGCAACGCGCTGAAGTTCTACGCCTCGGTGCGGCTGGACATCCGCCGCATCGGCAGCATCAAGAAGGGCGAGGAGGTCATCGGCAACGAGACCAAGGTCAAGGTCGTCAAGAACAAGGTCAGCCCGCCCTTCAAGACCGCCGAGTTCGACATCCTGTTCGGCGAAGGGGTCTCGCGCGAGGGCGAGATCGTCGACATGGGCGTCGCCGCCAAGATCGTGGAGAAGTCCGGCGCCTGGTACGCCTACAAGGGCGAGAAGATCGGTCAGGGCAAGGACAACGCGCGCGAATTCCTGCGCGAGAACCCGGATCTGGCCCACGAGATCGAGAACAAGGTGCGCGAATCGCTCGGCGTGGCGCTGCTGCCCAGCATCGAGGTCGAGGTGCCCGCCAAGGCCGGCAAGAAGGCGGCCGGCGGCGAGTGAGCCGCCCGGCGCTGACGCTGCGCAGCCGCGCGATCGGCTACCTCGCGCAGCGCGAGCACAGCCGCGTCGAGCTGCGCCGCAAGCTCCTGGACGCCGTGGCGCGGCAGCAGCGGCAGCGCGCGGCGGCCGAGGGCGCCGAGCCGTCCGACGCGCTGGGCGCGACCACCGAGCAAGAGGTCGACGCGCTGCTCGACTGGCTGGCCGGCAAGGGGCTGCTGAGCGCCGAGCGCTTCGTCGAAAGCCGCGTCAACACGCGCGCACCGCGCTACGGCAATCTGCGCATCCGCCAGGAGCTGGCCCAGCACGGCGTGGCGCTCGACGCCGGCACCGCCGAGGCCTTGCAGGCCAGCGAGTTCGAGCGAGCCCGCGCCGTCTGGGGCAAGCGTTATGGCGGCGTCGCGCCGGATGCGGCCGGGCGGGCGCGCCAGGCGCGCTTTCTGACCGCGCGCGGTTTCAGTGCCGACGTGGTCCGGCGCGTCGTGGGGGGGCGTGGCGAGGGCTGAGCGGGCACGGCGCCGCCGGCCGCTTCACCGCCCCAGCATCAGCCGGATGTTCTGCACCGCCGCGCCCGAGGCGCCCTTGCCCAGGTTGTCCAGCCGTGCCACCAGCACGGCCTGGCCGCGCGCCGCATTGCCGTAGACACGCAGCTCGAGGCGGTTGCTGTCGTTCAGTGCCTCGGGCTCGATCTTGCCGCCGGCCTCCGCCGGCACGACCGCGACGCACTCGCTGCCGGCATAGCGCGCCGCCAGCGCCGCCTCCAGATCGGCCGGCGATGGCCGGCCGTTCAGCAGGTCGAGGTGCAGGGCCACCTGCACCAGCATCCCTTGGCGGAAGTTGCCGACACTGGGCACGAAGATCGGTCTGCGCGTCAGCCGCCCGTACTGCTGCAGCTCCGGCAGGTGCTTGTGCTCGAGGCCGAGGCCGTAGAGCTCGTAGGCCGGCGCGGTGCCCGCTTCGTAGGCCTCGATCATCGGGCGTCCGCCGCCGGAGTAGCCGCTCACGGCATGGACGGCGACGGGGTAGTCGGGCGGCAGCAGGCCGGCGTCGACCAGCGGTCGGATCAGCGCGATGCCCCCCGTTGGATAACAGCCGGGGTTGGCGACCCGGCGCGAGGCGGCGACCGCGGCCGACTGTTCCGGCACGAGCTCTGGAAAGCCGTAGACCCAGCCGGGCGCGACCCGGTGCGCGGTGCTGGCGTCGACGATCCGTGGGCCACCGCCTGGCAGGCTGTCGGCCAGCGCGACCGACTCGCGCGCCGCGTCATCGTGCAGGCACAGCACGACCAGATCGACCTCGGCCATCAGCGCCCGCTTGGCCCCGGCGTCCTTGCGTCGGGCCGGGTCGATGCTCACGAGCTCGATCCCGCGCAGGCCTGCCAGCCGCTCGCGGATCCCGAGGCCGGTCGTGCCGGCCTCGCCGTCGATGAAGATGCGCTGCACAGAATTCATGGCATCGATGGTAGCGCCCGTCGCGTGACACCTTGTTAGATGGTGCGGCGCAACAGGATAAACTGCGTGCTCCGTTTCCGAACAGCGAGCCGGCGGCACATGCTTCCGCCCCAAGCCGCGCTCTTGCCCGCAAGCCTCATGGCCCCGCCGCCCGCCGCGCCTGACTGCCAGCCCACGCATGGCCGTCACATCACCGTGCCGCTCCACGCGCCGCACGGTGGCCCATGGCGGATCGGCACGCGGCGTGTCGCGGCCCACACGACGGCTTCGCGCCGGGCCGCCGCCGCTTGCACGGCCCGCCCGCCTGCGAGCCCGCGCGACGGTCGCCGTCGCCGCCTCATCCCTTACGCCGGCCCGCCGTCTGAGCCGGCGCGTCACCCCTCCAGCATCCCGACCCCCGAGAGCAAGCGATGAAGATCCACGAGTACCAAGGCAAGGAGATCCTGCGCCAGTTCGGCGTTCCGGTCCCGCGCGGCTACCCCGCTTTCACCGTCCAGGAGGCGGTTGAGGCGGCGCAGAAGCTCGGCGGCCCCGTGTGGGTCGTGAAGGCGCAGATCCATGCCGGCGGCCGCGGCAAGGGCGGCGGCGTCAAGCTTGCCAAGTCCCTGGACGAGGTGAAGACGCTGGCCAGCCAGATCCTGGGCATGCAGCTCAAGACCCACCAGACCGGCCCCGAGGGCCAGAAGGTGCGGCGCCTGTACATCGAGGAAGGCGCGGACATCAAGAAGGAGTACTACGTCTCGCTGGTCACCGACCGCGCGACGCAGAAGGTCGCCTTCATCGCCTCGAGCGAGGGCGGCATGGACATCGAGGAAGTCGCCCACAGCACGCCGGAGAAGATCATCACCGAGGTGATCGACCCGCTGACCGGGCTGGGCGACGCGCAGGCCAAGAAGATTGCCGCGGCGATCGGCCTGCCGGAGGGCTCGCACGCGCAGGCGATCACGCTGTTCCAGAACCTGTACCGCTGCTACATGGAGACGGACGCCTCGCTGGTCGAGATCAACCCACTGAACTGCGACAGCAAGGGCACCCTGATCGCGCTGGACGCGAAGTTCAACTTCGACGCCAACGCGCTGTTCCGTCACCCGGAGATCGTCGCCTACCGCGACCTCGACGAAGAGGATCCGGCCGAGATCGAGGCCAGCAAGTTCGACCTCGCCTACATCCAGCTCGACGGCAACATCGGCTGCCTGGTCAACGGCGCCGGTCTGGCGATGGCGACCATGGACACCATCAAGCTGTTCGGCGGCGAGCCGGCCAACT
>CAYOXW010000260.1:0-3476 GCA_964408005.1 uncultured Methylibium sp.
CGTGCCACGGGTGGACAAGATCACCGGCCCGGGCAATGCCTATGTGGCCAGCGCCAAGCGCCGCGTGTTCGGCCAGGTCGGCATCGACATGATTGCGGGGCCCAGCGAAATCCTGGTGCTGGCCGACGGCAGCACGCCGCCCGACTGGGTGGCGATGGATCTGTTCAGCCAGGCCGAGCACGACGAGCTGGCGCAGAGCATCCTGCTCAGCCCCGACGCCGCCTACCTCGACGCGGTGCAGCGCGAGATCGAGCGCCTGCTGCCCGAGATGCCGCGCGCCGAGATCATCCGCGCCTCGCTCGAAGGCCGCGGTGCGCTGATCCACACCCGCTCGATGGACGAGGCCTGCGAGATCAGCAACCGCATCGCGCCCGAGCACCTCGAGGTGTCGAGCCGCGAACCGGGCCGCTGGGAGCCGCTGCTGCGCCACGCCGGCGCGATCTTCCTCGGCGCCTACACGAGCGAGTCGCTCGGCGACTACTGCGCCGGGCCCAACCATGTGCTGCCGACCTCGGGCACCGCGCGCTTCTCGTCGCCGCTGGGCACCTACGACTTCCAGAAGCGCAGCAGCCTGATCGAGGTCAGCGAGCAGGGCGCGCAGACGCTGGGGCTGATCGCTTCCGAACTGGCGCATGGCGAGGGCCTGCAGGCGCATGCCCGCGCGGCCGAGATGAGGCTGAAGCGATGACCGCGCCGGCCTCAACGCTCGCGCCGCGCCTCGCGCGCTTCATCCGCCAGGACGTGCAGTCCATGCACGGCTATGCGATCCAGCCCTCGGCCGGCTACGTGAAGCTCGACGCGATGGAGAACCCGCACCGCCTGCCCGAGGCGCTGCAGGTCGAGCTGGGCCGGCGCCTGGGCGCGCTCGCGCTCAACCGCTACCCGGGCCCGCGCACCGACGAGCTGCGCGCCGCGCTGGCCCGCCACGCACGCATGCCCGAGGGCTGCGCGCTGATGCTCGGCAACGGCTCCGACGAGCTGATCTCGCTGCTGGCGATGGCCTGCGACGTGCCGGGGGCCGTGGTGCTGGCGCCGGTGCCGGGCTTCGTGATGTACGAGATGTCGGCCAAGTTGCAGGGCCTGCGCTTCGTCGGCGTGCCGCTGACGGCCGACTTCGAGCTCGACGAGGCGGCGATGCTCGCCGCCGTGCGCGAACACAAGCCGGCGCTGACCTACCTCGCCTACCCGAACAACCCGACCGCGAACCTGTGGGACGACGGCGCCATCGAGCGCATCGTCGAGGCGGTGCGCGAGCACGGCGGGCTGGTGGTGATGGACGAGGCCTACCAGCCCTTCGCGAGCCGCAGCTACCTCGACCGGCTGCCGCGCCACGACCATGTGCTGCTGATGCGCACGCTCAGCAAGTTCGGGCTGGCCGGCGTGCGCCTGGGCTACCTGATCGGGCCGGCGGCGCTGGTGGCCGAGATCGACAAGGTCCGCCCGCCCTACAACGTCAGCGTGCTGAACTGCGAGGCGGCGCTGTTCGCGCTCGAGCACGAGGACGAGTTCGCGCGCCAGGCCGCCGTGCTGCGGGCCGAGCGCACGCGGCTGGTCGCCGCGCTGCGCGCGCTGCCCGGCACAACGGTCTACCCGAGCGAGGCCAACATGGTGCTGGTGCGCCTGCCCGACGCGAAGGCGGCCTTCGAGGGCCTGAAGGCGCGCGGCGTGCTCGTGAAGAACGTTGCCGGCCTGCACCCGCTGCTGGCGAACTGCCTGCGGCTGACCGTCGGCCTGCCCGAAGAGAACGACCAGATGATCGCCGCCCTGAAGGACTGCCTGTCATGAGCACCGAACCGAACCGCGTCGCCGAAGTGCGGCGCGACACCGCCGAAACCAAGATCCGCGTGCGCGTCGACCTCGACGGCAGCGGCATCGCGAAGCTCGCCACCGGCATCGGTTTCTTCGACCACATGCTCGACCAGCTGGCGCGCCACGGCCTGATCGACCTGGAGGTCGAGTGCCAGGGCGACCTGCACATCGACGGCCACCACACGGTCGAGGACGTCGGCATCACGCTCGGCCAGGCCTTCGCGAAGGCGGTCGGCGACAAGAAGGGCCTGCGCCGCTACGGCCATGCCTACGTGCCGCTGGACGAGGCGCTGAGCCGCGTGGTGGTCGACTTCTCGGGCCGCCCCGGGCTGCACATGCGCGTGCCCTTCAAGGCCGGCATGATCGGCGCGCTCGACACCCAGCTGGTCTACGAGTTCTTCCAGGGCTTCGTCAACCACGCCGGCGTGACGCTGCACATCGACAACCTGTTCGGCGACAACGCCCACCACCAGTGCGAGACGGTCTTCAAGGCCTTCGCGCGCGCGCTGCGCATGGCGCTGGAGCGCGACGCGCGCATGGCCGGCGTCATTCCCTCCACCAAGGGCAGCCTCTGACATGACCCGCATGACCCAGGAGCCCGCGCGATGAATCGCACGGTGGCCGTCGTCGACTACGGCATGGGCAACCTGCGCTCGGTGTCGCAGGCGGTGATCCATGCGGCGGCGTCCACCGACGTCGCGGTCGTCGTCACGGCCGACCCCGAGGTGGTGCGCGCCGCCGAGCGCGTCGTGCTGCCCGGCCAGGGCGCGATGCGCGACTGCATGCGCGAGCTGCGCGAGGCGCATGGCGGCGGGCTGCTCGCGAGCGTGCTCGACGCGGCCGCGAACAAGCCGCTGATGGGCGTGTGCGTCGGCATGCAGATGCTGCTCGACCACAGCGAGGAGCAGGACACGCCGGGCCTGGGCCTGATCCCCGGCCGCGTGCGGCGCTTCCGGCTGCAAGGGCAGATCCAGCCCGACGGCAGCCGCTACAAGGTGCCGCAGATGGGCTGGAACCGCGTGCGCCAGGTGCGCTCGCACCCGGTGTGGTCCGGCGTGCCGGACGACAGCTGGTTCTACTTCGTGCACAGTTACTACGCCGTTCCCGACGACCGGGCGCACAGCGCCGGGGAAACCGAGTACGGCGCCAGCTTTACCAGCGCGGTAGCGCGGGATAACATTTTTGCCACCCAGTTCCACCCCGAGAAGAGCGCTGCGCACGGCCTGGCCCTGTACCGCAACTTCCTCGACTGGCGTCCCTGACCCCTTCCCATTCCCCCGCGTGCCATGCTGTTGATCCCTGCGATCGACCTGAAAGACGGTCGTTGCGTGCGCCTGCAACAAGGCGACATGCAAGCCTCCACCACCTTTGGCGAGGACCCGGCCGCGATGGCGCGGCGCTGGCTCGACGCCGGCGCGCGCCGCCTGCACCTGGTGGACCTCAACGGTGCCTTTGCCGGCAAGCCGGTCAACGAGCCGGCGATCAAGGCCATCCTCAAGGAGGTCGGTGACGAGATCCCGGTGCAGCTCGGCGGCGGCATCCGCGACCTCGACACGATCGAGCGCTACCTCGACGACGGCCTGAGCTTCGTGATCATCGGCACCGCCGCGGTCAAGAACCCCGGCTTCCTGCGCGACGCCTGCACCGCCTTCGGCGGCCACATCATC
>CAYOXW010000261.1:0-3464 GCA_964408005.1 uncultured Methylibium sp.
GGCGTCGGCGTCGGCGTCGGCGGCGGCGGCGTAGGCGGCGGCGTAGGCGGCGGCGTAGGCGGCGGCGGCGTAGGCGGCGGCGTAGGCGGCGGCGTAGGCGGCGGCGTCGGCGGCGGCGTCGGCCCGCGCTTTCACCAAAGCGGACCTCGCAGCCGCGAGCGCCTGCTTGTCCGTGATCGGGGCCAGCGCACGCAGCGCTGCCGCGTGCTCGGCGAGGCCCGGGCGCAGGTCGAAGGCCATCGGCAGGATCGAGCGGATGACGCCGTCGGCCAGGATGAACCGGCGCTTGATCGACAGCGCTTCGCTGCCCCGAGTGCCCGGCAGCAGCGTGATGTAGCGCTTGAGCTCTTGGCGCCCGTCGGCGTCGAGCCGGTCGTTCCACTGGCGGCCGAAGGCGGCCAGCACCGGGTCAACGCAGGCCGGGCGGTCGCCGAAGGGCTCGCCTGCGAACATCGAGACGACTTCCAGCAGACAGTGCCCCGCGCCTGGCGACACGTGGCTGCCCCTGTGCAGCGTGATGGCCTCCAGGCGCTCGGCCGAGAGGTGCGGGACGATGGCTTGAGCTTGCATGACAACCCCTTCACGGTTGTTGGTCGCCGGCCTTCAGTTCCCCGCCCCAAAGGGGCCGCCCGGATCGCGCGGGGTGAAGGCCCGGCGGGTAGGTCCGGGCGACGGACGCGACTATCCGTCAAAGCTTGCTGTGACGTCAATGCCTGCTGCAACGATTGCGCAGCGGTTGACGTTCAAGCTATGGTTGACGCATCGCCCCGGTGTGAAGGACCGAAACGATGCGAACCCCCGAACTACTCGACGCCGCGCGCAAGCGCGCCGGCATCCCCTCCGACTACGCCCTAGCCGCCCGCCTTGGGGTGACTCGCGCCACCGTCTCCGTGTGGCGCAATGGGCGCGGCGTGCCCGACACGACGCACGCCTCGACGCTCGCCGATCTGGCCGGCCTTGACTGGCCCCAGGTGTTCGCGTCGCTTGAACTTCAGCGCGCCGAGCTGTCGCACCTCGACCTGAACGCAGCCGCTTGGCGCTCGATCCTGCAGCGCATCGGCGGCGCTGCGGCCATGGTGTTTCTGTCAACGTGCATTGTTAGTGCACCCTCACCGGCTGCGGCTCGCCAAATCTCGGCATCCGCCGATGACGAGCCCCTGTCTGTGTATTATGTAAAATCACAGCGACGCGGACCGGGAGGCTGAGCGGTCATGGCGCCGCCTGGCCATCTCGGGCTTCACGTCGCCCTCAGGGCACTGGAATACGGCGCGAACTGGCGCACGTTCTCGTCGACCTGCAGGCGGCGGCCGATCGCCGGGAAGGCGCGCTGCGCGCAGTTCTCGCGCTCGCAGACCTTGCAGCCGACCCCGATCGGCGTGGCCGCCTCGGGGTTGTTGAGGTCGAGGCCGGTGCCGTAGACGATGCGATGCGCATGCCGCACGTCGCAGCCCAGGGCGACCGAGAAGGTGCGCCCGGGGGCGCCGTAGCCGCCGCGTTGGCGCGAGATGCAGCGTGCCACCCACAGATAGGTCCGCCCGTCGGGCATGCTCGCGAGCTGCGTGAGGATCTTGCCCGGCTGCTCGAAGGCCTCGTAGACGTTCCACAGCGGACAGGTGCCGCCGCTGCGTGAGAAGTGGAAATCGGTGGCCGACTGGCGCTTCGAGAGGTTGCCGGCGCGGTCGACGCGCACGAAGAAGAACGGGATGCCGCGCGCATCCGGGCGCTGCATCGTCGACAGGCGGTGGCACACCGTCTCGAAGCTCACATCGTAACGCTGGCTCAGCAGCTCGATGTCGTAGCGCAAGGCCTCGGCGTCGGCCAGGAAGCGGCGGTAAGGCAGCAGCACGGCGCCGGCGAAATAGTTGGCGAAACCCATGCGGGCCAGCGCGCGCGCCTCTTCGCTGCCGAAGTGGTCGTCGTTCGCGAACGCGTCGATCAGGTCGCCCGCATCGAGCCGTGCGATCTGCGCCGCGAGCTGGAAGGCGCGCTGGCCCGGCTCCAGCGCGGCCGACAGGCTGAGCGTGCGGCTGGTCGGGTCGTAGGCGCGCACCGCCTCGGTCGCGGCGCCGCGGCGCGCGGTCCGCGTCGCGACGTCGTGCCGCTCGCGCAGGTAGTTCTCCAGCAGCATCGCGAGCTCGGTGCCGGTGGCGCCGGCGGCCTCGTCGGTCGCTTCGGCCGCGCACGCCGGGCCGCGCGCCTCGCGGTGCAGCTGCTCGAACAGCTGCTCGGCGCGCTCGTCGAGCACGGCCATGTGGTTGTGCCGCTCGTAGAAGAAGTCGCGCACCTCCTCGAAGGGCTGCAGGTGCGGCGAGGCGGGCTGGGCGTTGCGGTCGCCGTCGAGGCCCTCGGCGAGCAGCATCACGCGCTCCTCGGCGCTGCGGCAGCGCTGGTGCAGGCGCGCCAGAACCTTCGCCAGCGCCGGCATCTGCCCGACCAGGGCCTGCACCTCGGCCATCGAGACCTCCCCGGGGCCGCTCGCGTCGGCCACGATCTCGCGCACCTCGGCGACCACCCTCGCCTCCTCGTCCTCCGAGAACAGGCGCAGGTCCACCCCCAGGTTCGCCTGCAGCTTCAGCAGCACCGGCACGGTGAGCGGCCGCTGATTGTTCTCGATCTGGTTGAGGTAGCTCGGCGACAGCCGCAGCAGCTGCGCCAGCGCGGCCTGGGTCAGACCCCGCTGCTCGCGCAGGCTGCGCAGGCGCACCCCCATGAAGGTCTTGTGCATGATGTTCGCAATATTCGCAAACTGGCTGGAAATCTTCGCAATCATTCGCCAATTCAGGGCTTTTGCGAATGATACGACGCAGCGAACATTGCGAACATTACAACCACGAAGCTGGCGATGACGAAGCATCTCGAACCCAAGCCCAAGAAGTCCGTCGCCCTCTCCGGCGTCGTCGCCGGCAACACCGCGCTGTGCACGGTGGGCCGCAGCGGCAACGACCTGAGCTACCGCGGCTACGACATCCTCGATCTGGCCGAGGTGTCGGAGTTCGAGGAGATCGCCCACCTGCTGGTGCACGGCAAGCTGCCCACGCGCGCCGAGCTGAAGGCCTACAAGACCCGGCTCAAGGCGATGCGCGGCCTGCCCGCCAGCGTGAAGGAGGCGCTCGAGCGCCTGCCCGCCGGCGCCCACCCGATGGATGTGATGCGCACCGGCGTCTCGGCGCTCGGCTGCATCCTGCCGGAGAAGGACGACCACAACCTGCCCGGCGCGCGCGACATCGCCGACCGGCTGATGGCCTCGCTCGGCTCGATGCTGCTGTACTGGTTCCACTGGTCCACGCAGGGGCGGCGCATCGAGGTCGAGACCGACGACGACTCGATCGGCGGCCATTTCCTGCACCTGCTGCACGGCGAGAAGCCCCCCGAGGCCTGGGTGCGCGCGATGCACACCTCGCTGATCCTCTACGCCGAGCACGAGTTCAACGCCTCGACCTTCACCGCGCGCGTCATCGCCGGCA
>CAYOXW010000262.1:0-3461 GCA_964408005.1 uncultured Methylibium sp.
AAGCGCGTCGAGCAGCGCGCCAAGGCCCAGGGGCTGGAGAGCATCTTCGTGCTGACGACGCGCACGATGCACTGGTTCATCAAGCGCGGCTTCCAGCAGGTCGATGCCGACTGGCTGCCCGAGGCGCGCAAGCGCAAGTACAACTGGGACCGGCGCTCGCAGGTGCTGGTCAAGAAGCTCGCCTGAGCTTCACCCTTCCCTTTGCAGGAGTTTCGAGATGGCCCGTACCGTGAACTGCGTGATCCTGAAGAAAGAGGCCGCCGGCCTCGATTTCCCGCCCTACCCGGGCGAGCTGGGCAAGCGCATCTACGACAGCGTCAGCAAGGAGGCCTGGGCCGGCTGGATCAAGCACCAGACCATGCTGGTCAATGAGAACCGCCTGAATCTCGCCGATGCGCGCGCCCGCCAGTACCTGGCGCGGCAGATGGAGAACTACTTCTTCGGCGCGGGCGCCGAACAACCGGCCGGCTACGTGCCGCCGTCGGCCTGACGTCGCCCCGCGGTGCCGGCTCGTCCGGCTTCAGCAGACGCGAATCATTCTCGTTTGTGTCTATACTCGCGGAATTGCCGAATCTGGAGATCGCATGCCTTTTCGCCCCGCCCTGCCGTTGCGCCACATCCTCGTCGCCGCGCTGACCGTCGCCACCGCCTGCGCCGCCATCGCGCAGGAGCAGGTGCTGAACCTGTACTCCGCCCGCCACTACCAGACCGACGAGGCGCTGTACGCCGACTTCACCAAGTCCACCGGCATCAAGATCAACCGCGTCGACGCCGACGACGCCGGCATCCTGGCGCGCTTGCGCAGCGAGGGGGCCTCGAGCCCGGCCGACCTGATCCTGCTCGTCGACGCCGCGCGGCTGTGGCGCGCCGAGGTCGACGGCCTGTTCCAGCCGGTCCGCAGCAAGGTGCTCGACAGCCGCATCCCGGCGAACCTCCGCGGCAAGGACGGCGGCGAGGGCTCGCAGTGGTTCGGTTTCTCGACCCGTGCGCGCGTGATCGTCTACAGCAAGGCGACCGTCAAGCGCGAGGACGTCGACACCTACGCCGAGCTCGGCGACCCGAAGAACAAGGGCAAGGTCTGCACCCGCTCGGGCAGCCATCCCTACAACCTGTCGCTGTTCGGCGCGATGTACGAGCGCCTCGGCGCCGCCGCGACCGAGACCTGGCTCAAGGGCGTGGTCGACAACATGGCGCGCGCGCCCAAGGGCGGCGACACCGACCAGATCAAGGCGGTCGCCAGCGGCGAGTGCGGGATCGGCGTGACCAACACCTACTACCTCGCCCGCCTGATGCGCTCGAACAAGCCCGAGGACCAGGCCGTGGTCGAGAAGATCGGCGTGGTCTTCCCCGACCAGGCCGGTGCCGGCACCCACATGAACATCGCCGGCGGCGGCGTCGCCCGCAACGCCAAGAACCGCGCGGCCGCGGTCAAGTTCCTCGAATACCTTGCCAGCGATTCCGCCCAGGCATATTTCGCGAATGGCAACAACGAGTATTCGGTGGTCAAGTCGGTGAAGCTCGCAAATCCTGCGCTCGACGCCTTCGGCCCCTTCAAGGCGGAGTTGATCCCGATTTCGGTGGTCGGCACCAATTCGGTCCGCGTCCAACAGATACTCGATCGGGTTGGCTATAAGTAATTAGAATTCGGGGGTCGTCGAAAAACTGGAGATACCCCGATGCCGACTTATCAAGAACTGCTCGCGCAGAAGGCCGCCCTGGAACAGCAGGCGGCCGTGTTGTCGCGGCAGATCGAGGACGCCCGGCGCACCGAGCGTGCCGCGGTGATCGACCGGATCAAGGCGCTGATGGCCGAGCATGGCGTGACGCTGGTCGAACTGGGTGGCGGGGCCCGCAAGTCTGGCCTGTCGTCCAAGTCGGCGGCCACGAAGACCGCCCGCAAGGTCGCCGCCAAATACCGCGACCCCAGCAGCGGCAACAGCTGGAGCGGGCGTGGCCTGCAGCCGAATTGGCTGAAGGCCGCGCTGGCCGCGGGCCGCAAGCTGGAGGATTTCGCGGTCTGAGGCGCCAGGCGGCGCAAACCTCGACGGGCCGGTCTTGCCGGCCCTTTTCTTTGGCGGACTGCTGGACAAGCCGGCTTTGCCGGCCCTGCTCGCGGGTTCGTCCGGTGCCGCAGCCGCGGACACTGCCGCATGGCCTTTCGCAGCATCGCGATCCACCCTGCCGCACCGGCAAAACCCACGCCCGGCGCCGCATGCAATGGCTGCGGGGTGTGCTGCCTGATCGAGCCCTGCCCCATCGGTCGCATCGCGAGCCGCCGCTGGCGCGGCGCCTGCGCGCGGCTGCAGTGGGATGACGCGGCCGGACGCTACCGCTGCGGCCTGCTCGCCGCCAGCGCAGGTACCAGCGGACCCGCCTGGCTGGGGCGCGCGCTCGCGGCCCTCCTGCGGCGCTGGATCGCCGCCGGTGTCGGCTGCGATTGCGATGCCGAGCTTGCGGACTGAGGCCGCGCGTCCCCCTCAGTAGGCGTCGGGGGCCAGCGCGGTGACCGAACCCGCGCCCTCGAGGATCACATCGCGCAGGCCCGGCACGCGGGTCAGCAGGTGCTCGGCGTAAAACCGCGCGGTCGCCACCTTGGCCTGCAGGAAGGCGCCATCCTCGCCGCCGCGCTCGGCCACGAGCAGCGCGCGCGCCATCTGCCACCCCGCCACCAGGTTGCCGGCCAGCATCAGGTAGGGCACCGAGCCGGCGAACACCGCGTTCGGTGCCGTCTTGATCTCCGCGACGACGAAGGCGACGACCTGCTCGAAGGCCGCACGCGCCGCGCGCAGATGCTTGAGCATCGCACGCGCCGCGGCGCTGTCGCGCGCCGCGAGTTCGGCCTCGGTCGCGGCGATCTGCTGCGCGAACGCCCTCGCGGTCGCGCCGCCGTCGCGCGCGGTCTTGCGGCCGACCAGATCGTTGGCCTGGATCGCCGTCGTGCCCTCGTAGATCGTCAGGATGCGCGCGTCGCGGTAGTGCTGCGCGGCGCCGGTCTCCTCGATGTAGCCCATGCCGCCATGCACCTGCACGCCGAGCGAGGCGACCTCGATGCTGGACTCGGTCGAGTAGCCCTTCACCAGCGGCACCAGGAATTCGTAGCAGGCCTGCTGTCGGTGACGCTGCTCGGCATCCGGATGGGCGCGAGCCAGGTCATGGGCGGCCGCGGCGGCGAGCGCCAGCGCGCGGCAGCCCTCGGTCAGCGCACGCATCGTCATCAGCATGCGCCGGACGTCCGGGTGGTGGATGATGGCCGCGCTGCCGGACAACGAGCCGTCGACCGGGCGGCTCTGCACACGCTCCCTGGCGTAGGCCACCGCCTGCTGGTAGGCGCGCTCGGCCAGCGCGACGCCCTGCACGCCGACCGCATAGCGTGCCGCGTTCATCATGATGAACATGTACTCGAGGCCGCGGTTCTCCTCGCCGACCAGCGTGCCAACCGCGCCGCCCTGCTCGCCGAACTG
>CAYOXW010000263.1:0-3448 GCA_964408005.1 uncultured Methylibium sp.
CGGTGCCGTTGACGATGAAGGAGCCGTAGTCGGTCATCAGGGGCACTTCGCCCATGTAGACCTCCTGCTCCTTGATCTCCTTGACCACCTTCGACTGGCTGGTCGAGGTCTCGCGGTCATAGATGATCATCTGCAGCTTGGCGCGCACCGCGGCGGCGTAGGTCAGGCCGCGCTGCTGGCATTCCCGCGTGTCGAACGCGGGCTTGGCCATGTTGAACTCGATGAACTTCATCTCCACGAACCCGTTGTGCGACACGATCGGGAAGGCGGAGAGGAAGGCGGCCTGCAGCCCCTCGGGCTTGCGTTTCTGCGGCGGCACGTCCTTCTGCAGGAAGGCGACGTACGAGTCCTTCTGCATCGTCAGCAGATAGGGCACGCCCAGAACGTTCTCGCGCTTTCCGAAGCTCTTTCGGATGCGCTTGCGCTCGGTGTAGCTGTAGGGGGTTGCTTGCGCCATTGATCACTCCGTGTCGAAGAAGCACCGCCCGGCCTAGGCGACACTTGTTCGGCGACTGGCGACACAGACCTTGCGTCTGCTGCTTGGTGGCAGGCCACTACCTGCCGCTGGCGGACAACCGGGGCATTGCACCCCAGTCCGACCAAACCGGTTCTCTGCAGTCGGTTCAGAGAACACTTGCCAGCACCCCTCGGGCGCTGGCAAGTGCTCTCCGGAGGCCTCGCGGCCCCGGGAGAGCGACCGCTCTTACTTGAGCTCGGCCTTGGCGCCGGCTTCCACCAGCTTCTTGACCGCCGCCTCGGCGTCGGCCTTGGCGACGCCTTCCTTGACGTTCTTCGGCGCGCCGTCGACCAGGTCCTTGGCTTCCTTGAGGCCCAGGCCAGTCAGCTCGCGCACGGCCTTGATGACCGACACCTTGTTCGCGCCGGCTTCGGTCAGCACGACGTTGAACTCGGTCTTCTCTTCCACCACGGCGGCGGCGGCGCCACCGGCGCCGGCGGCCGGGGCCGCCATCGAAGCGGCGGACACGCCGAACTTCTCTTCGATCGCCTTGACCAGGTCATTGAGTTCCATGACCGACATGCCGTCGAGGGCGGTCAGGAAAGCGTCTTTGTCGAATGCCATTTTGGGTTCCTAGATACGTTGAATAGGGAAATTGCGGATCGTTCAGGCCGGGGTCGCCTCGCCGCGCTTCTCGGCCAGGGCCGCCAGAACGCCGGCCATGCGCTGCACGGGCGACTTCAGCAGACCGGCGATTTGCGCCAGCAGGACTTCCTTGCTCGGGATCGACGCCAGCGCCTTCACGCCGTTGGCATCGAGCGCCTTGCCGGCGTAGGCGCCAGCCTTCACGACCAGCTTGTCGTTGCTCTTGGCAAAGTCCGCGATGACCTTGGCCGCTGCCACGGCGTCTTCAGAGAAGCCGTAGATCAGCGGGCCGGACATGCTCTCGGCGGCCACTTCGAACGGCGTGCCCGCGACGGCGCGACGAGCGAGCGTGTTCTTCAGCACGTGAAGATAGACGCCCCGCTCGCGCGCGGTCTTGCGCAGCGCGTTCAGGTGTTCCACCGTGAGTCCGCGGTACTCGGCCAGCGCGAGCGTCTGTGCCTTGGCCACTTGGGCCGACACTTCCGCGACGACTGCCGCTTTCTCGTTGCGATTCAGACTCAAGGTCCACTCCTTCAAAACGTGCCGGCGGCTGGGCCCCGGCACACCTTCAGCGACCTTGCCTTCCAGGAACCCGCCGGCTCGTCACCGACAGACCACCCTTGGGCGGGACCGCCATCTGCGCTGGCTTCGGACCCGGGGCAAGCCCCTTCGCCTCGATTACGCGGCTCGCGCCGCACCAGCGGTCTTTGATGACCCTCGGCGCCTCGCCCGGTCGGGCGGAGCGCCGTGGCCCACCAATCCTTCACGGCCGCGCGTCAGACCCTCGCGCGGCCGCACTGTCCATGCCTCAGGCGGCCGACGCGGCGTTGATCGAACCGACGTCCACGCGCACGCCAACGCCCATGGTCGACGACACGGCGACCTTGCGCAGGTAGATGCCCTTGCTGGTCGCCGGCTTGGCCTTGTTCAGGGCCTCAAGCAGCGCCTGCAGGTTGCCCCGGAGCTTGTCGCCCTCGAAGGAGCGACGGCCCAGCGTGGCGTGCACGATGCCGGCCTTGTCGACCCGGAACTGCACCTGGCCAGCCTTGGCGTTCTTGACCGCGGTCGCGACGTCCGGCGTCACGGTGCCGACCTTCGGGTTCGGCATCAGGCCGCGCGGACCGAGGATCTGGCCCAGCGTACCGACGATGCGCATCGTGTCCGGCGAAGCGATCACGACGTCGAAGTTGATGTTGCCGGCCTTGATCTGCTCGGCCAGGTCGTCCATGCCGACCACATCGGCCCCGGCGGCCTTGGCCTCCTCGGCCTTGGCACCCTGGGCGAACACGGCGACGCGCTTGGTCTTGCCGGTGCCGTTGGGCATCACGACCGCGCCACGCACGACCTGGTCGGACTTCTTGGCATCGATGCCGAGCTGCACGGCGACGTCGATCGACTCGTCGAACTTGGCGGTCGCGCAGTCCTTGACGAGCTTGAACGCGTCGTCGATCGCGTACAGCTTGGTGCTGTCGATCTTGCCCTCGAGGGCCTTCTGGCGCTTGGTGAGCTTGGCCATGATCAGAGACCCTCCACCGTGATGCCCATCGAGCGGGCCGAACCTGCGATCGTGCGGACCGCGGCGTCGAGGTCGGCGGCCGTCAGATCCTTGAGCTTGGTCTTGGCGATCTCCTCGACCTGGGCGCGCGTCAGCTTGGCCACCTTGTCGGTGTGCGGACGCGGCGAGCCCTTGTCGAGCTTGGCGGCCTTCTTCAGCAGCACCGTCGCGGGCGGGGTCTTGAGGACGAAGGTGAAGCTCTTGTCCGCGAACGCGGTGATCACCACCGGCAGCACGAGGCCCGGCTCCATCCCCTGGGTCTGGGCGTTGAACGCCTTGCAGAACTCCATGATGTTGAGACCGCGCTGACCCAGCGCGGGACCGATCGGCGGCGACGGGTTCGCCTTGCCGGCCGGGATCTGCAGCTTGATGAAGCCGATGATCTTCTTGGCCATGTCTTTCTCCTGATACCCCCGTACGCGGCCTGCGCCAGGGATCGAGTGCAAACGCCAGGGACTGGTTACCCGGGCTCCTCACACCGGTGTCACGTCACCGGCAGCAACGGGGGGGCGTTCGCGGCCCTGCGGCCGCAAGCCCGCCCCCGGGGCTCAAGTCTTCTCGACCTGCTGGAAGTCGAGTTCCACCGGCGTCGCGCGGCCGAAGATGGTGACCGAGACGCGCACCTTGGACTTGTCGTAGTTGACTTCCTCGATCGCGCCGTTGAAGTCGGTGAACGGACCTTCCTTGACGCGCACGACCTCGCCGACCTCCCACTCCACCTTGGGCTTGGGCTTCTCGACGCCCTCTTGCATCTGGTGGACGATCTTCATCACCTCGGCCTCGGAGATCGG
>CAYOXW010000264.1:0-3411 GCA_964408005.1 uncultured Methylibium sp.
CTGGCGCGCTCGTTCTTGCGCAGCGTCTGCACCGAGGTCGTGCCGGTGGTCGTGGCGACCTTCTTGCCGTTGAGCTGGGCGATCGAGGTGATGCCCGAGCTGGCCTTCACCGCGATGCGGACCTCCTCGACGAAGGTCGTGACCGCGAAGGCCACGTCCTTCTGGCGGGTCGCGTTGTTGGTGGTCGAGCCGCACTCGATGTCGACGGTGCCGTTCTGCACGAGCGGGATGCGGTTTTGCGAGGTCACCGGCTGGTACCGGGTGGTCAGCGCGCTCAGGCCGAGCTGCTTCTGGATGTCCTTGAGCACGCGCTCGCAGAGCTCGACGTGGTAGCCGACGTAGTTGCCGCCGCCCGTGGTGTAGCTCAGCGGGCGGGAGGACTCGCGCACCCCCATCGTGACGGTGCCGCTGTCCTTGATCTTCTTCAGCGTGTCCGCCTGGGCGGCGCCGGCGGTGGCCAGCACGGCGGCGAGCACGAGCAACGATTTCTTCATGGGATCTCCTTGGAAGACCGAAAGATGCGGCCAATCTAATGGACCCGCGCCCTCCGCGGCATACGGGCTCTCCACAGGAGCCGACCGCGCGGAAACCCGCAGACCGGAGCAGGGGGCGTGCCAGCCGGGTCGCCGCGGCCGCTCAGCCGGCGGCGACGCCGCTGAGGTGCGCCCACAAGGCCTGCACGCCGGGCTTGACGTGGCGCGCCAGTTCGGGGCGCTCACGGAAGATACGCACCTCCATGCTGAGCTCGAGGCTGCCTGATGGGGCGGCCGGCACCAGCTTGCGGGTCCGGAGCTCCTTGCGCACCGAGCTGGCCGGCAGGAAGGCCAGGCCATGGCCCTCGAGCGCCATCGCCTTCAGGCCCTCGGCCATGTCGGTCTCGTAGGTCGGCTCCAGCGGCAGCGGCGGCTCGCCGGGGCGCGAGGCCTGCTTGATGATCAAGTCGACCATCTGGCCGAGGTAGGCGCCGGAGGAGTAGGCCAGGAAGGGCACGCGCGCCTGCGGCGGCGCCGGCAGCCGGAACAGCGGCTCGCCGTCCGCTCCGGCCTTGGCGTAGGCGCGCAGCGACTCCTCGCCGAGCGTCAGCATCTCGTAGCGCTCCATGTTGAGCTGCAGCGGCAGCGCCGGGTGGTGGTAGGCGATCAGCAGGTCGCAGCCGCCCTCGGCCAGGCGCAGCACGGCGTCGTGCACGTTCATCGCGATCAGCCGGCTCTTCATCGTGCCGGCCTCGGGCATGGCGCGGCGCAGCTCCATGATCCAGTGCGGGAAGAACGCAAAGGCCAGCGTGTGCGACACCGCGAACTCGATCATGTCCTGGCCGCTGGTGCGGTGGCCGCGCATCAGGTTGCGCGTGGCCTGCAGCGCCGCGAGCAGCTCCAGCGCCTGGGCATGGAAGGTCTCGCCGGCCGGGCTCAGGCGGGTCGGGTAGGAGGAGCGGTCGACCAGGTCGGTGCCGGCCCAGGCCTCGAGCGCCTGGATGCGGCGGCTGAACGCGGGCTGGGTGACGTGGCGCAGCTGGGCCGAGCGCGAGAAGCTGCGCGTCTCGGCCAGGCTGACGAAGTCCTCGAGCCACTTGGTGTCCATGGCGCGCCCTTCCCCGCCTCACCAGCGCGCGGCAGCCGGTACCTTGAGCTCGGTGGGCTCCAGCGTGACGATGTTCTCGCCGTCGCCGAGCCAGACGGTGCCGTCCTGCACCGTGCACTGCAGCCGCATCGTGCGGCGCGCCAGCGCGGCCAGCTCGGCGCCGGCCTCGCCGGGCAGCAGCCGCACGCGCAGGTTGGCCAGCCGCTCCAGCGTGCCCTGGTTCTGGCTCCACCACAGCGCCGCGGTGCGGCCCCAGGTGTAGAGCACGACCTCGCGCGCACGGTGGCTGGCCTTGCGCAGCCACTTCTCGTCGGGCTGGCCGACGTCGATCCACAGCTCGATCTCGTCGGTCAGGCTGCGGCGCCACAGGTCGGGCTCGTCCATGTCGGTCATCGCGTTGGCGAAGGTCAGCGGCTCGGCCCCCTCGCCTTCCGCGTGCAGCGCATAGGCGAGCAGCCGCACCATCAGCCGCTCGTCGTTCTCCGACGGGTGCTGGGCCAGCGTCAGCGTGTGGGTGCCGTAATGGCCGCGGTCCATGTCGGCAACCTGCAGCTCGGCCTTGAAGACGGTTGATTTCAGCGCCATGGGCGCGCAGTCTGGCACAGCGCCGGGCGGGTACCATGCGCCGACCACTTCCAGGAGCGCGGTTTGGCGACCCCCAATTACTCGTACGAGAAGCGCCAGCGCGAGCTGGCCAAGAAGCGCAAGAAGGAAGAGAAGCTCAAGCGCAAGGCCGAAGGGCGCCCCGCCGACGAGGCCCCGGACGCACCGGCCGGCGCACCGGCCGAGCGCCCCGCGGCACCGGCCGAGGACTGAGCGCGCCTCAGGCGCCGTCGGCGCCGCTTTGCTGCAGCGCCCACATCCGGGCGTAGCGTCCCCCGGCGGCGAGCAGTTCGGCATGCGTGCCGCGCTCGGCGATGCGGCCGGCCTCCAGCACCAGGATCTGGTCGGCCTCGACCACGGTTGACAGCCGGTGCGCGATCACCAGCGCGGTCTTGCCCTGGGCCGCGCGGCGCAACTCCTCCTGGATCGCGCGCTCGTTGGCCGAGTCCAGTGCCGAGGTCGCCTCGTCGAAGATGACGATCGGCGGGTTCTTCAGCAGCGTGCGCGCGATCGCGACGCGCTGCTTCTCGCCGCCGCTGAGCTTCAGGCCGCGCTCGCCGACCATGGTCGCGTAGCCCTTGGGGGTCGCGGCGATGAAGTCGTGGATGCGTGCCGCGCGCGCGGCCGCCTCGATCTCGACCTGCGACGCGCCGGGCCGGCCGTAGGCGATGTTGTAGGCCACGGTGTCGTTGAACAGCACCGTGTCCTGCGGCACGATGCCGATCGCACGGCGCAGGCTGTCCTGGGTGAGCTGGCGGATGTCCTGGCCGGCCACCGTGATGCGCCCGCCGCCGACGTCGTAGAAGCGGTAGAGCAGCCGCGCCAGCGTGCTCTTGCCGGCGCCCGAGGGGCCGACCACCGCGACGGTGTGGCCAGCCGGGATCTCGAAGCTCAGGTCGCGCAGGATCGGTCGCGCAGGATCGTAGGCGAAGGACACCTGCTCGAAGCGCACCACCGGCGGGGCATCGGCGTGCAGCTCGACCGCGTCGGGCGCGTCGCGCACCTCGCGCTCGCGCTCGAGCAGCGCGAACATGCGGTCGAGGTCGGTCAGCGCCTGCTTGATCTCGCGGTAGATCACGCCGAGGAAGTTCAGCGGGATGTAGAGCTGGATCATGAAGGCGTTGATCATCACCAGGTCGCCCAGCGTCAGGCGGCCCGCGACCACGCCCTCGGTGGCGCGCCACAGCATCGCGATCAGCGCCACCGCGATCAGCAGCTGCTGGCCGG
>CAYOXW010000265.1:0-3408 GCA_964408005.1 uncultured Methylibium sp.
CGGCGTGACGGTGGCCGCCCGGCCGGCGCGCGCAGCGGTGGTGGCGGCAACGGCGGCGGGCGCGGCCGCAGCCGCTGAGCCGCCCGGCCCGGCGCGACGGGTCGATACGCCTCTCGCAGGCGCAAGCCGGCTTGTCACCGCCGGCTTGCAATTCGACGCGTCTGGTCACAGCGCCGCGCCGCGGCCCCGGCCTAGAGTGCGGCGGATGAGAGCCGCCCTGGATCTGTACCCGCACCACTGGAGCACGCAGTGGTCCGGCACCGACATCGTCGTGCTGCGCAACGAGGTCGAGGTCGACCGCGTCGCGGCGCCGGCGATCCGCCGCATCGTCTTCGTGCAGCCGCCGGACACCACCAGCGCCGGCGACGCCGCCTTTGCGCTGGTCGAGCTGGACGCGGAATTCATCGTCTTCCCGTCCGAGACCGGACTGGCCGGACGGGTGCATTTCGAGCGCCAGACCTTCTGGGCCGCCAAGGCCTGTGTCTACTGGGTCGACGACGCCGCCGCCGCGCGGCTGCCGCCCGTCTGCACCGCGCGCCGCGGGCTGCTGCTCGGCCGGCGCGAGCCGCGCTACGGCCGCGTGCCGCGCGAGCAGCTGGCCACGCTGGTCGAGCGCTGGCCGCTCGAGGGACCGCAGAGCTGGGACGACCGCCGCTGGCAGCGCATCGAGCGCGCCAGACCCTTCGCGTCGCGGGCCGACAGTCGCCTGCCGGTCGGCGCCGCGCGCGCCGGCCATCCGCCGCGCTGAGCGGTCGCGGCGCGGGCCGCACGCGACACCGAGGCGGCAGCGCGCCCCGGCCTCACGGAGCGGCGCTCAGCGCCCAGCGCCCTGCCCTCGCCGCGTCACTCGAAGACGCGCTCGCGCAGCCACTTGGTGGTGATCCACTTCTCGCCCTCGAGCACCGGCGCGCCGCCGTGCAGGCTGCGGGTCGAGGGGTGCGGGCGGTCGTAGCTGAAGAACACCGCGTTGCCGCGCACCGGCGCGACCTCGAGCTTGACGTCGGGGAAGGTCGTGCCGCCGCCACGCTGCGGCGTGTTCAGGTAGACGACCACGGTGGCAACGCGCTGGCCGCCACGCTTGAGGATGACCGGCGTGCCGGACTGATCGGGGTCGAAGTAGTCGTAGTGCGGCTTGTACTCGGCGCCCGGTCGATAGCGCAGCACCTGCAGCCCCTCGCCGTTCTCGACCGGCCAATTCACCAGCGCGGCGATGCGAGCCTCGAGCCGCGCACAGACCGGGAACTCGCCGCGGGCAAAGAACATGCCCTCGCTGGTGCGCGCGGCATTGACCTCGCTGTCGCCGGTGGCCGTATCGACCGTGTGCGAGCGCACCAGCCGCTCGGACGCCAGCGCGATGATCTCGTCGCACTCGGCGGCGTCGAGCAGCCCGGAGAACACCACCACGCGCGGCTCCTGCATGGTCATCACGACCCGCACCTCGCGGTCGTGCGCCCACAGCGTGGCCGGCGCGCCCTCGAGCGCGGGCTCGGGCACCCGGGCCGGCGGCGGCACGATCGCCGCGGCCGCATGCTCGCGCAGCATCGTGCCGAGCACGGTCTCCATGGCCTGGAGCGCGACCTCCTCGTGCCAGCCGCTGGCCTTCATCGCCTCGAGGACCGCCTCGGGGCGGTGGCCGGCGCGGGCCTGCTCGATGATCCAGTCACGCAGCGCGGGGGTGATCGCTTGGTTGGTCGAGGCGCTCATGGGGTCTCCGCGGCAAGGCGTCAATCGATGCGGCGGCGGAACACCAGCCGCCCGGGTTCGCTGGCCGCCGCATCGTGAGCGTAGCCTTCCGCCGCGAAACTGCACAAGTCCGCCGCCGTCGCGGCGCGGCTGTGGATCGCATGCCGCGCCATCAGTCCGCGCGCACGCTTGGCGTGGAAGCTGATGATCTTCCAGGCCCCGCCCTTCCAGTCCTCGAAGACGCAGTGCAGCAGCGGCGCATGCAGCGCACGGCGGTCGACCGCCTTGAAGTACTCCTCCGACGCGAGATTGACGACCAGCGGCGCGGGGTCGCCGCGCAGCCGCGCGTCGAGGTGGTGCGCGATCTCGCTGCCCCAGTAGGCGTACAGGTCCTTGCCGCGCGCGTTCGCGAGCCGCGTGCCCATCTCGAGCCGGTAGGGCTGCATGCGGTCGAGCGGTCGCAGCACGCCGTACAGGCCGCTGAGGATCGCGAGATGCTCCTGCGCCCAGGCGATGTCCTCGGCCCCCAGGCTGGCGGCGTCGAGTCCGCCGTAGACATCGCCGTCGAAGGCGTAGACCGCCGGGCGGCTGTTGCGCGCGGTGTGGCGGGCCGAGAAGTCGCGGTAGCGCCCGACGTTGAGCTCGGCCAGCGCCGGGCTCAGGTCCATCAGCGCGGCGATGCCGCCGGCGTCATGCTCGCGCAGCACCCCGACCAGCTCGAGCGCACGGGCGGCGTACTTCGGCGTGCTCGGTTCGAGCGCTGGCAGCGGGCGTTCGTAGTCCAGGGTCTTGGCGGGCGACAGCAGCAACAGCATCGGAGCGGTTCGGGCAGACGGGATGGTCGGCGAGGGTAGCAGCCTGCGGCATCATCGCCGGCCATGACGATGCCCGCCCCCGACGCCCCCTGCCCCTGTGACGGCGGCCGCTACGCCGCCTGCTGCGGCCGCTGGATCGGCACCGGCGCCGGCGCCCCCGATGCCGAGGCACTGATGCGCTCGCGCTACTCCGCCTTCGTGCTCGACGCGCGCGAGCACCTGCTCGCCACCTGGCACCCGAGCACGCGGCCGGCGAGCCTGGCGCCGCCCGAGCCCGGCCTGCGCTGGCTGGGGCTGGAGGTGCGCCGGCACACGCGCCAGGATGCCGACCATGCCAGCGTCGAGTTCGTCGCGCGCAGCAAGCTCGGCGGGCG
Source organism: uncultured Methylibium sp. (assembly GCA_964408005.1). GTDB lineage: Bacteria > Pseudomonadota > Gammaproteobacteria > Burkholderiales > Burkholderiaceae_C > Methylibium. The sequence continues at coordinate 2,873 of CAYOXW010000265.1, forward strand.
CGCGCACCGGTTGCACGAGCTCAGCCGCTTCGTGCGCGAGGACGGCCGCTGGTACTACCTCGACGGCGCGTTCCCACCCCCCGCCTGAGGCCGCCCCTCAGCGCAGGTCGCCGGCCAGGCTGGCCAGCGTCTCGGCCGCGATCGCAAGATGCGCCGGGTAATGCCGGTGATCGCAGCCGATCTTGACGGCCGCACCGGCACGGATCGCGTCGATCAGCGGTCGCCGGAACTCGAAGCGCAGGAAGTGCACCGCCGAGGTCTTCTCGGCGGTCTCGCGCTCCAGGTCCTCGTCGGCGATCGCGTAGACCCGCTCGTGCCCCTCGATCTCGACGAACATCCGGTCCTCGACGCCGATCAGCCGCGCGAGCTCGCGCTTGCGCTCGTGCACGTCCGGATACTCGAGCAGCAGCGTCGCCTTCCAGTTCGTGCCATCGGGGATCAGCGGCGCATAGGCGTCGATCTCGTGCTGGATGCCGTCCTCCTCGAAGATCTTCTCGATGTGCAGCATCTCCTGGATCTGGCGCCGGACCGTGCGC
>CAYOXW010000266.1:0-3393 GCA_964408005.1 uncultured Methylibium sp.
CCGGGCCCCGCCGGCGCGGCCGCGGCCGCGACGCCGGCCTCCTCGCCGGTCGCGGCGGTCGACGAGGCGGCCGATGCGGCCGGCGCGCCGACCGACCCGCTGGCCTCCGATGCGCTCGTCGACCTCGCCGACGAGGCCGCGCGCCGCGACCTGTGGGCGCGCATCCGGCGCGGCTTCGCGATGCCCGATCTCGACACCGATCTGGTGCGGGATCGCGAGCAGTGGTATGCGAGCCGGCCGGACTACGTCGAGCGCATGACCAGCCGCTCGAGCCGCTACCTGTTCCACATCGTCGAGGAGGTCGAGAAGCGCGGCCTGCCGACCGAGCTCGCGCTGCTGCCCTTCATCGAGAGCGCCTTCAACCCGCAGGCGATGAGCAGTGCCAAGGCCTCGGGCATGTGGCAGTTCATTCCCTCGACCGGGCGCGACTTCGACCTGCGCCAGAACCTGTTCCGCGACGACCGCCGCGACGTGCTCGCCTCGACGCGCGCCGCGCTCGACTACCTCGAGCGGCTGTACGGCATGTTCGGCGACTGGCACCTCGCGCTGGCGGCCTACAACTGGGGCGAGGGCAGCGTCGGGCGCGCGGTCGCACGCAACCGCCAGGCCGGCCAACCGACCGACTACCTGAGCCTGAAGATGCCGGCCGAGACCCGGCTGTACGTGCCCAAGCTGCAGGCGGTCGAGAACCTGATCGCGCGGCCCGAGGCTTTCGCGCTGGCACTGCCGCCGCTCGAGAACCACCCCTACTTCCTCGCGGTGCCGATCAAGCGCGACATCGACGCCGCGCTGGTCGCGCGGCTGGCCGGCCTGCCCGAGAAGGAGTTCCAGGCCCTGAACCCCTCGCTGAACAAGCCGGTGATCCTGGCCGCGGGCACACCGCAGGTGCTGCTGCCCTACGACAACGCGCACCGCTTCATCCGTGCGCTGCCCGAGCACCGCGGTCCGCTGGCCACCTGGACCGCCTGGGTCGTGCCCAAGACGATGAAGCCGCTCGAGGCCGCCAAGCGCTGCGGCTGCGGCATGGCCGAGGACGATCTGCGCGAGGTCAACCGCATCCCGCCGCGCATGCTCGTCAAGGCCGGCTCGACGCTGCTGGTGCCGCGCAACGGCCACCGCCACGAGGACGTGTCCGAGCGCATCGCCGACACCGCGACCATGATGCTCGCGCCCGACCGCCCGCCGCTGCGGCGCGTGACGGTCAAGGCCCGCAAGGGCGACACGCTCGCCTCGCTGGCGCGGCGCCACAGCGTCAGCGTCGCGAACCTGGCCGACTGGAACCGGCTCGCGTCGGCCGCCAAGCTGCGCAGCGGACAGGCGCTGGTGGTCTACCTGCCGGCCAAGCCGAAGGGCGGCAAGGCGGTGGTCGCGAGCAAGGGTTCCGCGGGCAAGCGCGCCCAGGCCGCGAGCACGGCCTCCGCGCCGCGCAAGCGCGTCGCCGCCAAGCCGGCGCGCTGAGCGCGCGCCGCCACGCTCACAGCGCGCTCAGCAGGATCGCGACGTTGACCGCGAAGGCGGCGGCCCACACCAGGCTGCGCGCGAGCGGGCGGTCGCCCAGGTAGCAGAGCACATAGGCCACGCGCAGCAGCACCCAGGCGAGCGCGAGCCCCTGCAGCGTGGCGAGCGGCGCGCCGGCCGGCAGCGCGATCGCGATCGCGCCGATGAAGAAGGGCAGCGCCTCGAAGCTGTTGGCCTGGGCCGCGTTGGCGCGCACCGACAGGCCGCCCTGCCGCGCCAGCCACTCGCGCGGCGCATGGTTGTCGTAGCCGCCCTCGCGGCGCGGCCGGCCGAAGCCCTCGCGCTTGGCGATGCCGGCGCAGACGATCGGCAGCAGCGCCGCGGCCAGCACGCACAGCAGGATCACGGTCATCGCGGGGCCGCCTTCAGCGCCGGTCGCTCAGCGCGTGCGCGATCGTGCCGAGGTCCACGTACTCGAGCTCGCTGCCCACCGGCACGCCGCGCGCGAGCCGCGTGACCGCGACGCCGCGCCCTTCGAGCGCCTTCGCGATCGCATGCGCGGTCGCCTCGCCCTCGGCGGTGAAGCTGGTCGCGACGATCAGCTCCTGCACCTCGCCGTCGGTGGCGCGCTGCAGCAGCTCGGCCAGGCCGATGTCGCGCACGCCGATGCCGTCGAGCGGCGAGAGCCGCCCCATCAGCACGAAGTACAGGCCCTGGTAGCTGCCGCTGCGCTCGATCGCGGCCTGGTCGGCCGGCGTCTCGACGACACACAGCTGGCGCCGCTCGCGCCCCGGGTCCAGGCAGGTCGCGCACACCGGCGCCTCGGTGAAGGTGTGGCAGCGCTCGCAGTGGCGCATCGACGCCACCGCCTGTTGCAGCGCCCGCGCGAGCCGATCGGCGCCCTCGCGGTCATGCTGCAGCAGGTGGTAGGCCATGCGCTGCGCCGACTTGACGCCGACGCCCGGCAGGCGCCGCAGCGCCTCGATCAGCGCGTCGAGCGACGAGGTGGCCATCGGGAATCCACGCCGCGAGGTCAGCGCAAAGCAGCGCAGGCCGCCGCACCGCCCGGCCCGCCAAGCCGCCGCCGCGGATCCGGCTTCGCCGGTCCGCTGGCGCAACGGGGGGGAGGCATCAGAACGGGAATTTCATGCCGGGCGGCAGCGGCATCCCGGCGGTGAGCTTGCTCATCTTCTCCTCGCTCGTCGCCGCCGCGCGGCGCACCGCGTCGTTGAAGGCGGCGGCGACCAGGTCCTCGAGCATGTCCTTGTCGTCGCTCAGCAGGCTCGGGTCGATGGTCACGCGCTTGACGTCGTGCTTGCAGCTCATCAGCACCTTCACCATCCCGGCGCCCGACTGGCCCTCGACCTCGATCTGCGCGAGCTCGTCTTGCGCCCGCTTGAGGTTGTCCTGCATCGCCTGGGCCTGCTTCATCAGGCCCGCGATTTGTCCCTTCATCATGGCAGTCTCCGTGTGCTTCAAATGGGTTTGATCGAGCCGGGCACGATGCGTGCGGTCCTGAACCGCTCCGTCAACTCGCGCACCAGCGGGTCGTCCTGGATCAAGGCCTCGGCCTCGCGCTGACGCTGCTCGCGCGCGGCGGTCTCGCGGCGCGCCGGCGTGTCGCCGACCGCACCGGCCTCGACCTCGAGCGCGACCGCGCGGCCGAGCAGCTGCGCGAGCGCGGCCTGCAGCTTCTCGGCATGCGCCGGGTGGCGCAGGCTCTCGCGCTCGACGCGCAGCCGCACGCGCTCGTCGTCGAGCTGCAGGCATTCCCCCTGTAGCGCCAGCTCGCGCGGCAGCGCGTTGATCGCGTTCGCATCCTGCAGCCGGCGCACCAGCGCGGCCCAGCGCTCGCCCAGCGGCGTCGGCGTCCAGGCCGTCGCGGCCGGCGCGACGGCGACCGCCACCGGGGGCGGCAGCGGCGCGGCCGCGCGC
>CAYOXW010000267.1:0-3368 GCA_964408005.1 uncultured Methylibium sp.
CTTCTCGTGCTCGTTGCCGATCTTGCGCAGCGGCTCGCAGCGGTTCGCGCCGCTGAGCAAGGGGTGCTCGCCGGCGCCGGCGTCCCACTGCGGCGCCTCGAGCCCCTCGAAGACCTCGCGCAGCTTCGGCCCCCAGGTGCCGCGGATCATGCGGAAGTAGGGGTTGTGCTCGTCGATGCAGACGATGCGATCGCTGGCGAACTTGCCATCCTCGTAGACCAGCAGGTCCAGCGGCAGCCCGACCGAGAGGTTGGACTTCAGCGTCGAGTCCATCGACACCAGCACGCACTTGGCGGCGGCGTCGAGCGTGGTCGTCGGCGTGATCACGCGGTCGAGGATGGGCTTGCCGTACTTGCTCTCGCCGACCTGGAAGTAGGGCGTCTCGCGCGTGGCCTCGATGAAGTTGCCGGCCGAGTAGACGAGGAAGAGCCGCATCGCCTCGCCCCGGATCTGGCCGCCGAAGATCATCGAGGCGTTGAAGTCGATGCCGGCGGCCTTCAGCGAGGGGCCGTCCTGCTCGTAGACGCGGCGCACGGCGCTGCCCAGCACGCGGGCGGCGTCGAACATGCTGGTGGCGTTCCAGATCGTGATCGGCTCGCGGCCGGGGCCGGCGTCGAGCTTCTCGACCTGCAGGATCTCGCGCACCGACTGGCTGATCGACAGGTTGCCGGCCGACAGCAGCACCATGAAGCGGTCGCCCGGGCGCTCGTAGACGATCATCTTGCGGAAGGTCGAGATCGCATCCAGCCCCGCGTTGGTGCGCGAGTCGGACAGGAACACCATGCCGGCATTGAGCCGCACGCCGACGCAATAGGTCATGACGATTTTCCTAGCAGGGACTTGAGCCGGTAGAGCGCATCGAGCGCATCGCGCGGGCTCAGGGTATCAGGCTCGATGCGGGCCAGCGCCGCCTCGATCTCGTTCGCCTCGCGTGCCGGCGCCGGCGGCGGCGCGGCAAAGAGATCGACCTGCGCCGAGGCCGATGCCTGCTGCGCCTCCAGCGCCTCGAGCGTCGCGCGCGCCTGGCGGATCAGCCCGCCGGGCATGCCGGCGAGCCGTGCGACCTGCACGCCGTAGCTGCGGCTCGCCGGGCCGGGCTGGATCTCGTGCAGGAAGACGATGTCCTCGCCGGCCTTGCCGTGCGACTCGGTCGCGCTGACGTGCATGTTCAGCGCGCGCGGGTGCTTCTCGGGGAAGGCGGTCAGCTCGAAGTAGTGGGTCGCGAACAGCGTGAAGGCGCGGTTCTTCTCGTGCAGGTGGCTGGCGATCGCGCCGGCCAGCGCCAGGCCGTCGAAGGTCGAGGTGCCGCGGCCGATCTCGTCCATCAGCACCAGCGAGTGCTCGGTGGCGGCGTGCACGATCGCGGCTGCCTCGGTCATCTCGACCATGAAGGTCGATTGCGCATTGGCCAGGTCGTCGGCCGCGCCGATGCGGGTGTGGATCGCGTCGATCGGCCCGAGCCGGCAGCGCTCGGCCGGCACCCAGGAGCCGATCGCCGCGAGCAGCGCGATCAGCGCGTTCTGGCGCAGGAAGGTGGACTTGCCGCCCATGTTCGGGCCGGTGATCACCAGCATGCGGCGGGCGGCGTCGAGCCGGCAGTCGTTCGGGATGAAGGCGCCGGCGCCGGTCTCGGCCAGCCGCGCCTCGACCACCGGGTGGCGGCCGCGCTCGATCTCGATGCAGGGCTGGGCCACGAACTCGGGCCGGCACCAGCCCAGCACCGCGGCGCGCTCGGCCAGCGCGGCCAGCGCGTCGAGGCTGCTGAGCGCGCGCGCCAGCTCGCCGAGCGCGCGCAGGTGCGCTTGCAGCGCGTCGAGCAGACCCTCGTAGAGCAGCTTCTCGCGCGCCAGTGCGCGCTCCTGAGCCGACAGCGCCTTGTCCTCGAAGGCCTTGAGCTCGGGGGTGATGTAGCGCTCGGCGTTCTTCAGCGTCTGGCGGCGCCGGTAATCCTCGGGCACCTTGTCGAGCTGACCCTGCGTGACCTCGATATAGAAGCCATGCACCTTGTTGTACTGCACGCGCAGGTTGGCGATGCCGGTGCGCGCGCGCTCGCGCGCCTCGAGCGCGACCAGGAAGGCGTCGCAGTTCTGCGCGATGCCGCGCAGCTCGTCGAGCTCGGCGTCGTAGCCCGCGGCGATCACGCCGCCGTCGCGCAGCAGCACCGCCGGCTCCTCGGCGATCGCGCGGCCGAGCCGCTCGGCGATCTCGGCCGGCGGGCTCAGTGGCGCGGCCAGCGCATCGAGCAGGGCGCTGCCGCCCGGCACGGTGGCGCGGATCGCCGGCAGCAGCGCCAGCGTCGCGCGCAGCCCGGCCAGCTCGCGCGGGCGCACCTGGCGCAGCGCGATGCGCGCGGTGATGCGCTCGACATCGCTGACGCCGCGCAGCGCGTCGCGCAGCGCCTCGCCGCCGCGCTCGATCAGGCGCTCGATCGCGGCGTGACGCGCGCTCGCGACCGAGCGGTCGCGCCCGGGGTGCGTCAGCCAGTGGCGCAGGCTGCGCGAGCCCATGCCGGTGCGGCAGACGTCGAGCAGCGACAGCAGCGTCGGCGCGTCCTCGCCGCGCAGCGTCTGGGTGAGCTCCAGGTTGCGGTGGGTCGCCGGCGGCAGCTCGAGCAGGTCGCTGGCGCGCTCGACCGCCAGTGTCGCCACATGCGCGAGCGCGCGGCCCTGGGTGTGCTCGGCATAGGCGAGCAGGGCGGCCGCGGCCGCGTGGGCGACCGGCAGGTCCTGGGCGTTGAAGCCGGCCAGCGAGGCGACGCGCAGCTGCTCGCACAGCTTGCGCGCGCCGAGCGCGGTGTCGAACTGCCAGTGCGGGCGCCGCGTCACCGCGGCCCTCGCGCCGGCCAGCGCGGCCGGCGGCTCGTCGTCGACCAGCACCTCGGCCGGGGCGAGACGTGCCAGCCAGCCGGCGAGCTCGCGCTCGCCGCATTCGGTGAGACCGAGCGTGCCGCTGGCCAGGCCGAGCCAGGCGAGGCCATAGGTCGAGCGCTGCTTGTGCACGGCCAGCAGCAGCGTGTCGACGCGCTCGGCCATCAGCTCGGTGTCGGTCACCGTGCCCGGGGTGACGACGCGCACGACCTGGCGCTCGACCGGTCCCTTGGCGGTGGCGACGTCGCCGACCTGCTCGGCGATCGCGACCGACTCGCCGAGCCGGACCAGCTTGGCCAGGTAGCTCTCGAGCGCGTGCGCCGGCACGCCGGCCATCACCACCGGCTCGCCGGCGCTGGCGCCGCGCGTCGTCAGCGTGATGTCGAGCAGGCGGTGCGCCTTGCGGGCGTCCTCGTAGAACAGCTCGTAGAAGTCACCCATCCGGTACAACAGCAGCGTGTCCGGATGCGCGGCCTTCAGGCGCAGGTACTGCGCCATCAT
>CAYOXW010000268.1:0-3307 GCA_964408005.1 uncultured Methylibium sp.
GATCTTGTCGATCTCGTCGATGTAGACGATGCCGCGCTGGGCCCGCTCGACGTCGTAGTTGCAGTTCTGCAGCAGCTTCTGGATGATGTTCTCGACGTCCTCGCCGACGTAGCCGGCCTCGGTCAGCGTGGTCGCGTCAGCGATCACGAAGGGGACGTTGAGCAGCCGCGCGAGCGTCTGCGCCAGCAAGGTCTTGCCGGAGCCGGTCGGGCCGATCAGCAAGATGTTGCTCTTGGCGAGCTCGACATCCTCCTTCTTGCCCGCGCCCTGCATGTGCTTCAGGCGCTTGTAGTGGTTGTAGACCGCCACCGCGAGGGTGCGCTTGGCGGCATCCTGGCCGATCACGTACTGGTCGAGGCTCGCCTTGATCTCGCCGGGCACCGGCAGATCGCTCTTGGGCGCCTTGGCATCCTGGCCCTCGGCCGGGATCTCGTCACGGATGATGTCGTTGCAGAGCTCGATGCACTCGTCGCAGATGAACACCGACGGGCCTGCGATCAGTTTCTTGACCTCATGCTGGCTCTTACCGCAGAACGAGCAGTACAGCACCTTTTCGCTGGATGAGCCTTTTTTCTCGGGCATGGGAGACGATGCTCAGGGGTGTTGTTTCGATCATAAGGCAAACAAAAAGGGAGGCTTCCCGTCGGGAAAGCCCCCCTTGCCGGCCCTGCTTCTTTTCCCGGGCCGACAGGCCCGGACGGTCCGAACTCAGCCGCGTTGCGAGATCACCTGGTCGATCAGTCCGTAGGTCTTGGCTTCGTCGGACGACATGAAGTAGTCGCGCTCGGAATCCGCCTTGACCTTGTCCAGCGGCTGGCCGGTGCGCTCGGCGAGGATGTTGTTCAGGCTCTCGCGCAGCTTGAGGATCTCGCGTGCCTGGATCTCGATGTCGGTCGCCTGGCCCTGCGCGCCGCCGGAGGGCTGGTGGATCATGATGCGCGAGTTCGGCAGTGAGAACCGCTTGCCCTTGGCGCCGGCGGCGAGCAGGAAGGCGCCCATGCTGGCCGCCAGGCCCATGCACAGCGTCGACACGTCGGGCTTGATGAACTGCATCGTGTCGAAGATCGACAGGCCGGCGCTGACCGAGCCGCCCGGCGAGTTGATGTACAGCGAGATGTCCTTGTCCGGGTTCTCGCTTTCGAGGAACAGCAGCTGGGCGACGACGAGGTTCGCGCTCTGGTCGTTGACCGGGCCGACCAGGAAGATCACCCGCTCGCGCAGCAGCCGGCTGTAGATGTCGTAGGCGCGTTCACCGCGGCCCGACTGCTCGATGACGATGGGCACCATGCCCAGGTTCTGTGTGTCCAGCGCGCTCATATCTCTCCTGAGGGTATCGCGATGCCGTTAGATGCGGCTTCATTATGTCGCCACAAGCCCCCGCGCCTGGCAAACAAAAGGGCGCCGGCCTCGCGGCCCGGCGCCCTGTGCACGGGGTGACGCGGCGCGGCTCAGCCGGCCATCAGCTCGTCGAACGCGACCTGCTTGTCGGCCACCTTGGCACGTGCCAGCACGAACTCGGTCACATTGCCCTCGACCACCGCCGATTCGACCCCGCCAAGACGCTGCGCGTCGCTGAAGTACCAGCGCTTGATCTCCTCGGGCTTCTCGTAGCTCTGCGCCATCTCTTCGATGTGGGCGGTGACCTGCTCCGGCTTGGGCTGCAGCCCGTTGGCACGCACCAGCTCGGCCACCACCAGCCCGAGGCGCACGCGGCGCTGCGCCTGCTCCTCGAACAGCTCCGTCGGCATCGGCGCCTTGTCGGCATCCTTGACGCCGCGCTGCTTCAGGTCGTTGCGCGCGTTCTCGATCAGGCGTTCGGCCTCGTTGGCAACCAGCGTCTTGGGCAGGTCGAGTTCGGCGGTCTTCAGCAGCGCCTCCATCACGGCCGCCTTGTTGCGCGCGATGACACGGAAATTGATCTCGCGCTCGAGGTTGCGGCGGATGTCGGCGCGCAGACCGTCGATGCTGCCGTCGGCGATGCCGAGCGACTTGGCGAAGGCCTCGTTGACCTCCGGCAGGTGCTGGGCCTCGATCTTCTTGAGCGTGACCAGGAAGTCGGCTTCCTTGCCGGCCACATCCTTGCCGTGGTAGTCGGCGGGGAACTGCAGCGGGAAGGTCTTCGATTCACCGGTCTTCATCCCGCGCACGGCCTTCTCGAAGGCCTCGAGCATGCGGCCTTCGCCGAGGATGAACTGGAAGCCTTCGGCCTTGCCGCCCTCGAAGGGCACGCCGTCGATCTTGCCCTCGAAGTCGATCGTCACGCGGTCGCCGTCGGTGGCCGCCTCGACGGCCGGGCGCTGGGCGAAGCTGCGGCGTTGCTTGCGCAGGATGTCGAGGGTGCGCTCGATGGCCGCGTCGTCGACCGAGCTCGACACGCGCTCGATCTCGATGGCCGCCAGGTCACCGATCTTGACTTCCGGATAGACCTCGAAGGTGGCGTAGAACGCCAGCTCACCCGTGGGCGAGCCTTCCTTCTCGCTGATGCGCGGCGCGCCGGCCACACGCAGCTGCGCCTCGGTGGCGGCGCGGTCGAAGGCCTCGCCGACCTTGTCGTTCATCACCTCGTACTGCACCGAGTAGCCGTAGCGTTGTGCGACCACGTTCATCGGCACCTTGCCAGGACGGAAACCATCGGCCTTGACCGTCTTGGCGAGCCGCTTCAGGCGCGACTCGACCTCGTTCTTGAGCACCTCGGCCGACAGCGTGAGGGTGATGCGGCGCTCGAGCTTCTCGAGGGTTTCGACGGTGACAGCCATGTTCGGTACTCTCGTTGGGAATCGGGGGATCGTGTCGGCGGGGTTGGTGCGCGGGGCGGGACTCGAACCCGCACACCCTTGCGGGCGTCAGGACCTAAACCTGGTGCGTCTACCAATTTCGCCACCCGCGCGGACCACGCCTGCGCTCGTCGCACCGGGCAGGCGCGCGCGAGACAGCCCGGGATTCTAGCGGGCTGTCGACGCCCCCCGCCGATCCCGGCGCCGGACGGACGACCGGCTCAGGGGGATGCCGGCAGCGCACGCACCACGCGGAACCAGGCGGCGTACATCGCCGGTAGCGCCAGCAGCGTGAGCGCCGTCGCGACGATCAGGCCGCCCATGATGGCCACCGCCATTGGCCCCCAGAACACGCTGCGCGTCAGCGGGATCATCGCCAGCACCGCCGCGGCCGCCGTCAGCACGATCGGGCGGAAGCGCCGCACCGCCGACTCGACGATCGCATCCCAGGCCGGCAGGCCGCGCGCGCGCTCCTGCTCGATCTGGTCGATCAGGATCACCGAGTTGCGCATGATCAGGCCCGTGAGCGCGAT
>CAYOXW010000269.1:0-454 GCA_964408005.1 uncultured Methylibium sp.
CCGACTCGGTAGAACTGGCCGTCGCTCAGCACCCGCAGCAGCCGCGTCTGCAGGTCGAAGGGCATGTCGCCGATCTCATCGAGGAACAGCGTGCCGCCGTCGGCCTGCTCGAAGCGGCCGCGCCGCGTGGTCTGCGCGCCGGTGAAGGCGCCGCGCTCGTGGCCGAACAGCTCGCTCTCGAGCAGGTCCTTCGGGATCGCGGCGGTGTTGATCGCGACGAAGGGGCCGCTGGCGCGCGGACTGTGCTTGTGCAGCGCGCGTGCGACCAGCTCCTTGCCCGAGCCGCTCTCGCCGGTGATCAGCACCATCACATGGCTCTGGCTGAGCCGACCGATCGCGCGGAACACGTCCTGCATCGCCGGGGCCTGGCCGAGCAGCTCGGGCATCTGCGTGATGCGCTCGTCGCCGACCGCCTCGCGCTGGCTCTCGTCGATCGCGCGGCGGAGCAGCTCGA
>CAYOXW010000269.1:464-3213 GCA_964408005.1 uncultured Methylibium sp.
AGGGCTTGGGCAGGTACTCGAAGGCACCGCCCTGGAAGGCCGCGACCGCGCTGTCGAGGTCGGAGTAGGCGGTCATGATGATGACCGGCAGTCCGGGCAGGCGCTCCTTCACCGTCGCGAGCAGGTCGATGCCCGAGCCACCGGGCATGCGGATGTCGCTCACCAGCACCTGCGGGCCGTCACCCTCGTCGAGCGCGGCGAGCACCTCGCGCGCACTCGCGAAGCTGCGCACCGGGAGCTCGTCGCGTGCCAGGGCCTTCTCCAGCACGAAGCGGATGGATTGATCGTCGTCAACGACCCAGATGGGTTTCATGCAGCGGCTCGGTCCCTGGTCGGCTGCCTCGACCGGTGGTCAGGGCAGCGGCATCGTGATACGGAAGATCGTCCGGCCGGGCACGCTCTCGCAGTCGATCGCGCCCTGGTGCTGAGCGACGAAGGTCTGCGCCAACGTGAGGCCGAGGCCCGATCCGCCCTCGCGTCCCGATACCAGCGGGTAGAAGATGCGATCGCGGATCGACTCCGGCACGCCCGGCCCGTTGTCCTCGATATGCAATTCCAGTGCCAAACGGAAGCGCTGCTTGCCGATCGTCACCTGGCGCGCGACCCGGGTGCGCAGCACGATGCGCGCATCACCGGCCGCGATGCGCTCGACCAGCGCCTGTGCGGCGTTGTGCGCGATGTTGAGCACGGCCTGGATCAACTGCTCGCGGTCGCCGCGGAAGTCGGGCAGCGAGGCGTCGTAGTCGCGCTCGATCGCCAGCCCCTTCGGGAACTCGGCCAGGATCAGCGCGCGCACGCGCTCGCAGACCTCGTGGATGTTGACGTCGCTCACCACATGCGGCTTGCGGTGCGGCGCGAGCAGGCGGTCGACCAGCGCCTGCAGGCGGTCGGCCTCGTGGATGATGACCTGCGCGTACTCGCCCAGGCCCTTGGACTCGACCTCCATCTGCAGCAGCTGGGCCGCGCCACGGATGCCGCCCAACGGATTCTTGATCTCGTGCGCGAGGTTGCGGATCAGCTCCTTGTTGGCCTGCACCTGGTCGAGCGCGCGCTCCTCGCGGTCCTGGCGCGTCTGCTGCTCGATCTCGATCAGCTCCACCAGCGTCATCGGCGAATGGTCGATCTGGTTGACGATCACGTGCACCAGCACCGGCTCGCCCGGCGCCGGCGGCGGGCGCTTGAGCTGGGCGTCGAGCCGGCTGGTCGAGAACTCGTTGCTCGCCACCGCGGCGACGGTCTCGCGCACCAGGTCGGCCTCGACGAACCACTCGAACCAGTCGCGGCGCAGCACATGGCGGCGCGACTGCCCGACGACGTTCTCGAAGGCGGTGTTGGCAAACAGGCAGCGGCCGCTGGGCTCGACGACCGCCACCATCGTCGCGAGCAGGTCGAAGGACTCCTGCCAGCGCTGCACCGGCGCGGCGGACATCACGGGCACCTCGCTGGGCGATGCACGGCGCTCAGCCTGGTGGCAGCTTGGCGAGCTCGCGCTTGAGCGCCGCGATGTCGGCCTCCGAGCGCTCGATACCGGCCTTCATCTCGGCCACGCGGTCCAGGTACTTCTGGTAGTTGCGCTCGTCGCCGCGGCGCTCGGGTTGGCCGTTGTTGTACTCGGCTTTCAGCGCGGCGAGCTTGTCCTCCTCGCGCCGGAGTTCGGTCTCGAGGATGCGGCGCTTGTCGGTGTCGCGCGCCTTCTGCTCGGCCGGGTCGACCTTGCTGTCGGCGCCGCGCGCAGCCGGCGCGCTGACGCTGCTGCCGCCCTCGCGGCGCGGCGACGGACTCGACTGGATCACGGTGACCGGCGCGCCCTCGAGCCGCACGCAGCCCTTGGCTTCGGCCTCCTTGGCCGACAGCGCGTCGGTGTACAGGTTGCCGGGGCACTTGTAGACGATGCGTTCCTGCGCCTCGGCCGCACCCAGCGCTGCCAGCAGCAGTCCCACCACGCCCAGCCCGATCGCTCGCACCATCCGTCTCCCCTGTCCGCCTCACCGCGTGCCCGACAGTATCGGGCATCGAGACTCCAACGCCGCCCGTCGCCCCCGCGTGCACCCTCGCGCCAAAGAAAAAGGGACGGCCAGGCCGTCCCTTCTTCACGTCGCAACGCCCGATCAGAGCGTGTAGTACATGTCGAACTCGACCGGGTGCGTGGCCATGCGGAAGCGGGTCACCTCCTGCATCTTCAGGTCGATGTAGGCGTCGATGTAGGAGTCGGTGAACACACCGCCCTTGGTCAGGAAGGCACGGTCCTTGTCCAGGTTCTCGAGCGCCTGGTCGAGGCTGTGGCAGACGGTCGGGATCTTCGCGTCTTCTTCCGGCGGCAGGTGGTAGAGGTCCTTGGTCGCCGCTTCGCCCGGGTGGATCTTGTTCTCGACGCCGTCGAGGCCGGCCATCAGCAGCGCGGCGAAGCCCAGGTAGGGGTTCATCAAGGGATCCGGGAAGCGCGCTTCGACGCGACGGCCCTTCGGGTTCGCCACGTAGGGGATGCGGATCGAGGCCGAGCGGTTCTTGGCCGAGTAGGCCAGCTTGACCGGGGCTTCGAAGCCAGGGACCAGGCGCTTGTAGCTGTTGGTGCCCGGGTTGGTGATCGCGTTCAGCGCACGGGCGTGCTTGATGATGCCGCCGATGTAGTACAGCGCGAAGTCCGACAGACCGGCGTAGCCGTCGCCGGCGAACAGGTTCTTGCCGTCCTTCCAGACCGACTGGTGCACGTGCATGCCGGAGCCGTTGTCACCGACGATGGGCTTGGGCA
>CAYOXW010000270.1:0-3202 GCA_964408005.1 uncultured Methylibium sp.
AGTGCAGGTTCAGCGGCACCAGCGTGTAGCCCTTCTGCTCGACCTTGCCGATCAGGCGCCGGATCTCGTCCTTGTGCATCAGCAGCTTCTTGGTCCGGTCGGCCTGCGGATGGACGTGGGTCGACGCGGTGCGCAGCGGGTTGATGCGGCAGCCGATCAGGTAGAGCTCGCCATCCTTCAGCAGCACGTAGCCGTCGGTCAGCTGTACCTGGCCGGCGCGCAGTGCCTTGACCTCCCAGCCCTCGAGCACGACACCGGCCTCGTAGGTCTCCTCGATCGTGTAGTTGAAGCGGGCCTTCTTGTTCTCAGCGATGGCCATGAAGCCCCTCAATAGAATTGGTGGATTCTAAGAAGCCATGAAACACGTCAAGCGTTCGGTGCTGCTGTGGTACTCGGCCCACGAGATGTACGAGCTCGTGACCGCGGTGCCCGACTACCCGGCCTTCCTGCCGTGGTGCGAGCGCGCCGAAGTGCTGAGCAGCGACGCGAGCGGCATGACGGCGCGGCTGCACCTGGCCTACCACGGGGTGCGGCACGCCTTCACGACACGCAACCGCCACGAGCACGACCGCCGCGTCGAGGTCTCGCTGGTCGATGGCCCGTTCTCTCTGCTCGAGGGCACCTGGCAGTTCGTGCCTTTGGCGGTGCCGGCGGCCGCCGAGGGCGGCCACAGTGCCTGTCGCATCGAGTTCGAACTGCGCTATGCGTTCAGCAGCGTGGCCCTCGAGGCGGTCGTCAGCCCGGTGTTCGACCGGGTGGCGAACACTTTTGTCGATGCCTTCGTGCGCCGCGCCGAGCAGGTGCACGGGCCGCGCTGAGGTCTGCCGCGATGCGTGTCGAGATCGTTCGCAGCCCCGCGGAGCGCCTGATCGAGCGTCGCACGCTGGATTTGCCCGAGGAGGCGACGGTGGAGCAGGCGCTGCGCGCCTGTGGCTGGGCGGTGTCGGGCGCGGGCGTCGGGCTGTGGGGGCGGCGCTGCGGTCTGCAGCAGGCGTTGCGCGAGGGCGACCGCATCGAGCTCTACCGGCCGCTGCGGATCGACCCGATGGAGGCACGTCGGGCGCGCGGGCACTCGCGCAGTCCGCCGAAGCGGCGCTGAGCGCTCAGCGGCACTCGCTGGCGATGGCCTGCCGGGCGCCTGCGGCTTCACGGCCGCGCCCGGCGTCGTCGAGGAACTCGCGCTCGCCTCGCGCGTTGGTGTGGACCACCCGTTCCCCGCTCTCGATCAGGCGCAGCTGCGCCCGGGCCCGCTCGCAGTTCTGCGCCGCCTGCTGGGTGCGCAATTCGGCCGCTCGCGCCTCCTCGGCCTTGCGGCGCTCGGCTTCCTGACGCTCGAGCTGCTGGCGACGCTGCTCCAGCGCCGGGTCGACGCTGCCGGGCAGCGACGCCGCTGCGCCAGGGGCCGAGGCCGCCTGCGGCTGGGCCAGCCGCACCGCGGCCTGGGGGCGCTGCAGGATGTTCTGCGGCGGTGTGCCACGCGGCGGCGGCAAGTCGCTGTACTGCATGCGGCCTTGCGCGTCGCGCCACTGCCACTGCGCCTGGGCGCCGCCACAGGCGGCGAACAGTGCCAGGGCGAACAGGGTGGACCCCAGGCGAATCCGGAAAATTGGGGGCACGGACATGCGCCGCAGTTTACGCACGGCCGTGCGCCGCCAACAGCGGCCGCCCCCCGTTGCCGCGGGGGGAAGTCACGGCCGGCCGCCTTTTGAGGGGGCTCCGTATAATTTCGTTTTGCGACTGGAGCCTGCCCCATGCGCCTTCTCGGCAAAGCGCTCACCTTCGACGACGTGTTGTTGGTGCCCGCCTTCTCCCAGGTCCTGCCGCGCGACACCTCGCTCGCGACGCGCCTATCCCGCAACATCACGCTGAACCTGCCGCTGGTGTCGGCGGCCATGGACACCGTGACCGAGGCCCGCCTGGCGATCGCGCTGGCGCAGGAGGGCGGCATCGGCATCGTCCACAAGAACCTGAGCCCAAAGCAGCAGGCCGCCGAGGTCTCGCGCGTCAAGCGCTATGAGTCGGGCCTGCTGCGCGACCCGATCACGATCTCCTCCGGCGTGCGGGTGCGCGACGTCATCGACCTGTCGCGCCAGCACGGCATCTCGGGCTTCCCGGTGGTCGACGAGGGACGGGTGGTCGGCATCGTGACCGGCCGCGATCTGCGCTTCGAGACCCGCCTGGACGCGCCGGTGCGCGAGATCATGACGCCGCGCGAGCGCCTGATCACCGTGAAGGAGGGCGCCACGCTGCAGCAGGCCAAGGCGCTGATGCACCAGCACAAGCTCGAGCGGGTGCTGGTGCTCAATGAGCGCGACGAGTTGCGCGGCCTGTTCACGGTCAAGGACATCACCAAGCAGACCAGCTTCCCGAATGCCGCCCGCGACGCCCAGGGCAAGCTGCGCGTCGGCGCCGCGGTCGGGGTGGGCGAGGGCACCGAGGAGCGCGTCGAGCTGCTGGCCAAGGCCGGGGTGGACGCGATCATCGTTGACACCGCCCACGGCCACAGCAAGGGCGTGATCGAGCGCGTGCGCTGGGTCAAGCAGAACTTCCCGCAGGTCGACGTGATCGGCGGCAACATCGCCACCGGCGAGGCGGCACTGGCGCTGGCCGAGGCCGGGGCGGACGCGGTCAAGGTCGGCATCGGCCCCGGCTCGATCTGCACCACCCGCATCGTCGCCGGCGTCGGGGTGCCGCAGATCACCGCCATCGACAACGTCGCCAAGGCGCTCAAGGGCAGCGGCGTGCCGCTGATCGCCGATGGCGGGGTGCGCTACTCGGGCGACATCGCCAAGGCGATCGCCGCCGGCGCCTGCAGCGTGATGGTGGGGGGCATGTTCGCCGGCACCGAGGAGGCGCCGGGCGAGATCGTGCTGTTCCAGGGGCGCAGCTACAAGAGCTACCGCGGCATGGGCTCGATCGGTGCGATGCAGGCCGGCTCGGCCGACCGCTACTTCCAGGACAATTCGGGCGCCAATCCGAACGCCGACAAGCTGGTGCCCGAGGGCATCGAGGGCCGCGTGCCCTACAAGGGCTCGGTGATCGCGATCCTGTTCCAGATGGCCGGCGGGCTGCGCGCCTCGATGGGTTATTGCGGCTGTGCGACGGTCGACGAGATGCGCGACAAGGCGGAGTTCGTCGAAATCACCTCGGCCGGCATCCGCGAGAGCCATGTGCACGACGTGCAGATCACCAAGGAAGCGCC